>JBBQYR010000028.1:0-36179 GCA_038208565.1 Chthoniobacterales bacterium
CTTCGACTTCCTGCCCGCCTGGCGCCGGAGCGAAGCGCGAAAAGACCGCGCCGCGGCACTCGCGGAAATCCATCGCCAGCTCCCGCAGCTCGCCGCTGAAACCGACACGCGCCTGCGCGAACGCGCCGACGCTCTCCGCGCCACGTCGCGAAAAAAAGCGGCTGCCGCGGACTACTCGGTCGAAGCCATCGCGCTGGTCGTGGAAAGCGTCCGCCGCACGCATGGACTCACCGCCTACGACGTGCAGATCCTCGCCGGGCTCGCGCTCGCCGAAGGCACGCTGGTCGAGATGGCCACGGGCGAAGGCAAGACGCTCGCCGCGCTGCTCCCGGCATTTCACTTCGGCCTCCGCGGCCTGGGCGCGCATGTCGCCACGGTCAATCCCTACCTCGCCGAGCGCGACGCCGAGTTTGCGCGCCCGGTCTTCGCCCGCCTCGGCCTCACCGTCGGGCTGCTCCGCGAAAAGGACAGCCCGGTCGCCAAGCGCGCCGCCTACGCGTGCGATGTCACCTACGGGGTTGGCACCGAGTTTGGCTTCGATTACCTGCGCGATCAGCTCGCCATCCGCGCCGCCGGCCGCACCGAACCGCGCTTTCACGAAATCCTGCTCGGTCGCATCCCACCCAAGCCAAATCTCATCCAGCGCGGTCAGGCCTTCGCGATCATCGACGAAGCCGACAGCGTCCTCCTCGACGAAGCGCGCAGCCCGCTGATCATCGCCACCAGCGAACGCCGCCCGAGCGGCACGCCCGAGGTCTATCGCCTCGCCGACGAAATCGCCGCGCTCATGAAACTGCGCGAGCATTTCACCCTCCAGGCGCAGCGCCACACGCTCACGCCCGCGGGGGAACGTTTCGCCTTCGACCAGCTCACCGACACCGCGCTGCAGCAACTCCGCCGCGTCTGGCCGCAATATCTCGAGCACGCTTTGCATGTGCGCTACGGCTTGCGGCCCGATGTGCATTACGTGATCGAAGAAGGCCGGGCGATGATCGTGGATGAATTCACCGGGCGCCTGTGCCCCGATCGCACCTGGCGCGAAGGCTTGCACCAGGCCGTGGAAGCGCACTCCGGCGTGACCATCACCGAGGAAAACAACTCCGAGGCGACGATCTCGCGGCCCTCGTATTTCCAGCTCTACGACGGCATCTGCGGCCTCACCGGCACTGCTGCCGAAGCGTCCGCGGAATTTCGCTCCACCTACGAACTGCGCACCGTCATCGTCCCGCTGCACCGGCCCTGCCAGCGCGTGGTGCTGCCCGATCGAGTCTTCGCCACGCGCGATGCCAAACACGCCGCGGTCGCGCGCGAAGTCGCCGCGCGCCACGCCAAAGGCCAGCCCATCCTCATCGGCACCCGCACCATCGAAAACGCCGAGGCGCTCGTCGAAACCCTCGTCCCGCTCGGCTTCGTCATGCGCGTGCTCAATGCCAAGCAGGACGCCGAGGAAGCAGCGATCATCGAGCGCGCCGGCGAACCCGGCTCGATCACCATCGCGACCAACATGGCCGGACGTGGCGCGCACATCCCCGTGCCCGAGGAAAGCCAGCGCGCCGGTGGCCTACACGTCATCGGCCTCGAGCGTCACGAAAGTGCGCGTATCGACCGCCAGCTCATCGGCCGCGCCGCCCGCCAGGGCCAGCCCGGCAGCGCCCAGTTTTTCCTCAGTCTTGAAGACGACCTCTTCCAGCGCCACGCCGCGCCTCTGGCTCAGCGACTCGCACTCACTGCCGGTGAAACCGGCGAATTGAAACCGAAGCACGCCGCCCAGTTTCGCCGCATCCAGCGCCGCGTCGAAGCGCTCGATCACGCCCAGCGCCGCGCCCTCGCCGCGCACCATCTCTGGCTCGACGAGCTCAAGCACGCGCTCTAGTTCTCGCGCATGATTTTCGCCCGACGGCTCGCTTTCCTCCTGCTCCTCGGCACGGCCATGTTGAGCGCCGACGAGCCCGCGATCCTCGGCTACACCGAGCCCTACCGGACGATCACCGTCTCCGCCAGCGAGCAGGGCGTGATCAGCGAGATGCTCGTCGAGGAAGGCACCGCGACCAAAAAAGGTCAGGTGCTCGCGCGACTCGACACCGCTTCCTTCCAGGCGGAGCTCGATATTGCCAAAGCCGAAACGAAGCTGCAGGCCACGCGGCTCAAGCGCCTCGAAGAACTCTCCGCCGCGAACCGCTCGACACCCGAGGAACTCGACCGCGCGCGCACCGATCTCGTCATCAAGGAAGCGCAGGTTCGCCGGATCGAAGCGCAGATCGAAACCCGCACGCTTCGCTCGCCGGTCGATGGCATCGTGACCGAGATCAAACGCGACCCCAGCGAAGCTGTCTCGGCCTCGAATCCGCACGTCCTCACCGTCGTGCAAGTGGACAAGCTCATCCTCAATCTCTTCCTTCCGCCCGCTCGCGCTGCGACGTTTCAAGTCGGAGCGACCGTGAACCTCAAGCTGCTCGAAGAAAAGGTCACGACTCCGGGCAAAGTCGAGTTCGTCAGCCCGATCACCGATTCGGCCAGCGGCACGGTGCGCGTGAAATTCGTCATCGAAAACGCCGACGGCGCGCACCGCAGCGGCGGTCGCTGCACCCTCGCGGAATAAGCCAGTCGCCTCAGCGAGCGCCCGCCACTAGCACCTGCCCGAGCCACGCGGCCCCGAGGCACAGCACCACCGAGAGCACGACATTTGCCGCCGCTCGCATCCCCTCACCCGCGGCGAGCAGGTTCAGCGTTTGCAGGCTGAAAGAGGAAAACGTCGTGAAGCCGCCGAGCACTCCGACGATCACGACCTGCCGCAATAGCGTCGCGTGAGCCAGCGCACCATCAGGCGCCGTGAGCGCCGCTGCCGCGCCGATCACCAGGGAGCCGAGCACATTCACCGCCATCGTCCCGATGGGAAACGCCTCGCCAAAGCGATGCGCGCACCAAGCAGTGAGCGCCATGCGCAGGCCCGTGCCGGCAGCGCCCCCGAGCATCACAGCGAGATAAGTTTTCAGCATGGGCGCGGATTATTGAAACCAGCGCAGCCGCGCGGCAAACAAGTAATACAGCACCGGCAGGATGAAGAGCGTGAGCACCGTGGCCACGAGCAGGCCGAAGATATGCACCGCGGTCAGCGGCGCCCACAGATCGCCGCCCGTCCGGGCCAGCGGGATCAATCCACCCGCCGTCGCCAGCGCCGTGACCAACACCGGCCGCATGCGCACGAGTCCCGCCCGAATCAGCGCACTTTGCAATTCCATCCCCTCCGCCCGCGCTTCCTCGATGGCATCCGAGAGCACGATGATGTGGCTCACGATCACGCCCGCGAGGCTGACGATCGCCAGCATCGCCATAAAGCCGAGCGGCGCTTGAAACAGCGCCAGTCCGGCAAGACCACCGATCAGCCCGAGCGGCACCGTGAGCATGACGACCACGGATTTCGTCACGGAATTGAACTGAATGATCATAGCCAGCGCGATCAAGGCGAGTGAGACCATCATCACGCCGCCCATCTCTTCGCGACTCTGCTTCAGTTCCTTGGCCTCGCCGTCGTAGGCCAGTCGATAGCCCGGCGGCAGCGCGATACGATCGATGGCAGGTTTCGCTCGTGCCAGCACCGCGGCGGGCAATTCACCGATCGGCGAATACGACTTCACCGTCACCGACCGCCGCTGGCCGTGGTGATGAATCGTGGCGAAGTCCGGCTCGGTCTGGACTTGGGCAATCTCCCGCAACGGCACCAACGCGCCGGAAAGCGATTCGACGCGCAGCTCGTTGACCTTCGCCACATCGCCACGCTCCTCGGCGCGGAGCCGCAGGACCACGGGCACGAGGCGGCTGCCTTCGCGCAATTCAGTCACCGTCAGCCCTGCAAACGCCGCGCGCACCGCTGCGCCGATCGCCGGGGTCACGGCACCCGCAGCACTCGCGCGGTCATGATCGATGCGAATCTCCAGCGTGGGCACGCGTTGGTCGAGGTCGTCGTGAACCTTGTAACCACCGGCTTCCCGGAGCGCCGAAGCGACCTGATCCGCCAACCCGCGCAGCTTGTCGAGGTCGTCGCCCGTGAGCCGGATCTGAATCGGCGTATCGACTGGCGGGCCCTGTTCGAGTTGTTTCACCACACAGCGTGCGCCGGAAATTTCGCGGTCGAGTTCCGCGCGCAGCTTCGCGACCAAGGCGGGTACTTCGTCCGCGTCGCGAGTGTTGATGAGCACTTGCGCGAGATGATCGTCGGGAGCTTTCGGCGTGACGTTGTAATAGAAACGCGGCGCCGAACCACCGACGAAGACCGCCCCGCTCACGACTTCCTCGTGGCGCTGCAGCAGCCGCGTGACGTCGTCGCAGACCCGTCGCGTCTGCTCGAGGGAAGGCGAACCCGGAAGGGCCAGATCGATGAGTAGTTGATTGCGCTCGGCGGGCGGAAAGAATTGCCGCCCGAGCCGCGGCGCGAGCGTGAGGCTCGCCGCCAGCAGGCCATACGCGAGCAGCATCGCCAGCCACGGACGACGCAGCGCTCCTTCGAGGAGTGCGCGATAGACCGGCAGCACGGCGAGGAGCAGTCGATCGAGCAGTGAGAAGGGAAACCGTCGCACTTGTCCGCCTTGATCAAAGCCGCGCTGGCCTCGCAGCAGGTAGTAGCCGAGCAACGGGACGAACGTCATCGAGACGATGCGCGACGCGACGAGCGCCAGCGTGACGACGACCGGCAGCGCGTAGATGAAATGTTTTTTGTCGCCGGGCAGTAGGACGAGCGGGAGAAAGGCGAAGATATTGATCAACGTCGCGAAGAGGATCGGGCGGCGCAGTTTCCACGGACCGAGCCAGGCCGCGAGGCCGCGCGGGCGCCCTCCCGCCATTTCGCGATTGATGCCGTCGGCGGCGACCACCGGGTCATCGACGAGCATCCCGAGCGCGATGATGAGAGCGGCGATCGAGATTTGATGCAGCGGGATGCCGGCGAGGTGCATGCCGCCGAGCGTCATGGCGACGGTCAGCGGAATGGCGAAGGCGACGATCAGCGCCGCGCGCCATTCCATGAGGAGCAGCGCGACCACGATGACCACGAGCACGGCCTCGCCAAAACACTGGCTGAAATGCCGGATCCGATACTCCACGGATTTCGGCTGATCGGAGATCGTCAGCACCTCGACACCCGCGGGCAGTTGCGGCTTCAGGCGGGTGATGGCGTCGTCCACCTCGCGGGCGAAATCGCTGATCACGCGCCCGGACTTCATCTCCACCGCGAGCATCACCGAACGCTGCCTCTGCAACTCGCCGCCGGTCGCGGGACGCTTGAGCACATCGACATGAAATGGGCGCGGCTCGTCTTCACCGCGGTGCACTTCCATGACCTCGCCGAGGCGAACGGGCCGCCCCTCGGAAGACGCGCCGACGATGATGCCGCGCACATCTTCCTCGCTCCGCAGCTCGCCACTCAACTGAACCGGCAGGCTATCCGTGGCGCTCTGCAGCGCGCCCGCAGGTGTGAGTTGGTTGCGCTGCTTGAGTTGTTCCGCGAGGCGGAAAAGCGAGAGCCCGTGCTGGTTCAGCTTCTCGGGCGAGAAGAGCAACTGCACCGATTCTCCAGTCGCGCCGACCATCCGCGTGCGTCCGACGCTGCCGACTTGCTTCAGGTCGTCCTCGAGTTGCTCCGCCGCCGTAGTGAGCGGGCGGTAGTCGGTGGAATTGCGGCTGGTCACCGCGAGCAGCAGGGTCACGACATCGCCGAAATCCGTCTGGAGTTGCACCGGCAGGCAACCTTCCGGAAGCGCGACCTCGGCGAGTTTAGCCCGCAGTTTATCCCACTCCTGCTGCACGCCCGCTTCGCCATCCGATCGCTGGCCGAGGCTGATAATCACGACGCCGGCGCGCGTTTCGCTGCTCATCTCCTCGATCGTTTCCACCTCGGCGATTTTCTTTTCGAGACGCCGCGTGACCAGTTCCTCGACCTGCGAAGCCGTGGCTCCGGGCAGCACGCAAACAACCCGCGCGATGCGCCGCGGCAGGCTTGGGTCTTCCTGCTGCGGGAGTAGGAAAAAGGAAATCGCGCCCCAGATGAGCACGGCGAACAGCGCCATCCAGCCGACTTCGCGATGCTCCACAAAGTAGCGCGCCAGTCCGCCGTGCGACGAATACTCGTGTTCGGGTTCGGGCCGTCTGCTCATCAACCAGTCCGCGTTTTAAACCGCGAGCGTCGCGTCTTCGATCACGGCTTCCGACGCACGAAGGGGTGACGAATGCCACGTGAAATCCATGAGTTCGACGGTGAGCCCCGGGCCAAAAGCGATGGCGCGGCCTGGACGACCGGCGGCTTCCTCGACACCGAGCCGCAGCAGATCGCGGAGGATGAACATGATGCTCGCGGACGACATATTTCCAAATCGCCGGAGCACTTCGCGTGAGAGATGCATCTGCGCATCGCTGAGGCCGCAGGCGTCCTGCACGCTGCTCAGGATCAGCCGTCCACCAGGATGAATCGCCCAGAGCATTTCACTCGCGTCGTGACCGGCGTTGGTGAGTTCCTCCGCCGAGCGGAACCACTGCCGGATGCGCGCAGGCAGCCGGGCGTCGAGCGTCATGGCGAACCCCTGGTCTTCGACGTGCCACGCCATGCGCTCCGCATCGGCGAGGCTGAGGTGGCTGGCGCAGCGATCGATGCGCAGGCCTTGCGGCTGCGAGGTGATGAGCGACGCGGCGCAGCCATCGGCAAAGAGGAGGAAAGACACGAGGCGATCCATGCGCTCGGTCTCCTGCAGATGCAGGCTGCACAATTCCAGATTCACCATGAGCACGACGGCATCGGGATCGGACTCCACGATGTGGCGCGCATTGCGCAGGCCGATGAGCGCGGCGTGACAGCCCATAAAACCGATGATCGTGCGCTGCACATCGGGCGACAGGCCGAGGTCGCGCACGATATCGATATCGAGCCCCGGCGCGTAAAAGCCGGTGCAGCTCGTGACGATCAGATGCGTGACGTGACGCAGGTCGCCCGCCTCCTGCTGCAAGTTCGCGAGCGCGGCGAGCGCGAGCTTCGGCGCCTCGCGCTGATAGAGGAGCATGCGTTCGCGGGTGCCGGGAAAATCGCCCGGTCGATAAAAGCCCGGCGCGCCATTCAACCCAAACGGCTCCGGCAGGACGGTGTAGCGCTCGTCGATCTGCGCGCCGAACACGATCTGGCGCAGCTTTTCCACGACCTCGGGCGGCCCGGCCCAATGCGACAGGGAATCGATGAACGCCTTCTGCCGTTCGTGCGGTGGAACGGCGCAGGCGACGTGATTGATGTAGGCGGGCATGTGGTGAGGTTAGAAGGCGATGGCGTTCAGGGCGATCCTCGCGAGACCGCGCGCCGGGGTGTAGCTGTTGCCGACGATGCCGATGAAGGAATCCGCCACCGCTTGCCGTCGCGAGAGTAGGCCGAGAATGGAATTGGCCAGCGCAGGGCGGCGAATGACGTACTGGAAAAGCTCGCAGAGGATCGCCTTGGAACGCTGGCGCTGCGCTCTTTGGCGGGCGTAACGATCGAGCGCCGCCGGGAGATCGTTCCAGCCTTGCGAGGCGAAATCGACCAATGCTTCCGCAGTCCAAAGCGCGGCGTAGATCCCCTCGCCGGTCAGCGGATCGATGTAACCAGACGCATCACCGACGAGCGCGGCATCGTGAGTCGCGGCGCGGCGGACACGGGCGTTGGTGGGAAAGGTGACGCCGGGGCGCGCGTCGGGCGGCAGCAGTTCGACGAGCGCGCTGAGGTGTGGGCTGCGCGCGATGTGTTCATTGATGAACTCGACCACCGGCCGAACGCGCAGCGCTTCGGGATCGCAGACCATTGAGACATTCATCAGGCCGGGCGCGATCGGGTTCAGGCCGGCGTAGGCACCGTCGTCGAAGACGTGCATCTGGCCGAGCGGCGACACAGGCATGAGCGTCGGGCGATCGATGTGAATCGCGGCGCGCGAACGCTTCAGCGGCAGCGTAAGGCCGAGCAGGCGAGCGGTGGAGGATTTGCGGCCATCGGCGCCGACGAGCAGTCGCGCTTCGACGCATTCACCATCGGGCAAGGCGACGCGCCACCCTGCGCCGCTGCGCTCGATGGAAGTCGGGCGCGCTCCCATGCGCACCTGCACGCCGGCTTCGCGCGCGAGATCGAGCAGCGCGTTGTCGAGTTGCGGACGCATCAGCGCCAAGCCGTGGTCGGGCAGGTTTTCGCCCTGCGGGAAAAACGTTTCGAGCCGCTGCAGATTCGGCGCGACCATGACCATGCCGCGGAGTTGCCGTGCGTCGGAAGCGAGCTTGTCGTGAAGCCCGAGTCGCTCCAGCAGAGCGACGCCCGCCGGGCACAAATACATGCCGCACACCCGCTCGGGCAAAGCCGCATGGGACTCGCACAGAACCACCGAGTGCCCCGCGCGGGCAAAGAGCAGCGCGGTCATCCCGCCCGCCGGTCCGCCACCGAGCACGAGCACATCGGCTTTCATTTCGCGGCCTCCTTTTTCAAGACGACGCGAACCGTCACATCCACGGTGTCGCGCACTTTGACGAGTCCGCCGAGAGATTTTGGCGGATCAAGTTTGAAGGCTCTGAGCGAAATCGGGAACGAGAGGTCGAACGAACCGCGCGTTGCGGCCTCGGAGACATTCGTGACTTTCGCCGTCACCACTCCGCTGATGCCGGCGATGGTCAGCTTCACCGGCATCGAGCCCGCGCCGCCACCTGCCGGACGCAGTTCGCGCTCGGCCGCGTCATCGACTTCCACCTTGATGAAACGATTCTTCGCCTGCTGGAACATCGTCATCATGTTCGTGTCGCGGCCTTCGTGCGCGGTGTTCATGTCCTTCACCTCGACACTGGAGGTGGCGCTGACCACGCGGTCTTTGTCCGCGCCGGTCACGGTCACCTTGAGCGGCACCTGCTTCACCGTGCCCTCGAAATTGTGGAGCGTGGAATAGCCGCGAAATTTGACATCGGCGGCACCGGTCCAAACTTCATCCGCACGGACCAGCACAGGCAGAAGTAGCAGGAAAGAGAGGAGGATGAGGCGCAGGCGCATGTCAGTTATTTGGGAGGATGAACCGCCGGATGCGGTTCAGCGTGGGGATGTATTGCCAGTAGGGTTTGCGGAAAGGCAGGTAGCTCATGACGCGCAGCGCGGTCTGCGTCACGGCGCTGTGCCCCTCGCAGGAGAGCATCACGTGTGGATGCTTTTGCTGAAAGGCGCGGAGCCGGGCCTCGAGCCAATCGGGCGGCGTGGCGTGCGAGTAGAAGAAGTCGAGGTCCGGCAGTTCGGAGCGCCGGCGCAGATCCTCTTTCACGAAAAGCCCAGCCTCGGCGTCGTCGGCGATCGGGCTGCCGGGGTACACGCGGATGCCGCTGGTGATGTAGACCGCGTGTGGCGATTGCACGCGCTCCTCGATGAAGGAGAGCGTCTCGCCTACGGTCGTCGGCGTCTCATCGGGACCACCGATGAGGAAGACCCAGAGCGCGGTGATGTCGTGCTTGGCGAGCAGGTCCGCAGCTTCATAGAGCCGGTCGCGCCGGTAGTTTTTCTGATAGCTCGCGAGCATCGTGTCGGAGGCGCTTTCCGCGGTGAGGATGACGCTCCGAAAACCGACGGCGCGCATCGCTGCGAGCAGTTCATCGGGCAGCTTGGAAGGGTTCAGACCGGTGCCGACGTAGTTCGCCTCGAGCTTCCGCGCGGAGAGCGCGTCGAGGATGCCGAGCGCGTGGCGCGGCGGGAGATTGAAGGTGCTATCGACGAACTCGAAGTCGCGCACGCCGCGCTCCATCGCGCCTTCCACCTCGTCGGCGATGGCCTGCGGCTCGAGGAAACGATAGCGCGTGCCCTCGATGCGACCGTAGGTGCAATAGGTACACTTGAGCGGACAGCCACGCTTCGTCTGGAGCGGGTAACCGGCATCGCCGCGCAGATAAGGGCGGAGATCGCTGACCCATTCATAAAGGCGTGGCGCAGGCAGGCGCGCGGCGTCGAGCACGCGGAAAGGTTTCTCGCCGGCTTCGTCGGAGCCGATGATCTCGGGCAGTTCTTCGCCAGCTTCGAGTCGGGCGATGATCTGCGGCAGGCTCTCCTCACCTTCGCCGAGCAGGATGTAATCGGGGCGCACCGCGTTCAGCACGAGCTTCGGGTCCACGGTCGCCGCCGGGCCGCCGAGGATGACGCACAATCCCGGTCGCGCCGCACGCGCTTCCGCGACGAGGGCGGCGGGTTGCTTCAAGTAGCTCTCGAAAGCGTGGAAGTCGCTGTTGTCGAGGTTGCGAATGCCGACCGCGAGGTAGTCCGCCGGCCATTCCGCGATGACCCGCCGGAACTCCCGCCGCTCCGCTGCGGACTGTGGAAAATCGATGAACCGCACATCGTGTCCCGCGGCCCGCACCGCGCTCGCGACGAAGGCCAGCCCGAGCGGTGCCACGCGATACGGACTCATCGTTTCGTTTGCATTGAGGAAGAGCACCCGGCGCGACGTCTGGGAGAGTGGGATGTCGCGATGGGCAATCACAGGCAGGCCGCAGGATACCGGGCATCCCGGCGCATGCAAACGATGCCGCCTCGGCGCGGGATGAAATCTTGGTCAGAATTTCCCCGGGGTCGCGGGGCCGCTCAGGCCAGCGGATCGAAGGTCGCGAGCAACGGGGCGAGGTCGATGACTTCATTCGCCGAGGTTTTCAGCCCCGAGCCGAGCACCTGCGCGACCGACGCGACTTCCACGCGGATGCCGCGCCGGCGAAGCTGCAGCGCGAGGTGCGCAAAATCGGCGTCGCCAGTGACGAGGACCACCACGTCCGGCTGCATCTGCGTCGAAAGCTCCACGCCATCGATGGCCATGAGCACGTCCACGTTGGCCTTGTAGTGCGCGGCATCGACGGGCGAGCCGTCCTTTTCCACGACCAGGAATCCGTGGGAGCGCAGCCAGAAGAGGAACTTGTTTTTTTTGTCCCGCTCTGCCTGCCACTCGGGCATTGCGGGCGGCAGGCCGGCATAGACGACCATCTCGATGAGTTCGCGTCCGCGCACGAGGTGGTCGCGCAGCTTGTTCCAGTCGAGCTTGCGATTCGCGCCCTTGGCCGTGCTGGTCACGTTCGACTCATCGACAAAGATCAGCACCCGGCGGTGCGGCGTGGGTTCGGGCGGGGTGCGTTTCATGCGTGGCCGAACATGGCGGACTCCTTTTCAAAAGGCACGACGCTTCACTCCGAGGGCGTGATCGAGGCGCGGAGAAAGGCCTGCTCGCGGTCCTGCCAGCGCTGCCAACTCGCGGGATCGCTCAAGGCTTCGAGAAGCGCGGTGCCGAGCTCGTAGATCGTGACGTCGAACCCGAGCTGGAAATACACGTCGATATTCTCCTGCATCGCCGCGGTGAGCGCGCGATACAGGTCGCGGTCGTGCGCCGCCGGGGATTCTAGATCGGTCGGGTGATCGAAGGTGTATTGGCAGACAGAAAGATCCTGCGAGTGATGCCGACGGCACGAGTGCGGACGGGCCGCATAAACCGAGCACCGACCCTCGATGAGCATGGGACACGGCACATTCCTCGTGGCGTGCTCGAAGGGCGAGAGCGGCATAACTTCCGCCGAATGAGCAGCGAGACGACCGAGCAGCGCCGCCTTTTCCTCCACACCGAAGTGCTGGCGAATATGATCCGCCAACAGCAGAACTTCGTGGGCGAAGACATCGACGCGGAGCGAGCAGCAAACGCCGCAGCCCTCCGCGCAGGCCAGCTTCACTTCGCGCTGCTCGATGATCTCTTCGTTGAGCGCATCGAAGAACGTCAGGGCCGTCTGCGCCGCGCGATCATACTCCTCCGGCAGGAGGGAGCGGGTGATGTCGTCGATCAGTGGTTGGGTCGGGTATTCAGGCATCGGCGCGCGCCGCTGTTCGGCGCCCTTCAGTTGGCCCGGAGGCCTTGAGAAGGTGATTGGCTTGTAGGTGGTTTGGCTGGTGTTGGGCAAGCCCTTCTCCCGCCCGCGGAGGGCGCGGTGGCCGGGGCTGTCATGCGGGCGTTCCGCGTTGTTGTGACGACAGTATTTCCCGGCGCATTGGCGCTCACCGGGACGTGCTGAAGCACGTCCTTTCCCTCGCGGCGCTTTCGGCCCACAGTGCGCGTGATGCCGGAAATCGTCCTTGCCACTCTCAATGCGCGCTACATTCACAGCGCGTTCGGGCTGCGCTATCTTTTGGCAAATCTCGGCGAACTCCAGACGCGCGCCGCGTTGCTCGAGTTCGACATCAACCAACGCCCGCTCGACATCGTCGAGGCCATCCTCGCCGGCGAGCCCCGCATCGTCGGCCTCGGCATTTATATTTGGAATGTCACGCCAACCACCGAAGTCGTCGGCCTGCTCAAGCGACTGCGGCCCGAACTCATCATCATCCTCGGCGGCCCGGAAGTCAGCTACGAGACGGACGGGCAGGAGATCGTCGCCCTGGCCGATCACGTCATCACCGGCGAGGCCGATCTCAAGTTTGCCGAAGTCTGCCGCGCACTGCTCGACGGTGCGACCCTCCCCAAAATCATCGCCGCCGAGTTGCCCGCTTTTGATCGGCTCGCGCTGCCCTACAAGCTCTACACCGATCAAGACCTCGCGCACCGCGTCCTCTACGTCGAGGCCTCGCGCGGCTGCCCGTTCACCTGCGAGTTCTGCCTTTCTTCGCTCGAAATCCCCGTGCGCGCCGTGCCGCTCGCACCCTTCCTCGCCGCGCTCGATGGCCTGCTCGCCCGCGGCGCGAAGCAATTCAAGTTCGTCGATCGCACCTTCAACCTGCACCTGCCCACCAGCCGCGCGATCCTCCAGTTCTTCCTCGACCGCTGGCGCGACGGTCTCTTCGTCCACTTCGAGATGGTCCCCGATCGCCTGCCCGAAGCGCTGCGCGAAATCATCGCGAAATTCCCGCCCGGCGCGCTCCAGTTTGAAGTCGGCATCCAGACCTTCGACGACGCGACTTCCAAGAACATCAGCCGTCGGCAAAGCCTCGAGCGCCTCGAGGACAACCTGCGCTACCTGCGCGATGCCACCGGCGTCCACGTCCACGCCGATCTCATCGTCGGCCTGCCCGGCGAAGATCTGGAGAGCTTCGGTCGCGGCTTCGACCGACTCGTCGCCCTGCGTCCGCAAGAAATCCAGGTCGGCATCCTCAAGCGCCTGCGCGGCACGCCCATCATCCGCCACGACGTCGAGTGGGGCATGATCTACAGCCCGAATCCGCCCTACGAAATCCTCCGCACCCGGCTCATCGACTTCCCGCAGATGCAGCGCCTGCGGGCCTTCGCGCGGTTCTGGGATCTGCTGGGAAACAGCGGCCACTTCCGCGAAACCCTGCCGCTCCTCTGGGACGCCAGCGCCTCACCTTTTGCGTCGTTCCTCGCCTTCATCGACTGGCTTTACCCGCACCTCGGCCGCCGCCACAGCATCGCCCTCGCCACGCTCGCCGAGAGTTTGTTCAACTACCTCATCGAGCATCGCGGCATCGAGAAGCCCCGCGTCATCGCCGCCCTCACCGCCGACTGGACCCGGCCTGGCCGCCGCGAAGCACTCCCCTTCCTCCCGACCCCGCCGTCACCCTCGCGGACTTCCACTCGCGAGACCGCCCCACGCCGCCAGTCTCGTCACCTTTCTTCCGTCCCGACATCGCCTCCTTCCGCAGCCGATGCTCTCCCTCGGTGAGATCCGAAGTGGAGTTTGGCCACATGAGCGGCGCCGTGGTTGGCTGCTCCCGCTCGGGATCGGCTCGGCACCACGAAGACATCTCGGTCGACCCACAGGCGGACGACGGCAGTCACGTCGCCAACGGAATGTCGTCCAATTTAGAAATTGATCGCGAGGGCCAGTTTCGTGAGGTCGGTTTCCCCGTGGAGTTCCACGGTTTCAAAGTCCTGCGCCACCGCGGGCGATTCGAGACCGTCAGTTGGATGCTGGGCAAGGCTACCCGACGAGGGGACGCGGTCGCCATCGCTGCCGGCGCTTGCTCTCGAATAGCCTGCAGCAGCGCCCTCACCACTTTCGCCGTGGATTGACAAGACCATCGCCGCTCCACGATGCACGCCGCGGAAAACGTGTCGGGTTCTTCCTTCCTACGAAACGCCAAAGAGCAGGCAGCCACCGCGAACGGTCCAGGCCAGCGTGCGCCACCAGTTGGTTCCCACGAGCCGACGGTGCGTCTCGGAGTCGAAGCCAGCGGCGAGTCGGTTGTGGAGGGGGATCTGCACTCGCCAGGTGGCGAACCAGTTGAAGAGCAGCGGCGCGAAGCTCGCCAGCAGCCACGGCTCTCGCGCGCCGCGGAAGAAGAGGAGGACGGCGGTGAGGAGTTCGGCGGCCATGAGCGGCGCAACGATGAACGTGATGCGGCGCGTGTGTCGGGCGTGGTAGGCGCGGAAGGTGTCGGGACCGACTTGCGCGAAGAGCGGGTAGTGGACGAGTTGGACCATCCAGATGAGACCGACGAGCGCCCAGGTCGCGGCAAAGTGCGCGGCGAGGAGTGCGTTCATGGCGTCGCGGGGATGCGGCTGAGTTCCACGTAGTCGGGACGGTCGGCTGCGGTGGCGTGAATGAAGCGACGCACGACCTGGCCATCGCGGATGAGAAAGACGCCCGGCATCTGTGTGCCGTCGCCTTCAAGTGGCCCGACCCGATGTCCGGAAAAGAACGCACGCGCTCCGCGGATCAAGACGCTCCAGCCGAGCAATTGCGCGAGCTTTCCCCGACGCAGGCCCAGCCCGCGGTAGAGCCGCCGCTCGGGGTCGGACACGGCCGGCACGTCGGCGAGATGGTAACTCCCCGCGAAGGCCGCGAACGCTTCTGCCGTGCCCAGGTGGACGAGCGCGAGCTTCGTCCCGCGTTTCTCGATCTCCGCGCGCTTTGCGGAAAGATCGGCCAGCGCTTCCCGGCAGAAGGTGCAGCCTGCATGGCGGAGGAAAACGACCAGCACAAGCTGGCCACGCGACAATTCCGCGAGGCTGCGGCCCGCGCTGGTTCGGGCTTCGGCAAGAAGCGTGGGCTCGTCGGGGAGATCACCTGTGCCGAGGTCGGTCTGGTCGCGATCCCACGCGTGTTTCAAAATGAGGGCGAAGGGCACCCACCAGATCAGATCATTGGTCACGCAATTCAGCGCGAATCCCCAAGGCAGCGCGCCGGTCCAGAGCGCCTGCACCATGCCGAGCGGGCCGAACACTTTGCCCAAAAAGCCGACGAGCACGATGGGCCAGTGCCGCGCCGGGTCGGACGCAGCGATGAGGTAACCGAGTCCGTAAACGCCGACGATCATGCCGATGCATTGCCAGAGCTGCGGGTAGTTTGGTTGGGCCATCTCCAGCCAGCGAAAAATCGCGCCGGGGAAGAGCACGGCGAACGCGCCCCAGACCAGGTTGTAAATGCCCGCGGCGACCAGGACGTGGCGCATCCAGCGCGGTGCGGAAAGTGTCGGAGTCATGGGGTTCAGACAAGGTAACGGCTGTGGCGGATGTCGCAGATGCTAAAGCCCATCGGACTCGGGCCGGGGTGGATGGCGGCAGAAGCACCTTCCGCGCGTCTTTCGCGCCGCGCTCCGCGTTTAGAGGAGGATGACATTGGAACAACTGAAGCTGGCCCGCAGCCGACTGCGCCTCGGCATTGCGAACGTCGGATTTTGGGTGGTGACGGCATCCGGCGGGCTCTACTGGCTGACGAGCGGCGGTGCTCACGGCCTCGACACGCGGGCTTGCGTTCTCATCGGCCTGGCGGTGATCGGCGTGCAGGCCGCGTTTGATGTCATCGGAGGCGCATGGCTGATGCCGCTACCCGCCCCTGCCCCGGGAGAATTTTTGCGTCGCTGGCTTCGCGGCGTGATTGGTCACTCCTTGGTGTTGGCTGGCGTTGGGCTGCTGAGCTTCGCAAGCTTTCTACTTAGCTCGGGCTTCGCGCTGGCGGTTTTGATTGCGACCGCCGGGCTTGCTCTCGGGCGCCGGCAAATCTTCCTGGCGATAGCTGGAGCATCCATTTCGAAGATCCCTCGCGATGGACGAAAATACCTCGCCGCCGCGGTGAGCGACCCGGCTTTTACCGGCGGCATCGTCGGATTCGGCCGCCGTGCGCTGAGCCTTTGGCCTGAGCGTTGGCTGGAAAATTTGCCGCAGTCGGAACTCGCCGTGGAAGCGTGCCGGCGCGAATGGCAGATCGCCAACGGACTGAACGATCGGGCGCTCGTCATGGTCCTGGGCTGGAATCTCTTTGGCACAGCGCTCGGAACATTCGCCTTCGCGCTGGCCGAGCGCGCGCCGGCCGAGGCGCTGTTTGGCCACGCCTGTTGGATGACACTCTGGGCGTTTTTCGGTCTGTTGCTGCTTCCGGCATTGAGCCGCAGCGCCGTCTTCGCCGCCGATCGCGCCGCAGCCGATGCTGGCCTCGCACCCGCAGCCTGGATCAGGCGCTTTCCTGACCTGACCGGCGAAGACGGCAGCGCGAATTCCGCCGTGCAAACGATCTTCTACCCGATCCCCTCGGTTAAAATGCGGCTCCGCTCGATCGAGGATGCACCGCTCGTGCTCGGCAGCCTTGCGCGCAACAACCTCTACTATTCGTGGGCCACACTCACGCTGCTCGGGCGCGCCGTGCACTGCAATGTCGGCCGCCCCGCGTTGTGGGTGTTTCCTCCGTCCGCTTGAGCGGGAAAGTCAGTTTCTATTGTCGGCGCGCGGCGGCTCGAACATGCTCCGCGCCGATGCCCACCGATCCTACCCCCGACCTCGACGCGGAAATCGAGCTTTTGAAGCGCGTCGCGCAGGGAGATCGCGTGAGTTTCGAAACGCTTTACGATCGTTTTTCCGGCGTGCTCTTCTCCACCGCGTATCGCGTGCTCAACAATCAGGAAGCCGCCGAGGATGTGCTGCAGGATGTCTTTGTCCAAATCTGGGAAAAGGCACCGCTCTACGACTCGACTCGCGGCAAGCCGATGACGTGGGCCGCGACCCTCACGCGCAACAAGGCGATCGACCGCCTGCGCTCGACGGTGCGACGCAATCGGCTGCAGGATGACGTGGAGCGCGAAGCGGAAACCTTCGAGCAATTTGACGACCGGAGTTCCTTCGAGGCGATGGCCGCCGGGGAGACGAACCAGATCGTCCGTGATGCCATCCAGACGCTCTCGAAAGACCAGCGCGAAGCGATCGAACTCGCGTTCTTTTTTTCGCTCACGCAGACGGAAATCGCGGAGCGCCTCAATGAACCGCTCGGCACGATCAAAGCACGCATCCGACGGGGAATGATGAAGCTCCGGGATTTGCTGGGGCCACGGCAGTAGCTCAATCAGCGTTCCAGCGTGCAGGGCCGGGCAGGCGAAGCCCGCAACGAATAGTCCGCTAGCCGGATCGCCGCACAACAAGTGGGCGGTGTCTAATTGGCGGTTTCATCGGACTTTTTGATAGAGCGTTTCAAAGCGGACGATGCCGAGGGAGAGCAGCGGCGCGGAAATTTTCCGACCAAGCGGGTGCATCAGCAACGCCTGCAACACGCGCGCCCAGCGCAGCCTGCGCGCGAAGATCTGGTGATGCGCGGCCCGGATTTCCGTCGCGGCATCGCGCCATCCGATCGCTCCGGTGCTCCATCGTGTGAGCGGTTCCACGGCGGCGAGCGCGCTTTGGAAGGCCATCGTCATCCCGTTCCCGCTGAAGGGCGGAATCATCGCCGCCGAATCGCCGATGGTGATGCGCCCGTCGTCCCGCAGACGCTGCCAGCCGAGGGAAAAATGGCTCACGCCTTTCAGCGAACCCTCGACCGGGCACGCATCGCCCAGTCGCTCCGCGAGTCGGATGAGGCCGGCTTCACGCGTTGCCGCAATGAGCGCGTGACCACCTCCCACGGACTTGCCTCGCCGGAAGAGGCCGCACACATTCACGCGCCCATATTCCACGCGGGTGAGGCCGACGTAGCCGTCATTTTTCAAATGGATTTCCAAATCCGCGGAAAGCGGAAGATCGCTGAAGTGCGCCTTGAGACCGAGCCAGCCGGATGCCTCCTTCGGGCGGCCTGCCGCCCACACGCAGCCCTCGCCTCCGTCCTCGCATCTCTCCCCGCAACGCAGCTCGCCGCCGAGCGCGGTGAAGCGATCGGCGAGCGCCGCATCGAGAAAATACCGGCTGAGACCGTAGGCTGGCGAGGGCAGGGTGCGCGACCACATTGGGCGGGCGCCGTCAAACCAGGCGGTGGTGGTATGCCGCTGCGCGCCGTCAAAAAGATCGCGGATGCCGAGCGCATCCAGTTCTGCGTCGGCGATGCCGGAGATGAATTCGCCGCACACGCGATGGCGCGGGTAGCTTGCCGCCTCGACGATCTGCACGGGCACACCGCGGGAGCGCAGGGCGATGCCGAGGGAGAGTCCGGCGAGACCGCCGCCGACGATGGTTAAGGGCTGAGTCATTTCCGATGCGCGCTCATCTGATACGCACCGAGAAATGTGGTGGACGTTTCGCATTTCCAGCCGCCGAGCCCGAGCGCACGCGGAAGTTCATCGCCGAGGAAACCCGCACGAATACTCACCTGCATATCGTGCCGCGTGACCCGACTCAGCAGCGCGAGCCCTGAGAGCAATGCACCCTGCGCGAGGTGCCGCCGCCGCCGAGCCGGCTCCCTAGCGAGGATGACGCGGCATTCTGCCGGCAGGCGAGATCCCAGCCGCGCCAGGGCCTCGTTTGTGAAATGGTGAAGGAACAGATTCGTGGTCACGACCTCCGCAGGGGGGATTTCTCGAGCGAAGACGTCGTCCTGCACCCACGCCGCATCCTTGGGCCAGGTTGCCGGGCGTGGCGAGAGATCGAATCCGGTGATTTCCTGCGGCCTGCAGATCCCGTCGGCAATGAGCCGGGTGCCGAACGTGCCGTCGCCCGCGCCGAGTTCGAGCACCCGCCATCCGGGTCGGATGTAGCGCCGGACTTCGCGCGCCAGACGGCGGTGGTTCCCCATGATGTCATTGATCAGCCGCAGTTCGCGGCGGCTGCGCTGCGCAGCGGGATCGTCTGCGGGAAGCGTGTCGAGGAGTTCCGGTTCGACACGGCGTTGCATGGGCATCTTCTCGGATGCAGGAGCCGAGAGAGCAAGCAATGACGCTTGGCACGCCCGGCGGAATAGAGTCCGACTGTCGTTCACTCAGGGCTCCAACGGTTGCGGCTCAGCCCTTAGGAAGCTGCGCTGCAATCAGAAGGTTTTCTAGACGAAGCATGATGGGCGCTATCATCAGTCCCGAGCCTTCCGATCCACTCATGATGCCGGCGAGTTGGGATCGGGCAAGGAGATGAAACTTCAAATCCTTCAAGCGGCGGAAAGTTCCGTCAGTTCCCGCTCGCGGGCGATGAGCCAGAGCAGTTCGCCCGCGTCGTCCACGACCGGGTTGATGGATACCTCCACCCAGTAGGGCGTGCCGTTCTTGTGGTAATTGAGAATCGTCTCGCGGCACGGGCGATACTCATGCACCGCGCTCCGCATCCGCGCGGCCGTCTCGCGATCGGTTTTCTCGCCCTGCAAAATCGGGCCGAGATTTTTCCCGTGCAATTCATCCAGAGAATATCCGCACATTGCGCTGAAGGAAGGACTGACCCACTGCACCAAGCGATCTGGCCCGGATACTACCAAACCCTCCGGACTGGTGAGCTGCGGACGGTTCGCAATCAGCCCGGCAAGGCGCGCCTTCAGTCCCGGCGATGGCACCACGCCAAAGCGCGGCGCGATAGACCGTGTCACCGCCGCGCTCACCTCCGAAAGTTCGGCGACAAACTCGCGAAGCTCCTGATGAAATTCGAGCAGGAGTTCAAACTGCTCCCGGTCCGCCTGAGTCATCACGCCGGCAGTGTAGAGCGAGCCTTGGGATTGAAGAAATTCGTTCAGCATTGGAGAGCGATAGTTAAAGTCGATGAGCGCGTAATTCAAGCGTTACGACCTCGCTCCCTTAGCGGATACCTTTCCCGAAAACATTTTCTATATCCGGTGCGGCTGCGCCTACTTCTTCGGGGCCGGGTCGGTCAGCATCTTCACGAATTTCCTCGGGTCTTTGTTGAAGTCCTTGAAGCAAGACTTGCAGCAACAATAGACGTCAGTGCCCTCGGACGTCACTTTCACAGGGGTGCCGAACTCTCCCAGCTTTTCGCCAGATACGACGCATTTGCTCAGCGGGGATGGTTTCGGCACGCTGGAATCAGCGAGGGCGAAAGTGCTGCCGAGAAACACAGCAGCGAGGATGGCGATGGCCGACACGCTTTTCATATAATGGAAGGGTGACGCGTAGGATTTACGTTTGTTGGCGGTGGCGGATGCATTTTTTGCGGCACGAGCCAAAGGACCGGAGATGGATGAGCAATGATGCTATGCTCGCACCCTTGAACGCCGCCCTGATCCTTTTCTCAGCCGTTTCCTTTTTTGCCTACGGGTTGGCGTGCTTTTTCTCCGCCTACATGAAGCGGGAGTTCGATCGCTACCAGCTTGGATCGCAGCGCACGCTGGTCGGTGGGCTGCAGGTGTGCGCGGCGATCGGACTGCTGGCTGGCTTGAGCCAACCGTGGATGGGGCGCGCGGCGGCCGCCGGACTTGCCGTCATGATGCTGGTCGCCGTCGGCGTCCGAATTAAAATCAAAGACAATCTGCTGCAGACGACCCCGGCGCTGTTCTATCTGGTGCTGAATGCCTACGTTTGTTTGGCGGCGTTCTGATCCGCCGATTCTTCACAGCAAAGCAATCGCGGCGCACATCGCGAGCACGGCGATCGATGGCAGGGCTTTCCTGATCGGGTCTTTCACTTTGAGGTGCATGACAAACGCCCCCAGCATGAGCAACCCGAGCCCGATCGCGGCTGGTTGGGCGACGCTGTGAAACCAAATGGCGGCCAGCAGGGCGAGCGCCAGTCCGACCTTGAGCACCCCGATCACGCACATGAACCAGAAGGGCAGCCCGTAGGCGGCGAATTCCTCGCGCAGGTTCTTCGCCGCGCCGCCGCGATACGGCGTCGCCTTCCCCGACCGAAGCATCCAGACATTCAGAATTCCGAGTCCGACGATGAGCTGCAAGGCGATGACGATGTATTCCACGGTGGTATCAGATGAAGCGATCCGTTCGGTTTGAACGGTGCCTACGTTGCCCCGCCGATTCAGGACTCGCAAGCGAATCTCCAGTCTCCTCTTCACGCGACAAACCGGTGCTTCACCCATCCAATGAACCGACGTTTCTTCCGACACCGGATTCAGCGGCGACGTATTTTTCGTCATACAGGGAGCGGGCCTGGCCGAGGCTGGCGAGGGCTTCGAGAATGTCTGCCATGCCGTCGATCTTGGCACCCTTGAAGGTCTTCGCGAGCGGCGCGGTGGGGCTCAGCGCGCAGAGTTGGGTGCGAATGGCGTGGTTGGTCGTGGTGGGGAGGGCGTCGGCTTCGGCAACGGCGGCGTCGAGGTCGTCGTGGAACCAGCGGAGGGAGCTTCTGGACGACACAAACTAAGCTTCAGCTGGGCGAAAAGCTTCTCCGCCTCCATGCTGGCGAAACTCTTCTTCCGGCGCTGGCCGAGCGCATACCAGGCGCTAGAGTGTGCTCAGGGGCCAATCGCGTTGAGTGATCGCCTTGGCGGGCAGGCCTTCAAAAGAGGCAAGAGGATTGCCGAAAATCCCAACCCACTCCAGTGCCGGAAGTGCGGCTAGGACAGAGGGCACCTGCTCGAAACGATTCCACCCCAGGTTCAATTTCCGAAGCCGCGTGAGTTGCGCGAATGAGTCCGGGAGTCGGTGCAGCCGATTTTGATAGAGGGAGATGTGTTCGAGTTCGTGCAGGTTTCCGAGATCCTCGGGAAGGCGCTGGAGCGAATTTTGATACGCGCGCAGATAGCGCAGGCGGGGCAGTTTCGTC
Organism: Chthoniobacterales bacterium; assembly: GCA_038208565.1. Lineage (GTDB taxonomy): Bacteria > Verrucomicrobiota > Verrucomicrobiia > Chthoniobacterales > Chthoniobacteraceae > Chthoniobacter. The sequence goes on from JBBQYR010000028.1 coordinate 21,839, forward strand.
AGGCTGGAGGGTAGCTCGTGTAAGCCGGGAGTGCCGCAGTTTGTGAAGACTTCCAGATTCACGAGGCGGGCGAGGTCCTCGGTGAGGTCCTTGCAGTTCCAGAGGACGAGATTCGTGAGGTCCTTCCACTCGTAGATAAATGCCGGCGTGCGGCCTAGGGAAACGAAGAACAGATTCACCGAACGCAGCCGCCGGAGCGCCGCGAGCGGCTCGATGGATTTGATCCCGACGTTTTTGTGCAGGCCGATGTATTCGAGTGCGGCCAGGCTGGCGATCCAAGCAGGGGTGGAGGTCAGGCCGTTGGCGCCGAGATGCAGATAGCGGAGGCGCTGGAGTGATCGGAGATCGGGTGGCGAAACTCCGAGGTCATTTGAGCCGAGGTTCAGCCACTCGAGTTCGGTTAATCCGCAGAAGGCCGCAGGCAGAGTGCCCACGCGATTGCGCAACAGGTTCAGCTTGCGCAGTCCAAGGAGGCAGCAGATCAGCGACAGGATTTCCTGCTTCTCGACCGGTGAATGTCGGCGGATGAGGCCGTAGATGAGGTGGTCTTCGGAAGTGAGGTCGATGGCCACACAGGTGTCGCCTTCCCACTCATGAGCAAAGGGGCACCCGACCTTCCGCTCGATCTGTTGCAGGGTGTCGCGATCGCAGTTCATAGAGCCGCCAAGGTCGCATTCAATAGAGTCGCCCAGCGGGCGAGTTGCGGCCAAGCGACACGCGGAAAAGCATCGAGGGAGAGCGGCTCACACCATTCCGTGCCTCCGAGCGCCAGAAGGCGATCGCGGAGAATGCGCAGGGCACCAAAGGAGAAACTTTCGTAACCGTAATAGTTGCCGAGTTCGCACACGGCAAAATAGTGCCCGCGGAGGTCCGGCTGCCACGTCATGAAAAATTCCTCCATCTCTTCCTGTAATTCCTCGAGGCCGTAAGTGGGGCACACGAAAAGCAGCAGCTCGAAGCGTTCGAAATCGACGGGGATCGCCCCGTGTCGAATGTGAAATACTTCAGGCTTCAGGTTCAATTGGACGAGCAAACGGTCAACCACGTTCGCCGTCCGGCCATGACTGGACGCATAGATGAGCGCCGATTTCAAAAATCGTCCTTCCGACAAAGAGAGGACGTTCCTGTGAAGCTTGCTGTCATCATCGAAGTCCAGACCGGGCAGCCCGCAATGAGGCGCCTGCCGGTAAATTTACCGACGTTGTCTTGGTTCACCAGGAGAGTCATGTCGTCATCCCGTTAAGTTCCAGTGCGTGTGTCCATTGTCGCTTCCGAACTTTCGGGAAGTGCGGCGTGCGGAGAGGCCGGGAGAAATGGCGTGTACTCGGGAAGCATCTTCGACAGCAATTCCTTGAGGCCCGCCGAGTCCGCTTCCCCGTCCTCCAGCACGCCCGCCAATTCCGCCAGGAACGCGCCCACGTAGCTGTGATGCTGAGGAGACGCGACGAGACGCGCGATCTTCGGATGAACGGTGGCGGTGACGCTCTCCCCGCCGTGGCTGAGCTCTTCGTAGAGCTTTTCACCGGGTCGCATTCCGGTGAATTGGATCTCGATATCCTCGTGCGGCGTGAGTCCGCTGAGGGCGATCATCTGCATGGCGAGGTCGACGATTTTCACCGGTTTGCCCATATCGAGAATAAAAATGTCGCCACCGCGACCGAGCGTGGAACTCTGCAAAACCAGCGAAACCGCTTCCGGGATGGTCATGAAGAAACGTGTCACCTCGGGATGCGTCACCGTCACCGGTCCGCCTGCGGCGATCTGCCGCTCAAAGGTCGGCACGACGCTGCCGGAAGAACCGAGCACATTTCCGAACCGCACCGCCATAAATTTGGTGCCGGTTTTCCGGGTGCTCTGCGATTGGAGATACATCTCGGCCAGGCGTTTGGTTGCGCCCATGACGTTCGTGGGATTGACCGCCTTGTCCGTCGACACGAGCACGAATCGCTCGACCCCATATTCGATGGCCAGATCGGCGAGCAGCGCCGTCCCGAAGACGTTGTTGCGAATGGCTTCCTCGGGCTGGCTTTCCATCATCGGCACATGTTTGTGCGCCGCGGCATGAAAGACGACGTGCGGACGGAAGCGGTGGAAAATTTCCCGCATCCGGGCGCGGCGAGTGATGTCTCCGACCACCGGCAGGATGGAGACGCTTTCGTCCGTGCCACGCAGCTCTTGCTCGATGACGAAAAGTTGCGGCTCGGAGCGCTCGACGAGCACCAGTGCGGCGGGGTTAAAGGTCAGGATCTGCCGGCAAAGCTCGCTGCCGATACTTCCGCCCGCGCCCGTCACCATAATGGTGCGGCCCTCGATCTCCTCGCGCACCGCCTCACCCTCGATCTGCACGGGTTCACGACCGAGGAGGTCGTGAATCCGGACGGGACGCAGGCTGCTCACGCTGACATGGCCCGTCGCCAATTGATCGAGCGAAGGCACCGTGCGGCACGGCAGCCCGGCATCGTGAGCGATTTTCAGAACATCGCGGATGCGCTTCGCGGGAGCCGAGGGCATGGCGATGATCACTTCCGCCAGATTCAGCTTCGCCTTAAATTCCGCGATCCGCTCCGGAGTGCCGACCAGCGATATCCCATGGATGCTGCAGTTCGCCTTGCGATGGTCGTCGAAGAACGCCACGGGTTGGAGAGCGAGCCACGGTTTGTTGAGCAGATCCCTGGCCAGCGCCGCGCCGCAATCCCCGGCGCCGACAATGCCGACAGGCTGCGCCTTGAGACGCTTCTGTCCCGGATTGAGATGCGCCTGGTGGCGGATACGGCGGAAGGAGAGGCGGAGCGTACTGAGCGCGCCGATGCTCAAGACGAGATGCATGAGGAGCACCCCGCGCGGCGGTGCGATTTCGATTCCGAAAAACCCGCCAAGCCCTCCCAAAATGACGGTCGCGGTGGTGCAGGCTAACACGAGCCGCCGCAAATCCGGTGTGCTGAAATAGCTGAGCAATCCGTCGTACTGATGAAAGACAAACAGGCAGAGAAGATGGATCCCCACGGTCATCGCACAGATCGGGAGAAAAACGGCTTGCTGCGCCTCCGGCATCGCGAAATCGAAACGGAGTTGGTAAGCGAGCAGGATGCTGACTGTCAGCACGGCGGCGTAAGCCAGCGTCAGCGCGATCACCCGCACCGGATGCACACAGAGGATGACCTCCAAAATGGAGCGCAGGATTGAGCGGATCATCGCCAGCCCTCCCGAGTGTGTCGCGGAGTATCGAGGATCAATGCGCAGATTCGCTCGAGATCGGCGGTGGTCAGACTGGAGCCGCTCGGTAGACACAGGCCGCGCTCGAAGACGCCGGCGGAGAAGGCGCCCCCGCGGACCCGGCAATCGGCGAACACCGGCTGCAGGTGCAGTGGTTTCCAGACCGGGCGCGATTCGATGTTGTGCGCTTGTAAGGCGAGTCGCACATCTTCGCGCGATGCGCCAAACTGAGCGGGGTCGATCGTCACGCAAGTCAGCCAGAAATTGCCACTCCCGTGCGGCGCGAGCGGCATGAATTCAATGCCCGGCACGTCGCCGAGCACCGCGCGGTAGTGCTCGAAATTCCGCTTCCGCATGGCGATGCGCTCCGGCAGCGCACGGAGCTGAGCGCGGCCGATGCCGGCGAGGACGTTGCTCATGCGGTAATTGAAGCCGATCGCCGAATGCTCGTAGTGCGGCGCGGGATCGCGGGCCTGCGTGGCGAGATAGCGCGCGCGTTCGATCAAGTCGCCGTCGTGCGAGACGAGCATGCCACCGCCCGAAGTCGTGATGATCTTGTTTCCATTAAACGAGAAGATGCCGAGCCGTCCCTGCGTGCCCGCGCGGCGTCCGCGATAGGTCGCGCCCAGCGCTTCGGCGCAATCCTGGATGACCGGCACCGCGTATTCGTCGCACGCCGCGAGGATCGGATCGTAGTCCGCGCATTGTCCGTAAAGATCGACGGTAATGACCGCCCGCGGCAGGCGTCCGCGCGCGGCGCAAGCGGCCAGTTCTTCGCGCAATAGTGCCGGGTCCATATTCCAACTCGCCGGCTCCGAATCGATGAAGACTGGCCGGGCACCTTCATAGGCAATGGGATTCGCGCTCGCGCTGAAGGTGAACGACGAGCACAGCACTTCCTCGCCGGGCTTCAGCCCGAGCAGACGCAGCGCCAAATGGATCGCCGCCGTGCCCGACGAAAGTGCGGCGGCATGGGGAACCCCCACGTATTCGGCGAGCTCCTTTTCAAAGCCATCGACGTGCGGTCCGAGCGGCGCGATCCAGTTCGTGGCGAACGCCTCTTTCACCAATTCCAGTTCCTCGCCACTCATGTGCGGCGGCGAAAGATAAATGCGTGGCAGTAGTGGCTTATCCATGATGCGCAGTCAGAGAAGGCTTCGGCGCGAGCGGCTCCAGACGCGGTCGGGTCGGGCAACGGTAGGCCGGAAAATAGAGCGGAGAGATGGCCTCGAGCCCACCAGTAGCATGCCACTCACGGGCCTCATCCTCCAATTTACGATAGACATTCGGTTCGATGATCCAGCGCCAGGTCGCGAAGTCGTGGCGACCGTCGGAGAAACCCGCTTTGAAAAGGAAGAGCGAGTCAGCGCTCGATCCGAGCCCCCCGCCGAGATGGAGAAAACGCGCCCCTTGCTCCGTGGCCCAGAGCCGTGCTTCGTCGATCGCGAGACCCATCGGCGAAAGGCCGAGCGCCGCGTCACGCGTGCCGCCGAGGTGATATTGCACGATGCCATCGCACAGGGTGAAAAGTGCGGCACAGATCGGCTCACCTCCGGGTTGGGTGATCACGAAAAGCTGGAGGGCAGGCCCGAGGCATTCTGCGAGACCGGTGAAATAGGCTTCCTCGAAAAAATAGGAATCCTGAGCACCGACACGCCGCATCGTTTCGTGATAGATGTCCACAAAGGCCGGTAGATCCTTTTTCTCCGCGTCCCTCTGGCAAGTCACCCCGCCGCGCCGCAGTCGATTGAGGCGTGTCTTCACGCTGCTGCCATATTGCGCACGCTGCACCGCCGGAGGCAGCGCGAGGTCGATCGCCACGGTCTGTCCACCAGCGCGGACCTCGCCGATTCCTTCGAGCAAAGCGCGCTGCGGAATCAGCGGATGCAATCGAGAAAATACGCTGACCACTCGCAGTTCGCGGAGTGCAGCGGTCAGCCCCATTTGGAAACCGCGGCGCACGGACTCCGGCACATTTTCCTGCGACGCGAGCGGTCCGGCGTAGCCATACACCGACGTGGCATCACGCCAGCCACCTGCTGCCGCGCGAGAACCCGCCACGTCCGCCAGCGTCCGCAGCATGAGCGGCAGCGCGCAGAGACAGCCCTCGTCTTCATAGACAAACAGCCGCGCCTCGCCTTCGCCGCACCGCTCCGCGAGCGCATGGTATTTCGGCAGGTGGTAAAAATCGTGGCGCCGGGCACGGCGGAGAACGTCGAGCCAATCCTGCTCCTGCCCGGTGTGGAGAATGCGCATCGTCATGATTTCGTACCACTTATGGCGCAAGAATCATACCCGGTCGCCCGCCGGGGTCGAGCAACGTCGGGTGACTTTCTCATGATTTGAGTGAGCCCTCCGTGCCCATAAATTCCGGCGCGCTGAAATGTTTCGGCGCGCTCACGCCTTCCGCAAAAGCGACTGCGCGGACCGTGGCGAAGAGAATCCGCGCATCGAGCATGAGCGAGTGCTGATCCACATACTGCACATCAAGTGCGAACTTTTCCTCCCACGACAGGTTGTTGCGTCCGCGCACTTGCGCCAGTCCGGTGATGCCCGGCGGCACGTCGTGACGGCGCATCTGCTCGGGCGTGTAGCGCGGCAGGTAGCGCATGAGCAGCGGACGCGGGCCGACCAGACTCATCTCGCCTTTGAGCACGTTCAGGAGTTCCGGCAGTTCGTCGAGGCTCGTGCGCCGCAGCCATTGCCCGAATGGCGTGGTCCGCTGCTCGTCGGGCAGCAGTTGACCATGCTCATCACGCGCATCGGTCAGCGTGCGAAATTTCAAGATCTGGAATGGAGCCCCACGCAATCCCGGACGCTCCTGGCGAAAGAGCACGGGCGCCCCGAGTGTCCTGCCAACCAGCAGCGCGACAACGCCCATCACCGGCGCGAACAGCAGCAGCGCGGGAATGGTCAGCGCAAGATCGAAGCAGCGTTTGCGGAGCAGGCGGTTCATCACAGGGCGGAAGGCGAGCGGCGTTCGCGTGAGGTGGTTTGCGCCCCCGGCTTTTGCGTGATCAGCCAGGCCGTCAGGTCGGCGACCTGTTGCGGGCTGAGCATGTGGTCATAGGCGGGCATCGCTGAGACGTGGAGGCTTTCGCGTTTAGCGATGGTTTCCCTAGCCACGCGCACGGTCTGGCCGTCGCTCAGCGCGAGGGTCAGATGGAGATCGGTCTCCTCACGGAGAAGGCCGATGTGGCTCCCGCCATCGTGCAGGCGGACATCGAGCAGCGCATACCCTTCGGTAATCGCGGCATTCGGCGCGAGGATCGAGCGGATCAGGACCTCCGGGTCGTTGCGTTCTCCGATATTCGTAAGATCGGGTCCGAAGGCGCGGCCGAGCGCACCGACGCGATGGCAATTGGCGCAGCCGGCGCCACCGTTCGCAGAGAAAAGGGCCCGCCCACGTTCGGGCTGGCCGCTGCGGAGTGCGGCGATCGCTTGCTCGATGCTCGTCGGTTGGGCACGCGGCTGGATGAGATTGGCCGGCAGCGGTTCACCGGTGCGTTTGATGAACGAGGCCTCCGCGGGATCGCCCACCGGCTGTTTCTCCACAAAAAGCGCCGCCTTCACCGTGGTGGTGGCCTTCAGCACGATCGAGCTGGATTCCGGAAAGAGCGGCGAAGCGGCGGTCGGCATGGAGCCATCCGTGGTGTAGCGGATGGACGAGGGCTTGACCCCAGGCGTGAGCCACACGGTCACCTCACGGTCAAACTCGCCGGGCTGTGGTTCAAAAATGATGAACGGATTGCCGCTGCGTTTCGCCAGCCAGAGGGCCGCGACATCGGCCGTGGCCGCATCAGCGACCAGCGGCTCCGCTTGCTCCGGCGTGAGTTGGCCGAGGTCGGCCAGCGCCAGCAGCGCGGCCCGACGCAAGCCGGCGCGCGGATCTTTCAGCAGCGCCTGCAGCGCTTCAGGGCCGGCAAGGTCCCTCAGCGAATTCCAAATCGCGTAGAAAGTGAGGCGATCAGTTTCCGTCGCGGCGCTCGACTTCAAGGCCTCGAGAAATCGCGGCTGGCGAGCCTCGCGGATCGCCTGCACGGCGGCAAACCGCAGGCGAGGCTCGCCATCGGTGAGGAGAGACACGATCGCCTCGGGCAGCAGCCGGTCAAAGGCCCGCGCGCGGTACGCGAGGATGCGGAGCGACTGGAGGCGGGTATTCAACCTGTGCGAGCCGCCCAACCGCGCGGCGATCCACCCGTCCACCGCTTCATCCTTCATGCGACCGAGCGTCCACAGGGCCCACGTTTCCGTCGCCATCGGAAGCCCGGGCTGCTCCACCAGTTGCAGCAATTCGTCTTTCACCGCCACGCCACGCCGCAGCAATTCCTCCTGCGCCGCGACTCGCCAGACCGGCAGCACACCGCCGAGATCTTCGACCAGCTCGGCGAAGCTCCACTCCGCCAAGGCGCGCGCGCGTTTGGCGGTGCGCCACGAAAGCAGCGGCGCATCTTTCCAGACGATGCGAAAGACTCGTCCATCGACCTCCTGGGTTTGTCCCGTCAGGCGTCGCACAAATTTTTTGGGCCGGTTGTAAAGTTTGCTCCAACTCAACACCCAGAGCGCACCGTCCGGGCCGACCTCCAAGTCCGTCGGTAGAAAGACGGCGTTCCCTGCCGTCGCAAATTCCTGCCACACGCCACCGGCCGGTTGCAGCAGCGCGCCGTCCCACTGCGGGCGATAGACGTAGGTCGTCTTGTTCAGCCAATCATTCATGAACCACACGTCCCGCCATTCGGCGGGAAACTGCAGCGCATCGTAGTGCACCACGCCGGTCCCCGAGCCATGGAAAACAGGGCCGCTCACCGGAGCGGTCGGCGGATGACGTTCGCCGGTCCAGTGCGAACTCCAGCGATGTCCCCAGCCGAAATGCGCGCCGTAAAATGGCATGACGATGCGATCACCTTCGTGCTGATCGTTGTCGGTGCCGAGCCAGTTGAAGCCGCTGTCGAAGGAGATGTCGAAAGGGTTGCGCAGGCCGCGTGCGACGATCTCCAGATTCTCCCCCATATCATCGCAGCGCAGGAACCCACCCTCGCGGCCCCAGTCGTCATTCGGGTCCTGATAGACGAGCCGATATTCGGCGCGCTTAAGCGTCTGCGGTGGCGGAAAATCGGGCGACCCGGCGGGCGCGGTCACGCCCCACAGTTCGCGAAACGGCTTCGGAGCGATACGTCCCGACTGGGTCAGACCTTTCGAGTTCCCCTTGGTCATGTAGAGCTTGCCGTCGGGGCCCCAGATCAGGCCGTGCAAGCCGTGCTCGAGATTCCCGAGATCGGTGTACACGCGGACGTATTCATCGGCCACGTCGTCGCCATCCAAATCCCGCACCACCGTCAGGTCCGGCGCGTTCGCGACCCACAGATCGCGCCCGTGCCAGGCGAGGCTCTGGATGCAGTTGAAGCCAGTCGCGAAAGTCTTCGCCGTATCGGCGCTGCCGTCCCCATCGTCATCCGGCAGCAGCATCACGCTGTCGCCCGGGGTGTCCGGTTTTGGCATGCGGTACTGCGGGCCCATGCCGACGAAAAGTCGGCCCTGCGCGTCGAAGGCCAGCGCCGCGGGATTGCCGACGAGTGGCTCTTTGGCGAAAAGCTGCGCCTCAAATCCAGGCGGAACCTGCGGGACGGCGCGCGCGCCCACGGGATCGAAAACGTAAAGGTAAACCGCCAGGAGGAGCGCCGGCAGCGCGACCAGAACGGCCACACCCAGCAGCAAGTGCGAACTCTTGCGGCGCGGTTTTTCAGGAGTTGGAAGCGGCTCGGACTTCATGACGCGGGCGCGAGTTGCGCTGCCGGAGTGGCGGTTTCGTAGAGATGTTTTTGTGCCGCGACGAAGTGGGCGCGGTCGAAGCGACTTCGGTCAGCGAGGGCGCGAGCCGACCATTCCCGCCGCAGGTCTTGGTCGTGCGCGACCCGCTGCATCGCGGCCGTGAGAGTTTGAAGATCGTCATCCCGCAGCACGAGGCCATCCACGCCATCGCGCACCACTTCGCGGCACCCGCGCGTGTCGAGGGTGATGACCGGCACCCCGAGGGCGAGCGCTTCCATCACGCACACCGGCATGCCTTCACGACGACTGGGAAAAACCATGACGTCCGCCGCCGCGAGCAGGCTTTCGACTTCGGACTGATAACCCGCGTCAATGATCTGCGGCGAGTTCTTCAGCGCCTGCTCTTCCGCCTCGCTCAGCCCCGTGGGGTGAAGCGGGTCGCGAGAGCCGATGAGCAGCAGCCGCACCTGGGCGTCCGTTGCGGCAAGGCGCAAGAAAGCGCCCACCGTCTGGCCGAAACCTTTGAAGTCCGTGAACCGCCCCACGAACGCAAAGACGATCTGCCCGGCGTTGATTCCGAGCCTCTGCCGAAGAGCTTCCCGCGCCATCGCATCGGGCGGAGTGAATCGCTCGACATCGCAGCCAATGCCAAAACCGGGCAACCGGCGGACCAGCGCACGCGGCGCCGCGGTCTGCAAGCCGTCGCGATCGTCGTCGGTCAAAACCCAGACGGTATCGAACTGGCGCGCCGACCATGTTTCCACCGCGCGCATCAACGCCGCCTTCCAGCCGCGCATCGCGAGGAAGGAGACGCCGTGAAATGTGGCGAAACTCGCTGGCCAGCGCCGGGTCCGCGCGATCGCGGTCGTGAAGATCGCCGCGGAAAAATGCGCATGCACGATGTCGGGCCGCAGCTTTTCGACGAGCCGATCCAGTTCACGAGCGGCGCGGAGGTGCGTGATCGGATTCATCCCCCGCGCAAACTCGATGGCATGCATTTCGACGCCCTCGTCCATGGCTTCTTCGTCGCCCTCCCAGATTTTTTCACCAGAGCACGCGAGATGTACCTGTGCTCCATCCGCGACTAACGCGCGACACAACTCGCGCAGAAAGCTGCGGTAACTGACGAGATTTGGAATGACGAGCAGCAGGCGCACGGTTCAGGGCGTGGATGCCGGGACAAAATTTCCAGGCGCGGTGTGGTCGCACGGCGCCGGGGCGAGACAACGAGCGTAAACTTCGTCCGTCGATTTCCACATGCGCTCGAGGGTGAAGTGCTCGAACGCACGCCGGTAACCGGCTGTCCCGAGACGCGCGCGCGTCGCTCCGTCGCTCAACTGGCTCAACGCCGCAGCCACGGATTCCGCAGACCGCGGTTCGGTGAGGAAGCCGGTCTCGCCATCGATGACCACCTCGGGAATCGCACTGACCCGCGAAGCAACGATCGGTCGCCGCGCCGCCATCGCCTCGACCAACACAAGGCCGAAACCTTCGAAGATCGACGTGAGCGCAAAGACATCGAAGGCCTGCATGACCAGCGGAATATCCGCCCGGAAGCCGGCCCAGACGACCCGCTCGGCGACGCCGCTTTCCTGAGCGCAGCGCTGCAATGGCGAAAGCAGCGGGCCATCGCCGACGATGACCAGTTTTGCGTCGCAAGGGTGGGCGCCGAGAAATTGCGCGAACCCTCGGATCAGGGTGTCGATCGACTTTTGCGCCACGACGCGGCCGACAAAACCAATGACAAGGGTGTCGCGTTCCGCACCCCACATCTTCCGCAGGTTGGCCACCGCGCCCGGCGCTGCTCTTTGGAAAGGGGCCACATCGATCCCATACGGAATGGTCTCCATTTGCCCCGGACGAATCCCCACGCCGCGCGCGACCATGTAGCGCTGGACCGCCTCGGAAATCACGATCACCGCTGCGGCACGCGCGGCCACCCAGCGTTCCACGGTGAGCTCGCCGGGGAGCCGATGAAACGGGCAGTCATTGTGCTTTGAAATGACCAGAGGCAGTTCGGCGGGCGAAGTGCCGAGCAGGGCCAGGCGGGTATAAAGTTCGGCTGGCGGCAGGTGCGCGTGGACGAGTTGAAAGGCGCCCTGCGCGAGGAGCTGCCGAAGCCGCCGGAGGGGGCGCGGATCGCCATAAAAACGCAACGCCAGATCATGCACCGTCGCGCCCAATTCGCGCATCTCGGAAGCGAGCCAACCGCCGCCACGCAGGTAAGCGACGGTGACTTCCAGCCCCACGCGGCGCTGATGACGGACGAGATCGGCGAGATGATTCTCCGCCCCGCCGCGATCGAACGCGGTGATAACATGGAGGAGGTGGAGCGGTTGATTCATGCGGTCACGAGACGGGATTTTTCAGAGTCGGCCTCTGAGATAGCAAGGCGCGCACCCGGCGCCGCATTAATACGGGCCACGGCGACGGCGACCCCGAGGACCACCCAGAGAAAACGGGCGACGAAAGAAGATGGATTCAGCCAGACGGCAGCGAGATTTCCGAAAACTTGCGCCAACAGCCACAGAAAGGCGGCGAGAAAAAATGTGCGGAGGAATCGATCTTCGCCTTGCCTGGCAAGTCGCAGAAGCAAGCGGGCGGCAGCCACCACGATAGCGGTGAACGCGGCGAGTCCGAAAATACCGCTGTCGGTCAGCGCTTGGAGGAACTGGTTGTTGGCATTGGCAGTCGCGCCGTCGGGCTTCGTGAGGTCGAAATATCGGTCACCGTCGTAGTGCGGCAGCGCCTGCTCGTAGCCCATGTAACCGACCCCGAGCAGCGGGTTGTCCACGATCATCGCCACGGCGAGCTTCGCGGAAACGGAGCGCTGCGCACCGCTGCTGCTGTAGTTGCCCGTGCCCAAACGATCGAACAACGTCCTCATCATCGGCCGGGCGAAAAAGGTGGCCGCGAGCAACGCCGCGAGGGCGAGCATAGGCAGCAGCCAGAGCATGCGCCGGGCAAAATCCCGGACCGCTTCCGTCTGCAGGCCGAAGAAGACAAAGAAAGCCGAGCCGACGACTGCGGCGAGGATCGCGCCGATGCCGGCGGTGAGCAGAATGCCGCCGAGGAAAAGCCCGGCGCCGAGGAAGTTCGCAAAACAAAGCGCGGTAAGGTAGCCGAGCAGTAGAATGGCGCCGACGGAATCCCCGACCGGCCCGAAATAGCGCTCCTCTCCACGCTCGATGCCCTGCACTTCACCGATGATGAAACCGTGACCGGCGCCGAGATAATTCACGAACTGAATCACGGCCAGTCCGACTAGGGTCACGAGCAGCACGCGCAGGACCATTCGGGCCTGCGGGAGCGTCCGCACGGTCTGGGCGATGATCGGCACGACGAGCAGCTCGGAAATAAACCGCGCCCATGAGGTGGCGCACCGCATCAACTGCGGTTCGCCGAATTTGATTCCAGCGACCAAAGTGGAAACAAGATTCACCGCAAGATACGCGCCGAGGGCGAGGTAAAGCGGGCGATCGACGACGAGTTCCCGTTGCACAAAGACCGACACCGCCAGGCGGACAAAAAGCACGAGGATGATGAGGTCCGACGGGGCCACTTCCACCGGGCCCAAGTGGACGAGAGCGGTTAGCTCCGGAGGCAGGAGCCGCTGAACCACCCAGATCACCGGCAGCGCGGCGGCGACGAAGCGGCTGGGAATTGCCACGCAGAGCGCGATGGCCAGAAGCAGCAGCGCTTTCATGTGGGAAGCAGCGGAGCCGGTGGCAACAGCCGGGTCAGCAGACGCGCGCGGTGACCGGTGATGCGATGGGCGAGGTGCAGCGTGTCCCGATCGCGCAGGACGACCCAACGAAAGCCAGCATAGAACAGAGCGGTGAACAGCGCGCTGGCGCCGACGGCACGCGGGAGTTCCGGCAGTGGCAATATTTTAGCCGCGGCAAACGCGAGGGCCGCCGCGAACGCACTCACGAGCACGCCTTGCAGCGGCACGAGGTAGGTCTGCACGGGAACGATGCGGCGCAGCAGCACAAGATTCAGCGCGGACGTCGAGGCCCGCGCGACCCCGACGGCGATGATGGCCACCGGCAGCGCTTGACGCATCACGAGCAGGAGGGTGGCGATGGTGACGACCGCTTGTACGACATTCACGCGCATCAGTTCGCGCCCGCGGCCATTGCGCAAAAGCGCGGGCGTGCAGCTCCCGCGCACCCAATTCTCAAAGGCCGTGGGAATGAGGAGGAGCAGGGCCGCGGTCGCCGCCGCACGATAATCAGCACCATAAACTGTGGCGACGAAGCTCGGCAGGACCAGCACGCCGAAGCCGATGGAGAAGCTGTAGAGCAGGCTGGAAAGTTTCACCACCCGGCTGGTGGCCAGCGCCTGCGCGGCGGCGTCGTCGCTCGTCTCGCTGAGATAAGGCGCGACCAAATTCCCCATTGGCATGGCGGTGAGACTGACCAGTTTTCCGACGAGATCCACAGCGAGGCCGAGCAAGGCCATCGTGACGACGGATTGTTGCGGGGCGAGGACGAGCATCAGCACCGTGCCGCTGCCCAGCATCGCGCACGCTTTATCCACGACCGTGAGCAACCCGTATCTCTGTGCGCGGTTCACAAACTCACCGGTGATCGGCGCCCGCTCCGAGGAAACGATCCGCCAGAAGCGGCGATGGACGAGAAACGCTTCGAGGATGGCGAGCGCGAAAAGGCCGGCGACCAAGTGCGCAAGCCCGCCCCCCGCCAGCGCGATGAGGGCGAGGCCCGCGGAGCGACCGATCTGAAAACCTTGCTGGAGCAGCAACGCGGGACGCGTCTCGAAAAGTGCGAGCAAGCCGTAGTGACCGAGCAGGCGCACGAGCGTGGCCGTGACGATGGCGGCGATGGCGACGAAAATCCACGGCTGCGCATTGAGGATGCCATACTCGGTGTGCGCGGCGTAGATCGGGCCGAACACCACGAGCGCCACGGCGCAGATCGCCGCAGCCAGCCAGCGCCGCCGCTGCATCCTCCGATAGAATGTGCCGCGCGCACCGTTCTTCCCAGCCTCGGCGAGATAACGCGTCAACCCGCTATTGGCACCGGCTTCGAAGATGAGCGTCGCGACGCCGATCATCGCGAGGACTGCGGCATACTGCGCGAAGAGTTCCTTTGGCATCGTCCGGACCAGCACCACGGAAGCGGCGAAGGAAATGAGCAGGCCGAACAGACTCAGCCACCAATTCGCGTGCAGCGCGGAGATGATCTTGTGCGACGCGGCCATGACTAGCGGACGGTGGCGGGTTGAGCGGTGGCCAGCGGTGACTTCGCCGGAGCCGCCGCGCGATGCCTGGCGCGGCCCACCTCCGCGAGGATGCGCTCGGCGAGCCGCGGCAGGGAGTGCAGACGCTCGACCTGCG
>JBBQYR010000029.1:0-35676 GCA_038208565.1 Chthoniobacterales bacterium
GCGCGGATGTGCATGAGCGATTTCGTCGAGGTCACGGCATCGAGGAAGTTGGGATACGCGAGCACCGTGCCCGCTTCCTTGGTCGCGCTGAGCATGAGACCCTGCGTCACGCCCGAGACCCACATTGAGGCGACGTAAAGCAGGATGCCGACGAGCCCGAGCCAGAAGTGCATGTTGGCCAGCGAGGTCGAGTGCAGCTTCCGATCCCACAGCCGCGGCGCGAGCCAGTAAAACATCCCCGCGGCCATGAAGCCGTTCCAACCCAAGGTGCCGCTATGCACGTGACCGATTGTCCAGTCGCTGTAGTGCGAGAGCGCGTTCACGGCCTTGATCGACATGAGCGGCCCCTCAAACGTCGCCATGCCGTAGAAGGTCACTCCGGCCGCGAAGAACTTGAGCACGGGATCGGTGCGCAGCTTGTGCCATGCGCCACGGAGCGTGAGCAGACCATTGAGCATGCCGCCCCAGCTCGGCGCCCACAGCATGAGCGAGAAGATCATGCCCAGCGATTGCAGCCACACGGGCAGCGAGGTGTGGAGCAGATGATGCGGCCCGGCCCAGATATAGACGAAGACCAACGACCAGAAATGCACCACCGAGAGCCGATAGCTATAGACCGGCCGCTCCGCCGCCTTCGGCATAAAATAATACATGATGCCGAGGATCGGCGTGGTCAGGAAGAAGGCGACCGCGTTGTGCCCATACCACCACTGCACCAGCGCATCCTGCACGCCGCCGAAGACCGGGTAGCTGTGAATGAGACTCGTCGGCAGCGAGAGATGATTGACGATGTAGAGCATCGCCACGGTGATGATCGTGGCGATGTAGAACCAGATGGCGACGTAGAGCGAAGGCTCATTGCGGCGGGCGAGCGTCCAGAAGAAATTGATCGCGAAGACCACCCAGATCACGGCGACGGCGATGTTGATCGGCCAGATCAGCTCGGCGTATTCCTTGCCGCGCGTCAGCCCCAGCGGAAGCGTGATTGCCGCGGCCACGATGATCGCCTGCCAGCCCCAGAAGTGGATCTTCGATAACAGGTCCGAGGCCGTTCGCGCCTTCACCAGGCGCTGCGTCGAATAATACATGCCGGCAAACATCATGTTCCCCACGAAAGCAAAGATCGCCGCGTTCGTGTGCAGCGGACGGAGCCGACCGAAGGTCAGGTAGGGCAGGTTGAAGTTGAGTTGGAACCACGCAAGTTGCGTGGCGATGAGCACGCCCACCAGCAGCGCGACGACGCCCCAGAAAATGGAAGCGATCATGAACTGGCGAACCGTTTTGTCGTCGAACTCGATGCGGGTCTTGGTGGCGGTAGTGGTCATCTTTTGGAAGTCTGGGAAAGTCTGATCGCGGGAGCTTTGGCCGTCGCCGCAGTGGGGATTTCCGGGGCGAGCGGAAGCAGGGCGTCGCGTTCGTTCACCGACCGCGAGCCGGCGGTCTGCTGGAGAAACAAGCCGACAAAAAAAGACACCAGTACGATGCCGACAAAAACCGTGAGGAGGAGAACGTTCACGGGGTTGGCGGAATCGTCTGGTGTTGGGGAATTTCTTGGGGGGGGAGGAGTGGGACTGACGATGACGGCTCCGGAGATTCTTCCTTGGCCGACCCCGCGCACCGGCAATCGCGACACCGTCCGCAGCTAGCTGGGGCGGTGGGTGGATTGTGGACGACAGGGCTTTTCATCGATGCCGCCCAAGGTGCCACCACCACCCCCGCGGGCGCTCACCGGCTATTGCTCAAGGTCGGCTGTTCCTTGGCTTCTCTTCACTTTCCTACCCCACTGACCATTTCTTGTCCTGCGTTGTTCGCGACACCCGCTCATGCGCAAATTTTGGCTACCGCCTCTCTCCCGCAGAAACCTAGCGGACGGAATTGAGGAAAGCCTCGCGCGTCGCCTGAGTGCTCGCTGGACGTGATGTCGGGCTGCTGCTCCGCGCCGGCGTCACCGGCTGCGCCATGGCGATGCGTTGCACGGGCTGCGCGACGGGGATCGCACGCGGCGCATCGGTTTGCGCGGGGCGAGGATCCGCCGCCGGACCGGCCGCGGCCAATTGCATGTCGCCCGCAGGCGCTGAGGGCTGCATCCACTCGGCCATGCGCTCCTCGAGTTGATCGGCCATGCGTTTGACATGCCGGAAGCGGCTGCGCCCGCGTAGGATCGAGAGACTGCGCTGCGGATCGCCCCAGCGGAGATTCTCGATCGTCACGCGCTTCACGCCCCACTGATTCATCGCCGCCTTGGAAGGCTTGTAGAGATCGATCGTATTTGTGCCGGAGAGCGCCCAACCGTAGTCGTCTACCTGGAAAATCTCGCCCGTCTCGCGGATGCGAAAGATCGAGCCGGCGGGCCAGCGCGACCAGTCCGCCGCCGCGCTGTGAATCGGCCCGCACTGGAGCGTCGTGCCGAGCGCCGTCTTGCGCCCGTATTCCACGTGATCGCTCTCGCTGTGCGTGTAAGCCGTCGTGCGCACTTTCATCACTGCGGCACGGGCCATCGGCTTTTCATACTTGGGCAAAGGCTTGGTCGAGGAGCAGCCGACGATGAAAAGACAGCCAACGAGAGGGAGCGCTTGGACAATCAGGTGACGCATTTGCAGATAGTAGGTGCATCTTCCGTGCTGGCCAGCCTAAAATCCTCTGCCAGAGCCATTCCGCGGGCACCTCATGGTTCCAGTCCGACGACGCGTTCCGGGAAATCCGTGAAGACGCCATCCACCCCGAGATGTCGCAGGCGGGAGATTTCTGCGGGCGTATTCACGGTGTAAGGAAAGACGCGCAAGCCGCGGGCGTGCGCGTTTTCGACGAATTTCTTTGTCACGAAACGCGCCGCGGGATTCACCGCCGAGGCCCGCACGCGCCGCGCGCTCAGGCCATAGAGCCGCGTCGGCTTCGTGAGGAGGAGCGCGATCGGAATCTTCGGGTCGCTCACCGCGCGCAGTTCGCGTCGATTGAACGCCGAGACGATGAAGTCCTCATAGCGCCAGTGATGCCGCGTCACGTATTCGTGGATCAAGGTAGACACGGGATTCGCGGTCCGCGCACCTTTCAGCTCCACATTGATGAACGCCCGCCGGCCCACTTCCTCGAAGACCTCGCGCAGCGTCGGGATGCGCTCACCCTTTCCCGCGTCGAGCGTGCGGAGGAAAGCGAAGGTCTTCCGCGCGAGCACGCCCTTCCCATTCGTCGTGCGATCGAGCTTGGCGTCGTGAAAGACGACCAGCTCGCCGTCCACGAAATACACGTCTATCTCGATGCCCTCTGCGCCGAGTTCCAGCGCGCGCCGCACCGAGCGCAGCGTGTTTTCCGGTTCGTGCCCGCAGGCGCCGCGATGTCCGATGCAAATCATGCGCGCAGCTTTTCGCCGCGGGAGCGGGATTGAACAATCTCCAATTCACCGCCAGCCTGCTCGCGATGAATCCCCCGAGGCGAGATCGCGTGCGCATTTACCAACTGCTCCCGCGCCTGTTCAGCAACGTGAATAAAACGCGCCGGCCCAACGGCACGCTCGCCGAGAATGGCGTTGGGAAATTCGCGGACCTCAATGACGCCGCACTCGCCGCGCTGCGCGCGATGGGCTTCACGCACCTCTGGCTCACCGGCGTGCTCCGGCAGGCCACGGCCACGGATTATGCGAAGATCGGCCTCTACGCCGACGACCCCGATTTATTGAAAGGCCTCGCGGGCAGCCCGTATGCGATCAAGGACCTCTTCGACATCTGCCCCGACTACGCGCTCGAGCCCGCCGATCGCCTCGCGGAATTCCACGTCCTGCTCGATCGCATCCACGCGCACGACCTCGGTGTGATCATCGACTTCGTCGCGAATCACGTCGCGCGCAGCTACCGCTCGCTCGTCCGCGCCGATCTCGACTTCGGCGCGCACGATGACGCCACGCGCTTCTTCGATCCGCAGAACAACTTCTTCTACCTCCAGCCCGATTCACCCGGCGGCGGTCCCCCGCTCCGCCTGCCGAGCTTTGCGGAAGGGCGCGCGCTCAGCCCCACCGGCCGCGTGCTCGGCGGATGCGACGGCCTTTTCATCGGCGAACTCGACCACGGCAAAGTCACCGGCAACAACGCCGTCACCTGGGCGCCCGGGCTGCACGATTGGTATGAAACCGCGAAGCTCAACTACGGCTACGACTTCACCACCGGCGCGCGCGCTTATCCCCACGCCGCCGCGCCCGATCTGCCGATCCCCGACACGTGGCACAAGATGGATGCCGTGCTCGCGTACTGGCAGCGGCTCGGCGTCGATGGCTTCCGCTGCGACATGGCGCACATGGTCCCGCCGGAATTCTGGGCCTGGGCCGTGGCGCGCGCCCGCGAGCGCCAGCCCGGCGTGCTTTTTCTCGGCGAAGCCTATGACAACGACCCGATGAAAGTCGGTCCCGGCAATGTCCTGCACGATCTCCTCCACGCGGGTTTCGACGCTGTCTACGACGACCCGGCTTACAAGATCCTCAAGCAAATCTACGACGGCCCGAAGTGGGCCAATGATCTCGACGCCGTCGCGGGCGATCGCTTCCTCTTCGAGCGTTCGCTGCGCTACGCGGAAAACCACGACGAGGTCCGGCTCGCGGGCGCCAGCCAATGGGGCGGGCTCGGCATGCAAGTCGGCCGGTCCGTCGCCGCCCTCCTCTACGGTCTCTCGCGCGGCCCCGTGCTGCTTTACAGCGGACAGGAAGTCGGCGAACCCGCGCAGGGCGCAGAAGGCTTTGGCGGCGACGATGCCCGCACCTCGATCTTCGACTACTGGTCGATGCCCGAGCTGGCGAAGTGGGTGAATGGCCACCGCTACGATGGCGCCCGGCTTTCCGACGAGCAGCGCGAACTGCGCGCCTTCTACGCCCGGCTCCTCGCCCTCATCGGCGAACCCGCGTTTCGCGACGGCGACTTCTTTCCGCTCAATCCCGCCAATGTCTGGAACGAACACTTCGGCCGCTTGCCCGGCGAAACCACGAGCGGCCACTGGCTCTACGCCTTCCTGCGCCGCGACGCGACCACCGGCCAGTCCTTTCTCGTCGTCGCCAATCTCCACGCGCACACCACACTGCACGACCTCCGCATTCATCTCCCCGCCGAGGCTCACGCCTTCCTCGGTCCCGTCGATCCTTCATGGGAAGTGCGCGACCGGCTCGGTCTGGCGGAGATCAACGCGAAATGGGAACGCTCCGACTCCGGCGGAACCGACCTTTGCCTTGCGGAACTATCACCCCTGACTCCCGCTTACCTGGAACTACGACCCGCTGGAAAGGAGCAGGACGCCGCGCAATGACGAGCGCGTCTATCTCTTCCGCGGTTGCTGGCCGCCGATGAGTTGCATCGCGGCCTGCGGGTCCTGCGCTTTGCCGATCACCTGATCGTAGCTGATGTCGCCGTTCAGGTAGTGCTCCACGAGTGAGGCTTCGAGCGAGACCATGCCAAACTTCGAACCGGTCAGGATATCGTTCGGGATGCGGAAGGTTTTGTTGTCGCGGATGAGCGCGGCGGTCGCGGGCGTATTGATCATCAGCTCAAACGCCGCGACGCGGCCCTGGCCGTTCTGCCGCGGGATGAGCAACTGCGAAATCACGGCTTTGAGGTTCGTGGAAAGCTGCACGCGGATCTGCTCCTGCCGGTCCTCGGGGAAGGCGTCGATGATGCGATCCACGGTGCGCGCGGCGCCGGTGGTGTGGAGCGTGGAGAAAACGAGGTGGCCGGTTTCCGCCGCGGTGATGGCCGTCTCCATCGTCTCGAGGTCGCGCATTTCGCCGACGAGGATGATGTCCGGGTCCTGCCGGAGCGCACGGCGCAGTCCCTCGGCGAAGCTGGGCACGTCCACGCCGACTTCGCGCTGGTTGACGATGCCGAGTTTGTGCGGGTGAAAGTATTCGATCGGGTCCTCGATCGTCATAATGTGGCCGGGCGTCGTGGCGTTGATGACTTCGATCATCGAGGCGAGCGTCGTAGTCTTGCCCGAGCCAGTCGGACCGGTGACGAGGATGAGGCCGCGCGGGAGGTGCAGCAGTCCCTCGACGGCCGGCGGGAGGCCGATCTCGTCGAGCGTCATGATGCGCTTCGGGATGGTGCGCAGCGCCATACCGAGCTGGCCCTTTTGCCGAAAGACGCTGCCGCGAAAACGATCATGTCCGCGGAAGGAAAACGCGAAGTCCACGCTCCCCTCCTCGGCGACGCGCTGGAGATTGCTCTCGCTGGTCACGGCGCGGGCCAGCGTCTCGGTGTCCTCGGGCAGAAGCGCAGGGAGCTGAAGCTTTACCAACCGACCGTTGAGGCGCAGGGCGGGCGGTGCGCCGACGGCGAGGTGAAGATCGGACGCGCCTTCTTCCACGACGAGCCGGAGCAGGTCCTCCATCGGGATGAGCTTCGCGGGCGCGGGTGGCACCGGCGCGGGCGGCGGCTCCGATTTGGAGGAAGAAAAGAGCGCCATGGGAAAAGGTGCGGGGCGTTAGTTGGCGTCGGCCATGGTCACGCCGATGACTTCCTCCGCGCTGGTCAGACCGGAGAGCACCTTGCGGATGCCGTCTTCACGCAGCGTCCGCATGCCCATTTCCCGGGCGCGCTTGCGCAGCTCGATCGTCGAGGCTTTCTCGTTGATCATGTGCCGCACGTCATCGTCGATGAGGAAGACTTCAAAGATGCCCATCCGGCCTTTGTAGCCGAGGTGCTTGCACTTGTCGCAGCCGACACCGCGCATGATCGTCGCCTCGGCGAGTTGTGTGGCGTCGAGACCGAGCGACTCGATTTCCGACTCCGTGAGTTCGGAAGGTTCGCGGCAGTTGAGGCAAAGTTTCCGCACGAGACGCTGGGCCATGATCGCGCGCACGGCGGACGACACGAGGAAAGGCTGCACGCCGATATCCACGAGTCGCGCGACGGCGCTCGGGGCGTCATTGGTGTGGAGCGTGGAGAAAACCAAGTGACCGGTAAGCGAGGCATTGATGGCGATGTTCGCCGTCTCCAAGTCACGAATTTCACCGATCATGATGATGTTCGGCGCCTGACGCAGCATGGAGCGGAGCGCCGCAGGGAAGGTCATACCGATATCCGCATTCACCTGCACCTGGTTGATGCCGTTCATCTGATACTCCACCGGGTCCTCGACGGTGATGATCTTCTTGTCCGGCTTGTTGATGTAATGCAGGCAGCCGTAAAGCGTGGTCGTTTTACCCGAGCCCGTCGGACCCGTGACGAGCATGATGCCGTCCGGGAGCTTGAGCAGGCCCTCCATGATCTCCTGGTCGTCCGAGAGGAAGCCGAGCTGCGGCAGACCGAGGCTCAGCGAGCTCTTGTCGAGAATACGCATGACGATGCTCTCGCCGTGGTTCGTCGGGATGGTCGAGACGCGCAGATCGATCTGCTTGGTCTTGCCCATCTTCACCTGGATGCGTCCGTCCTGCGGCAACCGCTTTTCCGCGATCGACATCGATCCGGTCATGATCTTGAGGCGCGAGACGATGGCCGTCTGGAGCTTCTTCGGCGGGTTCTGCATCTCGTGCAGCACGCCATCGATGCGGAAGCGGACGCGGAAACGCTTTTCCAGCGGCTCAAGATGAATATCCGAGGCGCGCATGTTCTGCGCTTCGAGGATCATCATCGACACCATCTTGATGATCGGCGCATCCGCCGTGTCCCCCTCCGCCACGCCGATCCCGCCCTCGCCGGCAATCTCGATATCGCCGCCGAGCGACGCCGCCAGTTCATCCGCCGCCTCATCCGCCGTGCCGTAGTATTTCCGGTAAGCGACAGAAATCGCCTCGGGCGTCGCGCAGACAAATTCCAAGTCGCGCTGCAGCATGTGATGCAGCGAATCAAAGGTGTCGAAATTCAGCGGATCGCCCACCGCGATCATTAGCCCCGTGTCCGATTCGGCCAACGGGACGATGCGGAAACGCTTTGCCACTTCGCGCGGCACCATTTGGATGACCTCCTCCGAAATGGTCAGCGCGCCGAGGTCCACGTAATCCATCGCCGCATGGGCCGCGAGCGCCCGCGTGACATCTTCCTGAGAAACGATGGCCAGGCGAATCAGCGCCTCGATCGGCGTCTCCTCGGGCTCCACCTCGGCTCGGGCGCGCTCCAGTTGGGACTTCGTGATGAGACTCGTCTCGAGGAGGATTTCGAGGATGTATTCGTCGTTTTGGGCCACGGGGAGGGATGGGGAAAAGTTACGGAGCGTCGAGGGAAAGCCGGGCGGTCAACGTCGTCAAGCCCCGCCAGAGTCACCTTTTCCGGCTAAGTAACGAAGCACCCTCCGCAATGTCAAAGCCCAAGGCGAAATTTCCTGATTCTTTGGTCTCATCGAGCCACACGGAGCCTGCCACCGCGGCGGGCGGTTCCACTTCACACGTCCTCCATCGCCGCGGCGATGAAGCGCTGGGTGATGGCCGAATCGCTGGCTTTGCGACAGACGGCACCGACCACAATCGGCGCGGGCGCGGGTGTGAGCGGGAGGATTTTCAAACGCGCGCCGACCATGCAGGTGAGTGCGCTCGGCACGAGGGCGATCCCCCGCCCTGCTTCCACGGCAGCGATCAGGCTGGTCACGCTATCGTGCTCCTCAGCTATGGTCGGGAGGCGGCCGACGGGAGCGAAGATCTCCGCGAGGCTGGCGTGGTATTCAGGGTAGTCGGCGCGGCTGTAGGCGATGAGCGGTTCGGCGACGATCTTGGCCAGCGGGAGCACGCGGCTTCGCGCCAAGCGGTGGCCGGGCGCAACCGCGACGCAGAGCGGATAGCGCGCGAGCTCGTGAAAGCGCAGGCTGCGGAGTTGCCTACCTTCGGGCTGGACCATGAGGGCGACGTGCAGGCGGTTTTCGCGCAATCCGGCGAGCATCTCCTCGGTCGAGAGATCGTGGAGGGTGACGCGCACGCCCGGCACTTCCGCCTGAAAACGCCGCAACGCCCGCGGGAGGATCTGCACGGTGAGCGACGGCGCGTAGCCGACGTGCAATTCACCGCGCGTGCCGCCTGCGATGGCGCGCACGGCTTTCACCGCCTCATCGGCGCGCGCGAGCACGGCGCGGGATTCATCGAGGAAAATGCGGCCGGCATCGGTCAGTCGCACGGCCTTCGCGCTGCGCTCGAGCAGGGCGAGTCCGAGTTCGTCTTCGAGATCGCGAATCTGCCGGCTCACCGCGGGTTGGGCGACGCGCAGTTTCGCGGCAGCGCGGGTGACGTTTTCCGCCTCTGCCACGGCGACGAAGTAACGGAGGTGGCGGAGTTCCATGCGCGGCGAGCATGCCTTTCGGGCATCGTAAGGCAAGGAACATGGTATTTCCGCGAGCGACCCGCCGCGGCGTAACGTCGGTACATGATCACCTTAAGAAAGAGCAATGAACGCGGCCATGCCGAGCACGGCTGGCTCGACTCGTATCACAGCTTCAGTTTCGCGGATTACTACGATCCGCAGTGGATAGGCTTCCGCAGCCTGCGCGTCATCAATGACGACCTCGTGATGCCGCGGATGGGCTTCGGCAAACATCCGCATCGCGACATGGAGATCATCACCTACATTCTCAGCGGCCAACTCGCGCATCAGGATTCCATGGGCAACGGGCGCGTCATCACGCCCGGCGAATTCCAATACATGAGCGCCGGCACCGGCGTGCAGCACAGCGAGCAAAATCCCAGCGGCGCGGAAGCCGTGCACTTGCTGCAGATCTGGATTCAACCCGATGAAAAGAGCGTGAAGCCTCGCTACGCGGAGAAGTCCATGAAAGACGCGGCCAGCGGCGCGCTCCATCTCATCACGAGCAAGACCGGGCGCGACGATTCCATCGCGATTCATCAGGACGCGGACCTTTACCTCGGCAAGCTCGACGCCGCGCAAAGCCTGACGCACAACCTGCAGCCTGGACGCCACGCCTGGCTGCACGTCGCCGAGGGCGAGATCACGCTCGATGGCCAAACGCTCAGCGGCGGTGACGCCGTCGCGGTGACTAATGAACTCGCACTCGAACTACGCGCCACGAAAGCCTCGCAAGTCCTGCTCTTCGACCTCAACTAAACCCAACCAGCACCAACCCACACCACACATCCCATGACCAAAATCCTCGTTCTCTACTACTCCATGTATGGCCACATCGAGACCATGTCCGGCGCCATCGCCGAAGGCGCGCGCAGCGTCGAAGGCGTGGAAGTGACCGTCAAGCGCGTGCCCGAAACGATGCCGCCCGACGTTGCCAAACAATACGGCGCCAAACTCGACCAATCCGCGCCCGAGGCTTCACCCAAGGAACTCGGCGACTACGACGCGATCATCTTCGGCACGCCGACGCGCTTCGGTAATATGACCGCGCAGATGCGCAACTTCCTCGACCAGACGGGCAGCCTCTGGATGAAAGGCGCGCTCGTCGGCAAAGTCGGCAGCGTCTTCACCAGCACCGGCACGGGCGGTGGCAACGAGAGCACGATCATCAGCTTCGTCAGCAATCTCATGCACCACGGAATGGTCTATGTCGGCCTGCCCTACGCCTGCCCGGAGCTTGCCGACATCAGCGAAGTGAAAGGTGGTTCTCCGTGGGGCGCGGCGTGCATCGCCGGTGCAGATGGTTCGCGCCAACCGAGCGCGAAAGAACTCGCGCAGGCGAAATTCCAAGGCGCGCACGTCGCGAAGATCGCCGCGAAACTGAAAGCCTGAGCCCACCCATCATCGTCACCATGAAATACGCCTCTCTTGTCGCGCGCTTCCTCCTCGCAGCCATCTTCGTCGTCTTCGGCCTGAACTTCTGGCTGAAGTTCATCCCGATGCCGCCACCACCACCGGCAGACACGCCCGTCGGCCTGTTTTTCGCCGCCTTTTATCCCACCGGCTACCTCGCCGCGGTGAAAGTGCTCGAAGTCCTCGGCGGCCTGCTCGTGGCCAGCGGACGCTTCACCGGCGCCGGCCTCCTCATCCTCGGCCCCATCATCCTGAACATCCTGTTCTTCGACCTCTTCCTCGCCAAGGCCTTCAACCCCGTGAGCGCGCTCGCCGCCGTCCTCGCGCTCTTCCTCCTCTGGACGAAACGCGAGCGCTTCCTCGCCTTCGCCACGGACTGAACGAACCGACCATCGGCTCCCATCGGGAAGACTGAGGCCTGGCCCGATGGGGCGCCGCCGCGGAGGCGCTCCTCGAATACTGGACGCGCGACACCGGCGGCGGACTTGCCGTCGTCACGCGACCGCTCGCTCTCGCGGAGTCGCCGCCAACCGCGGACTAACGCAGCGTTGCTTCCCCGACGCACCTGCGGCAACCTCGCGCCCATGAAAGTCCCCCCGCTTCTCATCGCCGCCATCAGCGCGACCTTCGCCGCTTCCTCCATCGCCGAAACCGTCAAGGACCGCGAAGGCGCCGTCCGCAAGGACAAGGCCACGATGGAGAACGACGCGCGCTGGATCTACAACGACATCACCCGCGGCTTTGCCGAAGCCAAACGCACCGGCAAGCCGCTCCTCGTCGTCCTCCGCTGCGTCCCCTGCCTCGCCTGCTCGGGCATCGATACCCAGGTTCTGCTCCAGGAAAACACCCTCACTTCCCTGCTCGACCAGTTCGTCTGCGTGCGCGTCATCAATGCCAACGCCCTCGACCTCGCGCTCTTTCAGTTCGACTACGACCTCTCCTTTTCCACCCTCTTCTTCAACGCCGACGGCACCGTCTATGGCCGCTACGGCTCGTGGATTCATCAAAAGGACGCGCAGGAAAAATCCACCGCCAGCTATCGCCTCGCGCTCCAGGCCGCGCTCGATCTGCACCAGGGATACCCGGCTAACAAACCCGCGCTCGCTGGCAAACAAGGCGGCCCCACACCCTTCAAGGTCGCCATCGACATGCCGGCGCTCGCGGAGAAATACACCCTCGACCTAAATTGGGACGGCAAGGTCGTGCAAAGCTGCGTGCATTGCCACCAGATCGGCGACGCCCTGCGCCTCTCCTATCGGGAAAAGAAGCAACCCATCCCCGCGCCCTGGATCTATCCCTTCCCCGCGCCCGAGACGATCGGCCTCACCCTCGCCGCTGACCAGATCGCCAGCATCGACACCGTCGCCCCCGCCTCCATCGCCGCACGCGCTGGACTCCAGCCCGGCGACCGCCTGCTGCAACTTGCCGGCCAGCCGCTTCTCTCCATCGCCGACGTGAGCTGGGCTCTGCACCGCGCCCCGGAGTCCGGCCCGCTCCCCGCCCTCGTGGAGCGCCGCGGCCAGCGCGCGACCGTCGCCCTCACCCTGCCCGATGGCTGGCGGCGCAAATCCGACATTTCGCGCCGCGTCGGCACGTGGCCCATGCGCGGCATGGCCTTTGGCGGCCTCAAACTCGAAGACCTGCCCGATGACACCCGCCCGGGCCGCAGCCTCGGGGCGAAAGACCTCGCGCTCCTCGTCGTCGGCGTCGGCCAGTATGGCAAACACGCCGCCGCCAAAAACGCCGGCTTTCAAAAGGACGACATCATCGTCGGCATCGACCACCTCAACCAGCGACTCACGGAAGGGGAACTCCTCGGCCACCTCCTGCTAAAGCACCCGATCGGCGACAAGATCCCCGTCACCGTCCTCCGCGGCACCCAGCGCGTCACCCTCACCCTACCGATGCAGTAGTCCCCACTCCGGGCCTCAGCGGGTCAGCAGTTGCAGGAGTTCCTGCCGACGCTGTTCCAGCGGGAAAATCCGATACGTCCCGAAGGTCGCTTTCTGCTGCTCCAGCCGGTCGATCTCGGGTGAAGTCAGCGCCTTTCTGGCCAGCGGCGTGTCCAACTGCCGGCGGAGTTCGTTGTATTCGCGAGCCAGCGCCTGCTTGGTGGCCTGGACGGTGTTAGCCTGATTCCGAAACCCCGCTTCCTCGCGGCTGTATTGCGTCTGGAGGGCCGCCTGACTGGCCTGCATCTGCCGATCCTGCGTCTGCGCGGCCTGCAGCTTCTGATTGATCACCAGCAACTCGCGCTCGTGGTCGCGGATCTCCTCCAGCACCGGCGCGGCGGCCTGCGGGTTGGCGCCGACCTGGGCGTAATTTTGCCGGTCGCGACCGAGGCACATATTGATCTCGTTCACGCGCGCCACCAGCGGCTGGAATTGCGCGGCAAGTTGCTGGCGCTGCCCATTAAAGCCCTGCATCTGGCCCTCGAAGAAAGTGATGCGCTGCCGGGCTTCGCGATTGAGCGCATCGACCTGGGCATCGAGGCGCGCGAGGTCGCCCTGAATCCCATTCATGCGCTGCGCGGCACGTTCGTCGCTCCGGCGCTTTTCCTCGGTAGCCGCGGCGAGCAGCGCCTGCTTCCCCTGCTCGATGGCGTCGCGCAGTTGTGCGGCTTGGTTGGCCACGCCATCTCGCCCGCGCTCGAATTCGCTGCGCAGCCGGTCCTTCAACGCCGCGAGTACCGCCTGCTCCACGGCCAGGCCATTGGGCGCGCCCGCGTCGCTGCTCCACGGACCCTTGAGCACAGCGACGGCGACGCCCATGGTGAGCGCACAATCTTCGCTCGCCGGTTGGGCAGGCCGGGTGGCGTAGAAAGACTGGGCAAAAGCCTGAATCTCCACCGCGGCCTGCTTGGTCGAATGCAGGTGCATGAGCAGCCAGAGCCGCGCTTCGCACGACCGATCCCACGGCACGCAGTCCTCGCGTTTGCCGATGGCATCCGCGAGGCGCGCGATGGCGACATTTGTATTCGCCGCGCTGAGCGCCGCGAGTGCCATCGCGTAGTCCACGCGACAATCCTTCGGATCTTCCTTGAGCGCCGCGCGGTAGTAGCGCTCGGCCGCAGCCGCGCCACTCGGTCCCCAGCCTTCGCTGAGCAGTGCGCGCAGTGCGTTTTCCAGAGCCTCGTTGCGCGCCTCCATCGTGAAAGAGACCGTGTCCATGCCGAAGCTGATCTTCACCTCACCGGCGTAGGCAAAACAGCCCGTCGCCTGAATCGCCACGCGGTAGTCGCCCTCGGTCAGTCCTTCGACCTGGAACCGGCCATCGGCCTGCGATGTCGCGGAACGCGCCGGGCCCGCCAGCGGCTGGAACGTGAGCCGCGCCGCGCTCACGGGCTTGATGCTCGTATCGGCCGCAGTGGCGCGCGCCGCTTTTTTCAGGACCGTGCCCGCGAGGTCGATGGTCCGCGCTTCGCCCGTTTTGAAGACCTGAAAATTGAGCGTGAGCTTTTCCGTGGTGATCGGCACCTCGCGTCCTTGCGGCTGCAGGCCCGGGCCGGTGAGCATCACGTTGTAGGTGCCGAGGCCGTCCGGGATCATCTCGGTGGCGCGACCGCCCGTGTTAGTCGTCGCGCTCACCGCTTTGTCGAGGCCGCGTTGGAGCGTCTTGTGGACAAACTTCACCTCGACGCCCGGCACCGGCTGGCGGTCCCTCGATTGCACGATCACCGTGACCTCCGGGCAGATGCGTTCGAGCCGCAGATCGAAGACCGTGGGCAAGCCCGGCAGCGCGAGTTTCGGCGGAGCTTTCGCCGGGTGGTAATTGGCGAGTTCGCCTTGCGCGGTATAGTTCCCCGGCGGTTGCGGGCGCACCGTGCGGGCGAGATACCACTGCCAGTCACCTTCCGCGGGCACATCGATGGCGAGGCCGAGTTGCTGCAGGCGCGGCGAATTATTCGGCAGGCGACCGAGCACTTCCACAACGACCTCGGGCTCGGCGCCGGTCGTCGCGGTGACGCGCCCGCTCGAAGAGAAGGCGACTTTCGGTGGCTGATCGGGCAACTCCGGCAACTGCTCGACGCCGACCACGGCGTAGAGCTGCGTCATCGCGAGCGGCTCCGGCGGGCGGCCCACCGCGAGCGTAAAATCGAGCTGCGCTTTTCCACCCGCGGTAATGCCCACCGCGCGCGGCGCTTTTTCCGCCGCGTAGCCATCCGCCGAGGCGCCGGCCTGCCAATCTGCCGCCGGGAGCACCAGTCGATACGAACCATCCGCGCCCGTGCGCACCCCGACCGAAGGCCCGCCATCCGGTCGCCGCACCGCGACGAGCGCGCTCGCGAGCGGCGTCTTGCCGGCCGCACCAGACGACCACACGCGACCGCTCAACTCGCCCGGCGCGACCGGCCGCCCGCTGCCCTGTGTGACCACAAAATCGAGCGCGTGAGGACGGTCCGAAAGTGGCAGTTGGAAACCGCGACCGCTGTCCTCGGTTTGGTAGCCACTGGCCGCCACGCGATAGACGAAAGTGCCGGGGCGCAGGCCGGAGATGGCATAATAACCAGCGTCGTTGGTCGTGGCATTCACCACCGCGGTGCCGCGCGCGTCGAGCAACTCCACTCGCGCGCTGGCGACGGGGCCGAGGTGTTCGCCACGCTCCGACTGCCCCATCACGCGGCCATGCACGCCGGGACCGGCGATCTGTCGGCCATCGGGCGCACGGGGCGCGGGCGGCGGCGTGGGCGCCGGCATCTTCACGATCTCGGTTGGCGGCGTGGCGGGCGCCGAACGCAGCGGGCGCAGGGCCACATCGAAGTAGGTGGAAAGCGCGGCGCTCACAACCTCCGTGGCGCTGGTCCCGGGACGAAAATCGGCGAGCTGCGCCTTGGCGACGTAACGCCCCTCGGGCAGCGGATCGCGAGCCTGCGCGATGAACCATTCCCACAGCTTCGATGCGCTATCCGGGGTGAGGCCGAGGTTGGCCAGTTCCGCGGGCTTCAGGGGACGGATGGTCGTGGCGAGCGCCGTCTCTGAGCCCTCGGCAAAAAGCTGGACTTGAGGCGCTTCCCCGGCGCGGCTGGCGGTCTCGGCGCGTTGCACCGAGACCATGACAAACACTTCATTCGTCCGCGGCCCGGCAGACGTGATGTCCGTGCGGGAAAAGGTGAAGTCGAGCGTCGCCTTGCTGCCGGGCGGCACGACCACGGCCTGCGGGGGAAGGCTGAGCGTAATGCCGGGAGCCGCCGCCGAAGCCCGCCACGCGCCCGGCGGCAAAGACACGCGATAGCTGCCATCCGCGGCCGTTTGCAGGATCTGCGCGACACCGCCCGTGCGGCGCTGCAGCGCCACCCTGGCTCCGGCGATCGGCTGCTTGCCCGCGCCGCTCTGCTGCCAGACGCGCCCGGAGAGTTCGCCCGCAGCCGGCGGACTCGCGATCGTCGCTCCGCGCGAGACGACGAAATCGAGCACGAAGGGCCGCGGGCTCGCCGGCATGGTGAAGCCGCGCCCGGCATTCTCTTCCATGAATCCGTCGGCCTTGACCCGGTAGGTGAAGTTGCCCGCAGCGAGCATGGCGATTTCGTAGTAACCGATCCGGTTCGTCGTCGCCGTGGCCGCGGGTCGGCCCGCCTTGTCGAGTAGGTCGATCCGCGCGCCCGCCAGCGGGCCGAGATGCGCGCCCTTTTCATCCTGCCCCATGACATATCCGCGAAGACCGCCGGCGCAGGCTTCGCCCAGCGCGAGGCCCGCGAAAATGACGTAGCACAAAAAGGATCGGGTGTTCATGGCGGGCGGCTACGGCGTGTTGTCCGGCACGAGGCGCACGCCGAACAGACCCACGGCGTCCTTGGCGTTGGGCGAGGTCAGCGTGAGCATGTAGGTCAGCGTTACATAGACGGGGCCCGGCCCGGCGGCGGCGAAGGCCGGCTGGTTAAAGGTCACCGCGCCGTAGGCGGTCGGGTTGACCGGGTCGAGCGGATAAGCGGGCGGACCGGCAGTGTTGTTCGCCGCCATGCGATCGAAGCGGATCGGGATGTCCACGAGGAGCAGCGGCGGCGGCGCGGCGGCGGCGGGCGCGGGAAAAGTCATCGTGACGTTGCCGTCGGATTGCAGCATGAAGAAGGGGTTGAGACCGGTATAGACTTGATCCGTGAGGTCGCGCGGGATCGGCCCGGTGCTCAGTTCGGCCCGCGACAGGACCGTGACCGTGGCCGCCGGGTCCGCCGCGCCGACAAAACCGACGTGCGCCACCGCGCGCAGGCCGTTGAACGGCGCCGACGGGATCGGCACGAAGCCCTCGAATTTCAAGACGATGGTCTCCGGGGTGCCGCTGCCCGCCGTCGAGCGCGTGGCGGTATTGAATACGGGAAAGGGCGGCGGTGGGGTCGGCGGCCAGAGGTTCTCGTGAGTGGCAAAGGTCAGCGCCGACTGGCTGGCCGTCTCTGCCTGAAGCGCCCACCCGCCATTCACCGCGCCCGCGTCGCCCGTGCCGAGGGCCACCCAGGGAGTGCCCGCATTGGTGTCGTGCCAGCCGGCCGGCGTCTGGCCGACTCCGCTCGCGAAACCGCCGCGTGCCAGCGAGACATTCGCGGCCAGCGTCCCCGCGGGAAAAACCGGCAGCAGCGAGCCAAACACCCCGCCTCCGCCGAGCGCCTGCCCATTGACCCCGAAGACGGTCACCTTCGGCTGGATGTAGAGATACTGCGCCTCCGCCCCGGTGAGCTGGGAGGCAAAGGCCGTGAGGTTGAGGGCGATCTTCCCCGCCTGCTGCTGGAACGTCTGGCTTCCACCTCCGCCACCCGCCGCCAGTGGCGGGGCAAAGATCACCGGCGAAGCCACAGGAGTATTGATCAGCGCGGGACTCTTGTGCGGCAGGACCGCAAACAGATCGATGCGATAACTGGCCACCTGCGAGGTATTGCCCGTGACCGTGAACTGGACCACCGGCGAGTCCCCATCGCAGACGATCGGCGTCACCGGATTGATCGCCACATTGCTCACCACCGGCACCGGCGCCACGGCGGGCGCCACCGGAGTCAGGACCGGCGCTGGCGGAGCCACGGGCCCTGGCGGCACGATCGCGGCCGCGGCGCCGGCGGGTGCCGGAGTCGCAGGAAGACCGGCCACGGCTGGCGCGGGTGTCGCCGCTCCGGTCGGTGGGAAAAAGACCCGCGGAATCTGCGGCAGTCCCGCGGTGTTCGTGGCCACGCTCCGAATGGGTGGCGCGATCGGCGCGCTGCCGAGGGCGCCGAGCGGCGGCCAACCCTGCGGCACGACACTGCTCGGCGCGAGTGGCGGCGGAATCGTGATGTTGATGTTCACCGTCGGCGGCCGGCTCTGCGGAGTCCGCACCGTGGGAGGCGGCGGCAAAGTGGATGGAATCGAGACCGAAGGCGGCGGGATGGGGTTGGTCGGCACGGTGCTCGGGAGCGTCCAGAGCAGAGGCTCCGCCGTCGCGACACGCAACGGCGGGGGCGGCTCCAGCCGGGGCGGCGGAAGTGGCGCGGTCTCGGCGGCCCGCACCGGCCCGGCCGTGCCCGACTTCCACAAATACAGATCGCTGGGCGAAGCCGCGTTTTCCACCACCCGCCCTCCGTCGTCGCGATGCGCGGGCGGCACCAGCCAGATCGCGGCCAGCGTGCGCCGGTCGCCCGGCTTCAGTTCGCTATCGTAGATCGTCTTCCCGCCCGTCTCCAAAACCACGCGCTGCACCCGCGCCCGATCCGGCACCGCGCTGAATTTCTGATCGTTGCCGATCATGCCGATGCCGATCACGTCGAGCTTTTCGCGCGTCAGCGGGCTCACCGCGAGGTCCGCAGGGGCGATCCGGAAATGCTGCGGCTCCGGCTCGTCGGCCAGCGGATCGGCCTCGGAAGCGAGCAGGTATTTCCGCCCGGCGGCCCAGAGATAAAGCGGGTTGCGCGTGCCAGGGCGCTCGCCGCCCCCGGTCGCCAGCGTCACCCGCAGCGCCGTCACCGGCGTGCCCGGGAGAGGCGCAGGCTTGAAAGCAGGATCGACATACCACGGCAGATAACCCGCGGTCTGGCCGAGTAGTTCGGCGATCGGCTCGGCAGCCCTGGCTAGTTCGGCGTTCTTGCGCGCCAGCTCCACCTTGTCGGCTTCGCCTCCGAGACCCGTCGCCACGTAGGCCTGCAAATCGCCGGCCTGCCGCGCCAGCGCCTCCTGCTGCGGCAGCGCCTTCTGCAAATTCTCGCGAATCCTCGAGAGCTGCTCCACCGCCCGCACCTCCACGGAATCATTGGCAGCTAACAACTCCCCATTCACCTCCACGCGATAACCGGCCAGCACCCAGTTCGTCTTCGCCTGCGAAGAAAAACCGAGCCGCTGGATGTCGCCCACCGTGAGGTCGCGCAGGAGATGCGGCGTCGTCGCGAGTACGTCCTCGCCCTTGTCCGCAGCCTTGGCGGAAAACTCGAAGGTCGCGCTGCTCCCCGCCTTGATCATCTTCTCGCCCCCATCCAGCGAGGACTTCTGCGGATACGCCGCAAACGCCGGGGCGCGTTCCACCCCGCCGCGTGGATCCAGGCGCAGCGGAAAACCGACGCCGAGATGCAGGTCCACGGGACCCGTCAGATCCGCGCCTTTGGCCCCGACAGCCAGCGTCACCTTGATACTCTCGATCGGCGCCGACGGGTTCACCTTTCCCATCTCGAAGCCCACCCGCTGATCGCGCGCCGCGCCGCCTTTCCCACCCCCACCGCCACTGCGACCGAGCATCCAGAAACCGGCGATGATAACCAAAACGACGCCCGCAGCACCGAGCGCTAAAAGCAGTCGGGGCGGGCCTGAATTTCCGCGCGAAGAAGCAACCATAAATTTCTGGGGGAATCACACCCGCAAGACTTCGGCGATCACCGCCGGGCCAGCAAGATACGCGAAGCTACGGCTTCGCGACCACCTCCGGCAAGCCTCAAACCGTGGCTACTGAGGAAGACGGTAATCGTCCTGCATGGGTGCAAACGCTGGCCCAGCGTGACAATTCTTTGACAATCTCCGCACCGCGGCCTGACACATCGCACGCGCTTCCGGCCTAGCGTGCGGGCATGAAGACACTCCATTCCCTGTTGCTCCTCGCCGTGGCCGGCGCTTCGTCGGCGCTCGCGGCTCCGACCGATCTCACCCTGCGCGTCGCACCGGACCGCGATCTCCTCTACAAGCGCGGCCCGCGCGAGGTCGTGGTGCAGATCGAACTCGACGGGCGACGACCCGAACGCGGACGGCGGGCGCCGATGAATCTCAGCGTGGTGCTGGATCGCAGCGGTTCGATGGCCGGGGCGAAGATCGAGAAAGCGCGCCAGGCGGCGGGCGTGGCCGTCGATCAACTGGCCGACGATGACATCTTTTCGCTCGTGACTTTCGACAATGAAACCGAAGTGCTGCTCCCGCCCGAGCGGGTCGGTGGGCCGCGGCAGCGCGAGGCGCTGAAGGAGCGGATCGATCGCATCCGGCCCGGCGGCGGCACGGCGATCCACGCGGGCGTGACGCTCGGCGCGCAGCAACTCCGGCGTTTCCTCGATCAGGAGCGCGTGAACCGCATCGTGCTCCTCTCCGATGGGCTGGCCAATGCGGGCCCGAGCCGCCCGAGCGATCTCGCCCGGCTCGGCGGCGAACTGCGCCGCGAAGGCATGTCGGTGACGACGATCGGGCTCGGCGATGATTACAATGAAGACCTCATGGCCGCGCTCGCGGAGGCCAGCCAGGCGAACTACTACTACGTGCGCGATGCCGAGAAATTGCCCGGCATTTTCAGCGAAGAACTCGGCGCGGCCCGCTCGGTCGTCGCCCGCCGCGTGACCATCCGCATCACCGTGCCGGAAGGCGTGCGGCTGCGCGAGATCATCGGCCGCCCGGAGATCGACTGCACGGGGCGCACCGTGGAGATCAGCCTGCCGGAATACTTCGGGGGCGAGAAGCGGCGCTTCCTCGCGCGGTGCGAAGCCGATCGGGCGACCGAGGCGCCGCTGGAAGTGGCGATGGTCGATCTGCGTTACGACAGCGAGTCGGGTAAGGCCGAGCCGCAGCAGCAGAGCGCGAAGATCGAATTCACCGACGACGAGAAAAAGTCCGATGGAAGCGTGCGTGTGGAAGTGGGCCGCAATGTGGCTGTGACGAAGAACCGCCTCGCCAAGGAACTGGCCGTGAAGCTCGCCGACGAAGGCCGCGGCAAGGATGCGGCGGACGTTCTCCGCAAACAGGCCGCGGCCAATGCCGCACTACCCGCCCCGATGCAGGCGCCGGGCACGGTGGCGGAAAATCGCAAGCTGGAGGAAGCGGCGACCGAGGTAGAGACGAAGGGCAGCCTCGGCAAATCGAGCCGCAAGCAAATCCAGTTTGAGAACTGGCAGGACAAATACCAAAAGCGCTAACCTCCGCCCGTCCCGCCCATGAAAACGCTGCGCCGCCTCCATCTCTACCTCGGTTGTTTCTTCGCGCCGCTGCTCGTGTTCTTCGCGATCTCGGGCACGTGGCAGGTCTTCTCGGCGCATTTTCCCACGGCCTCCGGCGAGACTTCGCCGAAGCTCGCGCTGCTCTCGACGCTGCACACCGGGCGCGGCTTGAAGATGGGCGAAACAGCCACGCTGTCCTCACCCGCGATGAAGTATGTCATCGTGGCGATGGCTGCGGCGCTCGTGGTGACCATCGCGCTCGGCGTGCTCATGGCGTTCCGCTTCGGGCACGGCTGGATCACGCTCGGCTGTCTCGTGGGCGGGGTCGCGGTGCCCGCGGCGCTCATCGTGCGTCAGCTTGCCACGGGATGAAGAAGAGCCTCTGGATCTTTCTCCTCGCGGTGTTGCTCCCGAGCGTGGTGCTCGGCTGGCTGGCCCTGCGCAGTGCGGGTGAGCAGCAGATCATCCTCGAGCGGCGCACGGCGGAGCTTTATCAAAAGCAGACCGACTCCGCGGCCGACGCGGTGCGCGCGCTGGTGGATGAAGAGCGCCGCGCTTTCAACGAAGCCGTGCGCCGCCTGCTCGCGGGCGAAGACCCGGCCACGGCGGCGAACGATTTCCCGTCGAACCTCGAAAAAACGTGGCCGCGTAAGGCGATCGGTTTTGCCATCGGCAAGGATGGACGACTGCTCGCGCCGAGCCCGCAGCGCGCGCAGGGCAATCGCGACTGGCAGCGGTTCCTCGTGGACAATGGCTCGTTCCTCGCGAACACCGCGCCGGCGACGGTCTATTGGGTATCGGGCGATGAACTGGCGCGCCCGGAGCAACTGCGGAGCAAGAACAAGTCGGGGGAAGGCGCACTCGGGCTCAGCCAGGGCGCCTTCATCGACCTGAACCGCTCCAGCGCGAGTGAGACCAGCAAGCTGGCCTCGCGCAACGCCCCGGGACAGGTGGAGACCAAGAAGGAAGCGCCAATGCTGGAGTTGCGAAAGAGTCTGGGCAAGGACGCGAAGACTGAAGCCGACAAGGCCATCCCGCCGCCGCCCGCTCCGGCCGCGGCACCCGCAGCGAAGTCGGAAATCGCGATGAAAAAATCGGCCTCGGTGAAACCAGCGGCACCACCGGCCAAACCAGAACCGCAGCCATTCGCCAACGTGCCGCAAACCGCAGCGGCACCAGCAGAAGCGCCAATCCCCGCCGAGCAGGCCAAGCAGGACGTGGTGCTGCGCAGCGTCGCTCCGCAGCGCGTCTTCAGCGACACCAATGCCGTCGCCTTTTCCAACCTGACCGCAGCGACCGCGGACTTCCGCGAGCTGACCACCGGGACCACCGAAGGGGTGATCACGCGCTTCGTGCAGGACAAGCTGGAGATCATGTTCTGGCTCCGGCCCGCGCAGGCGCCCGAGATGGTTTTCGGCTGCCTGATCCGCGCCGACGACTTGCGCGAAGTCTGGCCCGCGGCGCTGCCTGCGCCGCCGAGCGACAGCAGCTACGATCCCTTTTCGCGCAGCGCGGCGCCGGAGTTTGTCCTCGCGCTACTCGATGACAAAACGCGCCCGGTCGCCACGCAACCCGCGAGCACGAATGGCCGCGACTGGAAGCGCCCGTTCGTCGCCTCGGAGATCGGCGAAGCGCTCCCGCACTGGGAAGCCGCGCTTTACCTGCAACGCCCGGAGCAGCTTCAGGAATCCGCGCGCGTCGTCCGGCGCACGCTCGTCTTCCTCATCGCCGCCGCGCTCGCGATCATCGCCATCGGCGCGTGGCTGGTCGCCGCGGATGTGCGCCGCCAGCTCGCGCTGGCGCAGCAGAAGACGGATTTCGTTTCCAATGTCTCGCACGAGCTGAAGACCCCACTCACCTCGATCAGGATGTTTGCCGAGCTCATGCAAAATGGCCGCGGCGAGGGCACCGCCAAACATCCGCAGTATCTGCGGATCATCATGGTCGAAGCCGAGCGGCTCACGCGACTGATCAACAACGTGCTCGATTTCGCGCGGCTGGAGCGGCAGCAAAAGCATTTCGACAAAAAGCCGCTCGATCTCCACGCGGTCATCGAGCGCACTTGGGAAGGGCACGAACTGCACCTGCAGGAGAGCGGCTTCACCACGCGCTGGCAGGCCGCGCCGGGGCCGTATCCGGTGATCGGCGACGAAGACGCGCTCGCCCAGATCCTCGTGAACCTGCTCTCCAATGCCGAGAAATATGCCGGCGAGCGCAAGGAAGTGGAGCTGCACACTTACCTCGACGCGGGTCACGCCTGCGTGAGCGTGCTCGACCGCGGGCTCGGCGTGCCGCCGGGCGACGAGCGGAAGATTTTCGAGAGCTTCTACCGCGCGCACGATTCGCTGAGCAGCGGCATCCAGGGCAGCGGCCTCGGCCTCACGCTCGCGCAACAACTCGCCCGCGAACACGGCGGCGAAATTCTTTACCAGCCGCGCCCCGGCGGCGGCAGCAATTTCACCCTGCGCGTCCCGCTCACCGCAGCCAATCAGCAATCGCCAATCAGCAATCAGCAATGAAAAAGCATCTCCTCGTCGTGGAAGACGACGCCCACATCCGGCTCGGTCTATGCGATGCCTTGCGCGGCGAAGGCTACGAAGTCACCGAGTGCCGCGACGGCGCGCAGGCCGGGCCGATCATCCGCCAGCGCCGGCCCGACCTCATCGTGCTCGATGTCATGCTGCCGGGCAAAAGCGGCTTCGACCTCTGCCGCGAACTGCGCGCGGAGAAAAACCGCACGCCCATCCTCATGCTCAGCGCCAAGGGCCAGGAGATCGACAAAGTGGTGGGCCTCGAACTCGGCGCCGACGATTACGTCACCAAACCCTTTTCCCTGCGCGAACTCCTCGCTCGCGTGCAGGCCCTGCTCCGCCGCGCCACGCCGGGCGCCGTGGTCGCCGATCTGCCCGACGAGATCACCTTTGGCAAAGTGCGCGTCGATTGCAAAGCGCTGCGCGGCACCCGCGGCAAGGAAGCCTTCGAGCTCACGCCGCGCGAACTGAAAGTGCTCGCCGTGCTCGACCGCGAACGCGGCAACGCCGTCTCGCGCGAAACCATTCTCACCGAAGTCTGGGGCATCGAATACTACGGCACCACGCGCACGCTCGATCAGCTCGTCGTGAAGCTCCGGCAGAAGATCGAAGCCACGCCGGGCGAGCCCGCGCACCTTCTCACCGTCCATGGCCTCGGCTATCGGCTGGAGGAATAGAAGCAGCCCGCAGCTTTACAGCTTGGCCCCGAACAGCGCGCCGACACCCGCCGTCAGCGCCATCGCCAGCGCACCCCAAAACGTCACCCGCACCGTGGCGCGCCACACCGGCGAACCTCCCGCCCGGGCGGCCAGCGCACCGAGCAGGGCGAGGAAAAAGAGCGAGCTGCCCGACACCGTCCAGACCAGCGCCGAGGCCGGGACGATGAGGACGAGCAGCAGCGGCAGCACCGCCCCGACCGCAAAAGTCGCCGCCGAAGCCAGCGCGGCCTGCACCGGTTGCGCGCTCAGCGTTTCGGAAATCCCCAATTCATCCCGGGCGTGCGCGCCGAGAGCGTCCCGCGCCGTGAGCTGCGTGGCGACCTCATCCGCCAGCTTCGGATCGAGTCCACGAGCCACATAGATCGCCGCCAGTTCGGCGTGTTCGTTCACGCTGTCGGTGGCCAGCTCGGTTCGTTCCCGAGCGAGATCCGCCTGCTCCGTATCGGACTGCGAGCTCACCGACACATATTCGCCTGCCGCCATCGACATCGCCCCCGCGACCAAACCCGCCAGGCCTGCCACCAGCACACTCGCGCGATTCGCATCCGCCGCCGCCACGCCCACGATCAGGCTGGCGGTGGAAACAATGCCATCATTGGCCCCGAGCACCGCGGCGCGGAGCCAGCCGATGCGGTGAGTGCGGTGGGATTCGGCGTGGCGCATGGTCGGTGATGGTGAAGCTCGGTCGCGCTCTCCGACCGAGCACGAACTCGAACCAGCGCCGGCCCTACCCGAGCAGCTCTTTCACCAGCTCGCGCTCTTCCTTCAGCTCGGCGATCGTCGCCGTGATCTTCTCGCGGCTGAAGTCGCCGATCGGGACCCACTTGGCCACTTCCCACGAGCCGTCGTGATTCGTGCGGACGGGGAAGGACGTGATCAGGCCGGTCTCGATTTCATACTGCCCCTCGGAATGGACCGCGACGCTGTACCACTCGCCCTCGGGCGTCGGCGTGATCAGCGAGCGCACCGTATCCACGACCGCATTTGCCGCGGAGGCCGCGGAGGAAAGGCCACGCGCCTTGATGATCGCCGCCCCGCGCTGCTGCACCGTGGTCAGGAATTCACCCTGCAGCCAAGCGGTGTCGGCGATGACTTCCGTCGCGTGCCGCCCGTCGATGCGGGAGTTGTAGAAATCGGGATACATCGTCGCCGAGTGGTTGCCCCAGATGGCGAGGTTCTTCACGCTCGTCACGTCCACGCCGGCCTTCAGCGCGAGCTGCATCGTGGCGCGGTTTTCGTCGAGCCGCGTCATGGCAAACCAGCGGTTGCGCGGGATGCCGCGCGCGTTGTTCATGGCGATCAGGCAGTTCGTGTTGCACGGATTACCGACGACGAGGATGCGCACATCGGGCGCGGCGTTCTTCTCGATCGCCTGGCCCTGGCCGATGAAGATCTTGCCATTGATGCCGAGCAAATCCTTGCGCTCCATGCCGGCCTTGCGCGGGACGGAGCCGACAAGCAGCGCCCAGTTCACGTCCTTAAATCCCTCGTCGAGATTCGCCGTGCAGACGATGCCCTTGAGCAGCGGGAAGGCGCAATCCTGCAGCTCCATGGCCACGCCGCCGAGCGCGGGGAGCGCGGGCTCGATCTCGATGAGATGGAGGATGATCGGCTGCTCGGGGCCAAACATGGCGCCGGAGGCGATCCGGAAAAGGAGCGAGTAACCGATCTGGCCGGCGGCTCCGGTGACTGCGACGCGAATGGGAGTCTTCATGGGATTGGAGTGAGAGCTGAGGTGTTGGAAAATGAGCGGGCGAGAAATTCAGCCCATGCCCGCCCGCGGAGCAATGCTTTTCCTCCGCAGCAGCAAGGCGGAGCGCCGCATTGGGCAAGGAATGGTCAGGTCGCCGCCCGCCCACGCCATCAGGCGCCACGGTGCCACAGGCAAAAAACGTCCGCCTTACCCCCGCCCCGTCTCCCGCAGGATCGCCCGCACCCGCTCCATCTTCGCCACGAGCGCGGGGTCGGTGCTCCACTGCGCCACGGGCTGCGCGAGGCGCTGGCTCCAGTTCGATTCGCTGATCGCGCCGGGCACGTTGAAACGCTGCGACGTGGCGAAGAGATCCGTGATCATGTAGAGCGCCATCCACGAGTTCGACGTGAAGAGCCCGCGAATCAGCGTCTCGTGGACGGCGTCGTTATAAGGCGTGATCTGCGGCACCTCGAAGCCCGCCCAGCCCGCCAGCCGGCGAGCGTCGCGCCACGCCGCATCGCGCGCCGCATGCGTCTCCGGCCCGCCCTTTTCCGCCGCCTCGATCCTCGCCATCCAGTGCTCCCACGAAGCCCGCACCGGCTCGAAATCGTGCGTCGCGTAAGTCGTGACCGAGAGCCGCTGGTAAGCCGCGCCGGGCGTCATCTCGCCATCGGGCTCATGCTCCCAGTAGGGGATCTTGAAGCCGGCGATGCCGAGCCGCGTGAGGCACGGGCGCACGTAGTCGGGCACCACGCCGAGGTCTTCGCCGATGAGCCGATACTGGCCGCACTCCTCGAGCAGCACCTTCAGCACCTCCTCGCCCTGCGCGCAGTTTGCCACCTTGTGCGCCTCGGTGTCGTCCTCGTATTGGATGAAGTGCGGCAGTTCGCCCCCCGTCCGCGCCTTCGCCTCCTCCTCCGAGAGCAGGAGAAACTCCGCATTGTACTGCGGGCGCCACGGGAAACCGTAGATGCGGAAGAAGCCGAGGATGTGATCGATGCGGAAGAGATGGAAACAGGCGCGGACCTGGCGGACGCGCTGCCGCCACCAGGCAAAGCCGCGTTCGCGCTCGACGGCCCAGTGGTAAAGGGGGATGCCCCAGTTCTGGCCCCACTTGTAGGTAAAGGGATCGACGACCATGATCCGCTCGGGCGGGCAGCCGCCGCACCACTGGTGATCGAAGACTTCGGGCCGCGCCCACACGTCGGCGCTGTAGTAGCTGACGCCAAACGGAATATCGCCCATCAGCGCGACGCCCTGCGCATCGGCGTAGGCTTTGATGGCTTGCCATTGTCCCCACGCGATCCACTGCACAAAGCTGGCGAAGCGCAGCGCCTGCTCGATGGCCTGGCGTTTCGCGGGCTTCTGGGCGGCGCACCACGCGCGGGCGGCGGCGGGCGACTGTTGCTCCAGCGGCCACGAATCCCAGCACTCGGTGCCTCCGTTTTCGTCGATCAAGACGCGGAAGAGGCTGTAATTCTCCAGCCAGGCGGCCTCGTCTTTTACGAAGGCGCGAAAGGCGCGCGCGCGCCGATCATTGCGCCGCCAGGAGTGGGCCAGGAAATTTTCAAACGCCCGGCGGAGCAACTGCCGCTTGAGTTCCTTGACCAGCGGATAGGCCACGGGACCGGCGGACAGGACACCGAGGTCCACCCCGGCGGCGATCTCGGCGATCTCCGGCGCGGTCAGGCCGGGCAAAGCTTCGGGCGTGATCTCGATGGTCGTCGGCTCGAGCGCGACGGACGAGATGGCATTGTACGGCGAGTTGTCGTTGCCCGTTTCGTTGACCGGCAGCAATTGGACGACGCGAAAGCCGTGCTCGGCGGACCAATCGATAAATTCGCGCAGCGCGCCCACATCCCCCACCCCGAAATCATTCTTCCCCCGCAAGGCAAAGAGCGGGGCGAGCAGGCCCGCGAGTTTGTGATCAGGAGTCAGATCCATCGGTTGGGAACGGGACGTTCAAACAGCCTCCGCGCCGCGCCGCAAGCTTGGATGCGGGAATTTGGAAAATTAACGCGCCGCTCAACGGTCCACCGTGACCAACCCGAGGCGCACCGCGTAGCGGGTGAGCGTCGCGACGTCGTGCATTCCGAGCTTATGCATGACTTGCGCCCGATGGTGCTCGACGGTTTTCGGCGCGATCGAAAAGCGGCTGGCCATCTCCTTGTTGCTCATCCCTTCCGCGATCATCTGCAACACCGCCCGTTCGCGGCCGGTGAGGAGCGAGGTGATCGGAGCCGCATACCGCTCCTCATCGAGGAGCTTCGTGGCCAGCGGCGTGAAGTAACAGCAGCCGCCCGCCACCGCGCGGAGCGCTTCGCAAAAGGTCGGCAGGGTATCGCTCTTGTGGACGAAGCCGTGCGGCCGGGCCTGGATCGCCTCGATGATCAGCGCGCGGCTGAGCGTTCCCGAATAGACGATGAAGCGCGACTCGCGCATTTCGCTGCGCAGCGTTCGCAGCACCTCCACGCCATTCATTTCCGGCAACATCAGATCGAGCACCACGAGCTGCGGATGGAGTTTGCGGCAGACCTTCAGCGCCTCGAATCCCGTCCCCGCCTCGCCGACCACTTCGTAAGGCCCTTCGCGCGCCAGCACCAGGGCGAGCATCTGCCGGACGGAGACATGCTCATCGATCACCACCACACGGGTTTTCATGGGGCCATCATCCTGTCATTTCGGGTTGGTTGCGGAAAACGATCAGGCGCCATCCGGGGGGTAGGGGGGTAGT
Source organism: Chthoniobacterales bacterium (assembly GCA_038208565.1). Lineage (GTDB taxonomy): Bacteria > Verrucomicrobiota > Verrucomicrobiia > Chthoniobacterales > Chthoniobacteraceae > Chthoniobacter. The sequence continues at coordinate 28,693 of JBBQYR010000029.1, forward strand.
TGCACCCACCGGGGCGTCTCACACTTCCAGCGATCCCACAAAACGTCGCTCCAAGGCAAGCGGGAAACACGCCCCCCCCCGCTCCCGCCGCGGGGAGAATCACCGTCGCGGTCGCTCCAAAACCCGCATCCCCAAAGCGGCATTCTCCCCGGGTCAATCGCGGAAGCAGCCCCATATCGGCAGCCGCACCGGACTGCCAGCCTCGTCCGCGTGCAAGCTGCGGCAGTTCATCTCACTTCCTGCGTCCGGACCAGGCGCGGATCCCGCAAAACGCCCGATGCGCTCCGGGCTCCGACGCCCGCCAAAGCAGCCCAGTCTCCCGGCGCCAAATGACCCCCGCCTCCCCTTCCTGCAGCCTCCGACATTCGCCCCCGGACTGATCCTCACCTCGCGCCTGAACCGCATCCGCTTTCGCCCTCCATGCTCCGCCTCCCCCACTCCCGCATCCTCGTCCTGCTCGCCGTCGGTTTTCTTGGCACCGGCTGCGCGAACTACCACCGCTTTCGACCCACCGTCGTGGAGCACGCCGGCATCTCCGCCCGGGCCGGGAACACCGGCGACATGAACGACGCGGCGGTCGTCTCCTACGCGGACCAGACGCGGGACATCCTGAGGAAGCGGTTCCACATCGCGCGGAATGTCCGCCAGACCTCGTCCACGGCGCAGGTCCTCCTCGCCGGCGCGGCTGGGCTGGCCGGTGCCTTCCAGGCGGGCACGAGCACGATCGTCGCGCTCGCTTCGGGCAGCGCGGCCCTCCCGCAAGTCGGGGACGTCTTCGACACCGGCAATCGCGCCAATGCCTACCAGCAGGCCGTGGCGAAGATCTCCGAAGCGGAAGATGCCTACTTTAAACTGCGCGCCGGGATGCGTCCCGTCGTGCCGGATAACACGCTGACCATCGAGGGTGCGCTCCTGCTCGAAGCGGTCAATGGAGCGACAGATGCGGTGGAGTTGTTTCAGGCGGGCATGCTGCCGACGCTCGATCAGTTGCGCCGGGCGGAGGGGCTCGAACTTCGGCGGCGGGCGTCCTTGAAGGAAAGTCGCACCAGCAGCGGCGGCGGCAGTCCAGTGAGCAGCGGAGGGGAAAGCCCGCGCCGCACGACCCGCCCTCCACCTCCGAAGGAAGACGACTCGATGAAAGTCGCGGCTCTCGAGGCCCGGCGGGACAGTCTTTGCCGGCTCGTGGATACGCTTCCGTCCGGAACCTCGGCGAAATTCCTGAACCCCGATGCGGCTTCCGCTCTGGACGACGCCATCGCGCGCCAGCGGCTGAAGGAGTTGATCAAATCCGCGGAAGACCCGCTGCTGCAGCATCTCGAAACCACCGTCCGCACCGCGGCGACCACGCCAACCGCCGCACCCATCGCCGTCCTCCCGGCCCCGAAGCGTCCGCCGACCCCGCCCCCCGCCCCTTTGCCAATCGCGACTCCGTTGCCGCTCGCGACCCCGGCGCCGGTCACGCCAGCGCCGGCCCCATCGCTCACCGCTCGCCGGGCCGCGCTGAACGAAAAGATCGGGCAGTTCCCTGCCGGCAGCGCCGCCCGGATCGTCCAACCCAAAGCCCCGCAACGGCTGGACGACGGCACCGCGAAAAAGCTCCTGACCGAGATGGTCAACGTCGCGGAAGACCCGCTGCTCGGCGCCCTCGAGAAAAAGGTCCGCGACGAGGTTCTGCGCTGACCTGACCGCTTTCCCGGCGACGCCCCAATTGCCCGGCTTCCCTCCAGTCCCCAACACCCTACCCCGCCCATCAAAATGAAATCCGTTGAAATCGTTGTCACCATGACCATCAACGTGGACGGCGCGCCCAACGCCTACGGTCCCGACAACCGGAAGGCGTTGGACTTCGAATTGAACGCGCACGTCGGGGCCCGAAAAGACGGGCGCATCGTCGGCTACCTGACCAAGGCGGACAAGATCACCCCGCTCCTCCAAGAGCGGTCGCTCGGCGATCCCTGCCCCGGCTTCTACATCTCGACGACCGCTTACACCGACAAAAACAACCGTCGGGAAACCGACCCGCGCCGCTACGTCAATGCGGCGGAGATCAACTACACGCTCCTCGGCAAGGTGGCGAGCGAGGGCGGAGTAAAGCTCGGCGACTTCTGCGTGGTGCATAGCAAACGGTCCAGAAACACCGTGTTCGCCATCGTCGGCGACGCCGGGAACAGCAGCGGCGCGGAAGGTTCGCTCGCGCTGCTCCAGCGACTCGGCTACCCGTTCACCGGCGGCAAAGCGGGCAAGGTGGAGAACAAGGAAATCGTGGTGCGTTATTTTCCGGGCAGCAATCCGGAGCGGGTGTTCTTCACCAACCAGGCGGACCTCGAAGCCGTCGCCGGCACGCTCAATCTGGATACGGAATTCTCCCACCATCACGCGGACCGGGATTCGGGAAACATGGTCTTCGACAGCATCAGTTCCACGGCGCACACGCAGGTCATTCCCCGCGTCGAACCGTTTGCCCCGGTAAAAGGCGAGCCGCCCGCCTACCCGGGCCAGGTCATCAAACTGAACAGCGACGAGATGATCGCCGTGGGCATCGTGCAAAAACGGCTGCGCGACCTCGGATACACGGAGACTGCGGCCGACGGTTCCCAGCCGCTGTCGGTGGACGGCGTTTATGACGTCGGCACGTTTGAAGCCGTCCAGCTTTTCCAAGTCCGGCACACTGACCTGGAAGGGAGTCCGCTGGAAGCCGACGGCGAAGTGGGCTCCGACACGTGGGGCGCGCTCTTCGGTCGGCAGACTGTCCACGCTTCTCCCGAGCACAGCACCGATGGTTTGCTAGTCAAGGTGATGGACTTCGCCGCCAGCGAAATTGGGGTCCGGGAAAAGCCGACGGGGACGAATCGCGGAGAACGCGTCGAGGAATATCAGCGCAGCGTCGGGATCAGCGCGGGCGATCCCTGGTGTGTGGCGTTTGTCTATTTCTGCTTCGAGCAAGCCGCCGCGGAGTTGGGCGTCGCCAACCCCTTGAAGGCCAAATGCCGGACCGGTGGCGTGCTCGATCTGTGGGCCCGGGCGCGCACCGCCAGCATCCCCACGCTCGTCCGCGACGCGGCCCTCAACGATCCCAGCAGGGTGGAACCGGGGATGATCTTCATCGTCGGGACGGGCGGTGGGCTGGGACATACCGGCCTCGTCGAAAGCGTCCGAGGCAACAAACTCGTGACCATCGAAGGCAATACGAACGACAATGGCTCGCGGGAAGGCATCGGCGTCTTTCGCCGTTCCGGCCGCTCGATCGCGAGCATCAACCGCGGCTTCATTTCCTTCCAGAGATGAGCAACCAAGGGGCCGCCGAATTGCCGAAGCCGGTCAGGCCTCCGTCATCTGCTTAGAAGTTCGTCCCGCCAACCTGCCATTCCTCGACCAGATCTTTCGCGATTTCGCCGAGGAAGCGCGACGGGCGCTGGAGCATTTCGCCGTAACCCGCGTTCAAGCGCAGGTGCGGGTAGGTGAGGTAAAGTTCGTCCTTGGCGCGCGTCACGGCGACGTAGAAAAGGCGGCGCTCTTCCTCGATCGCATCGTCGCTATCGAGGCTGCGGGAGCTGGGAAACATGCCGTCGGCCATCCAGATGACGAAGACGACTTTCCATTCCAACCCCTTGGCTTGGTGGACGCTCGAAAGCGTGAGCATCTCGGTGTCTTCGTTGGTCGCGGTGACTTCGTGATCGAGGCTGCTCAGGAGCGCGAGTTGATCGAGGAAATCGCCCGCGCCTTCGTATTGCTTCGCAAAATTGGCGAGCGTGTTCAGGTCGTCGCGGCGCTGATCGTAGTTCGGGAACTTGGCTTTGAGATACTCGTCATAGACCGCCTCGATGACGCTGTGGATCATTTCGGAGGGCGGATGCGGTTTCCCCCCCGGCGCGATTTCTTCGAGCGTGTGCGCGAGTTGCGCCCACGCTTTCGCGGACTTGGACGGGACTTTGAGCGGACTGAGCAGTTGGAAAAAACTCAACTCGCCGCCACGCGCCATCGCTTCGCTGACACCCGTCCAAAGCTGCTCCGCATTGCGCGCGCCGATGCCGGGCAGGAGACGCGCCATGCGTTTGAAGGCGACTTCATCGCGCGGGTTGACGACGTATTTCAGAAACGCCGCCACGTCCTTCACGTGCGCCTGCTCGAAGAAACGCAGCCCGCTGGTGATCTGGAAGGGCAGCCCGTGCCGCGTGAGTTCCATCTGCACTTCCATCGAGTGATAATGCGCGCGGTAAAGCACCGCGATCTCGTCCAGTTCGATCCCTTCCTCGCGCAGGTCGAGGATGCGTTGCGCGACGAAAAGCGCCTGCTGGTTTGAGTCACCGAGCGGGACGAGCGCGGGTTTCATCGGCGCGGCTGGGCGCGCGGCGACGAGTTCCTTGCGGAACTGGTTCACATTGGCCGCGATGGCCGCGTTCGCCACTTCGAGGATGTCCGGCACGCTCCGGTAGTTGGTCTCGATTTTGTAAACCTGCGCGCCGGGGTAACGCGTCGGGAAGTCGAGGATGTTTTTGAAGTTGGCGCCGCGCCACGAGTAGATCGATTGCGCGTCATCGCCGACCACCATCACGTTGCGCTGCAGCTTGGCGAGGATGTCGATGAAGTCCGCCTGGATGCGGTTCGTGTCCTGATATTCGTCCACGAGGACGAACTGAAACTGCCGCTGATAACGCTCCGCGATCTCGGGATGGTTCTGCAGGAGAAGGAGCGTCTTCTCGAGCAGGTCGTCGAAATCGAGCGAGTTGGCGGCTTTCTTTTTCGCCTCGTACTTCTTCTGCGCGGCGGCGATCTGTTCGCTGAACTCGAGGAAGTGCGGATACTTTTCGACGAGCACCTGATCGATCGTCCGGCCGGTGTTGATCGCGAAGCTGAACACGTCCGCGAGCACTTCGCCTTTGGGAAAACGTTTGTCCTTGGGATCGAGACCGGAGGCGGCAATCACCGCATCGAGCAAATCCTGCTGGTCCTCGCGGTCCATGATCGAAAAGCCCGGCGCGAAGCCCGCGGCCTCCGGATGGCGGCGCAGCAGGCGATTGCCGACGGAGTGAAAGGTGCCGCCCCACAGCCCGGTGATGTCGTTCGGCAGCAGACTGGCCACGCGATCGAGCATCTCGCGCGCGGCTTTGTTGGTGAAGGTCAGCAGCAGGATGTTCGAGGGCGCGACGCCATTTTCGATCAGGTAGGCGACGCGATAAGTCAGCGTGCGCGTCTTGCCGCTCCCCGCGCCGGCGATGACCAGCGCCGGTCCCGGCGGTGCGGTCACGGCGGCGTGCTGCTGCTCGTTGAGTTCGGCCGCGAAATCGATGCGCGAACCAGCGGGTGCGGGAGAACGCTGAAGCGTGTATTGGCGGGCCATGGGAGGCAGCAAACGCGAGAGCGCCGGGCTTGGCAATTCGCCAGCCACGCCGTCGCGGAAATAGTGCCGGCGCTACTGACCGAGAATCACATTCAACAAATCGCCCAACCGATAGCCGGCGAGAGCGATGCGGCGGTTGGCGACTTCCTGGGCGTTTTTGGCAAACTCCGGCGTGAGCACGCGGACTTCGATTTCCACCGAGGGTTCACCCGCCGGATAGGCGTGGAGACAGCCCACGACGTGGCTTTCCCGGGCCCACGCAGCGCCGTCCTGCGCCGTGGCCAGCTCCGGCAAACTTGTCCGCGGAAACCGCGCGGCGATTTTCTTCGCCTGCTCCGCGATGATCCCCTGCTCCGCAACCGCCGGGCGATCCGCGAGTTCCGGCGCAGTCCACACCTCGACGATGGCCGGGCGCTGTCCGTCGAAGCGGAAGGCCTTGTCCCAAAAGGTGTGGAGGTTCCGGCCCTGCTTGGACATCAGATCGGAAAATGGCACTCCCGAGATGAGGAAGGAGTTGCCGCCGCGGTCGCCGTTCCGATCAGTGGTGTGCAGCGGTTGGTGAACGTCGCCGACGAAATGGACGAGCATGCCGAGCGCTTCGGTGCGCTGCGCGGGGGTGGCTTGCGGATCGCGGAGCGTGCGGATGCTGTCATCCATGCCACTCACGATATGCGGCGGCGGCGGGATCTCGGCGGGGGCGCCGCTCGCCGTCCACGGGATGGTGACGTAGTGCAGCTTCGACCACGGATAATCTCGGCCCAGGCTGCGCATGTCATCCATCCAGCAACCCGTGGTGACAAAGTTGTAGGGCCGGCGCTGGTTGAAACGCGAATCGAGGTTTTTCACCAATTCCGCCGCCTGCGCGCGCACGCCCGGCGTCATCTGCGCCCAGGCAATTTCCCCCACGAGCATGTGGCCCGCCGCATCCCAAGCCTGCGCGGCGAGCGGGAGGAAAGTGAGGAACAACGCCGCCGTCGCCCGGCGGACGACGGTCACTTCGCGCCTCCACCGAACCGGCGCAGCTTGATCGCGCGCAACGCGGCCTGCGTGCGGAAAGCGGCGATCCCGAACGGTCGCGACAGTTCGATTTCACCGGCCCGCATGTCGATCGTTTTGCCCTGCGTTTCGAGATTCACCACCTGCTCGTCGTCGATCCACGCCTCGATTTTCTCCGGCGTCATCTTCACCCGAATCCGATACCATTTACCCTGCTCGAACTTGAGGAACTTGGTGGTCTCGTTCTCCGACGCGTCATCGCCGTTGATGCTCGAGATGCCGACCAGCGCGCCGCCCCAACCGCCGACAATCAGCGTGCAGGCCTTGTCGCCGTAGGGCAGCGTGAGCCCGCAGAAAAAGTCGCTGCCTTGCTGCCGGGAAGCTTCGAGCGCGACCTCGTAATTCATCTTCGGAGGCTCACCCGCGAAATTCATGCCGGTGATGTCGTCGCCGAGCCCAAGGATCATCTGGCCGTCCTTGACCTCCACTTCGCCCTGGCCGCTGAAGTTCGGCGCTTTCCAGCCGTGCAACGTCTTGCCATCGAAGAGCGGCGTCCATCCCGCCGCGGCCGACACACCCTCCGTCGGCGTGCCGAACACCTCGCGCATTCGCACCAGCAAAGGCGGGACGGCTTTCCACGGATCCTCCTT
>JBBQYR010000030.1:0-35300 GCA_038208565.1 Chthoniobacterales bacterium
AGCCAGCCATGCACCTTCCCGCACCGCCTCCGGGGTGCCTCCGGTTTCTCTCAATATCCCCGGGTTTCACCCGGGGCTAATTTCCTTTCAGCCCTCCGGGCTGCGGGAGCGTCTGATTGTTTCCTGAAGTTGGTATAATTCTCCACGAAGTGCGCGGCCTTCATCTTCGGGATCATCCCAATCCGTTCCAGCGGTCCGAAAGTAACGGGATCAGCGACTCGCCGATGTGATAGCGCGGGTATTTTTCGCGCTCGAGGATGAGCACGCGGTGGCCGTATTCGGCGAGGATCGCCGCGGCGCAGGACCCGGCGGGGCCGCCGCCGATGAGGATGGCATCGTACTCGTAGAGGATGGGTTTAGTGCGTGGACACGGGCGCCGCCGCGTCGTCTTCCTCGGGTTCGGAAATGGGGTTGCGCCCGTCGCCGACGAGTCGATCGAAAATCGGCGACGCCATCAGCGTCGTGACCACGGCCATGATCACGAGCGTGGCGAAAAGGCCTTCGGAGATGATCCCGCGCTGGAGGCCGATGTTGATGATGATCAGCTCCATCAGGCCCCGCGCATTCATCAGCGTGCCGATGCCGAGCGCCTCGCGATTCGAGATACCGGTCGCCCGCGCCGCCAGCCAGCAGGCTACGCCCTTGCCGAGCACCGCCGCGACGAGCACCGCGCCACACATCATCCAGAGGAAGCCCGTGTTGAGCAGGCCGATCTTCGTGTTCAGGCCCGAGTAGGTGAAAAAGAGCGGCAACAGGAGCGCCACGGTGAGCGGCTGGATGCGCCCGATCAGGTCGCGGCAAATCACCCCGCGCGGCATCGCCGCACCCATCACGAACGCGCCGAAGACCGCGTGCAGCCCGATGAGATCCGTGAACCACGCGCCCAGCGCCATCAGCGCCAGGCCCATGACCAGCCCCGCCTCGGTCAGCGTCCCGTCCTTCACGAGCACCGACTTCGCCCGCGCCAATATCGGCCGCACGATGAGCAACGTGAAAGCCACATAGGCCGCCCCGCCGCCGATGTTGATCCACGCGTGCGACCAGTTGTTGTCAAAGCTGGCCAGCACCACCGCGAGCAGACACCACGCAGTCGCGTCGTCGAGCGCGCCCGCGCCGAGCGCCACCGTGCCCATCGTCGTGCCCGAGAGCCCCTTGAAATGAATGATGCGCGCGAGCATCGGGAAGGCCGTGATGCACATCGACGCGCCGAGGAAAAGCATCGCTTCGTTGAGCGAAGTCTTTTTCGGAAACAACTCCGTGTGATGGAAGAGCACCCACGCGAGTCCGGCGCCGAGCAGGAAGGGCGCGACCATGCCCGCGAGCGACACCGCGATCGAGCTCTTGAGCCGCTTCTGCACGATGTCCACGCGGAACTCCATGCCGACGACAAACATGTAAAGCGCCAGTCCGAGCTGCGACGCCGGGAAGAGGTAACTCTGCGTGTCGCGCGTCGCCTGCGCCTTGTCCCACGGGAAAAGCCAGGCCTGCGCCTCCGGGAAAAGCAGCCCGAAGAGCGACGGCCCGAGGAGCACACCCGCGACCATCTCCGCCACCACCTGCGGCTGGCCAAAGCGCTTCGCCACCGCGCCGACGAACCGGCAGAAAAGCAGGATGACCGCGAGCTGGAGGAAAAATTGGACGGCGAGCTGGAGGTTGTTCATGGATCCGTGTCACGCGCTGAATACCACGCCGTCACTTGTCGCGGAAATAGAGTCTCGGTATGACTCTTATCGCCGTTCGCTATGAGCCCCGCGGCCGCGGCCCTCCCCTGTGAGAAAGCTTGGAGTCCTCGGTTGACCCGTCTCTGTGGCAGATAGAGCGAAAATAGCCAATTTGGCGGCTGCCGGGTTTATCGCGCGGCGACCGCAAAAGGCGTGGCTCGAATTGCGCACACTGGGCGGAGTTGGTCGATTTTTTCCATGGCGAGTTCCTGCTGCCAGCGCGTGCCGTCTGTGCCGTCTCTGTAAATAAATCACGCAAAGCCTTGGCATAACGGCTGCTAAAGCGGCCCGCGCATCGTCGCCTCACGGCGTTAGGTGTCCATGGGCGCGATTTAACCACCGCGCCCCCAGACACTTCGCCGCCAAAGCCTCGCGGCAATCTTCACTAAACCACCAACCAAACTAACGACCCTGCATGAAAAACAATCGTAAGCTCTCCATGCTCGTCGCGGCAGCCCTGCTGTCGTGGACGATCGCTGGAGGTCCGTCGCACGCTCAAGACACTCCTCCACCGGCTCCGGCCCCCGCTCCTGCTCCTGCGGCGGCGGAACCTGCCCCGGCGGCTCCAGCCCCAGCTCCTGCTGCTGAAGCGACTCCTGCTGCTGAAGCGGCTCCGGCCGCTCTTGCAGCTGAGGCGGCGCCTGCTCCCGCGGCGGAAGCCGCGCCTGCGGAAGGCGAAAAACCGGCGGCGACCATGGAACAGCGCCTTTTCGACCTCGAAGCTTACTTCAAAAACGTGCAAGCCGGTAAGGACGGCGACACGGAATGGAAGTCCAACATCGCCGGCCCTGGCCCAGGCCATAACGCCTGGCAGATGACCTCCACCGCGCTCGTCATCTTCATGACGCTGCCCGGCCTGGCGCTCTTCTATGGCGGCCTCACTCGCAAGAAGAACGTCCTCTCCGTCTTCGGCCAGTGCATCGGTATCGCCGGCCTCGTCACCATCCTTTGGTATGTGTGCGGCTACAGCCTTTCCTTCGGCGTCGATGCCAAGAGCCCGTTCATCGGGGACATGAGCAACGCCTTCTTCAAGGGCGTCGAGCCTGCCGCTTCCGGCGCGGGCTACTGGTGGATCTCCGATTCCATGTGGGCCATGTTCCAGCTCTCCTTCGCCATCATCACCCCGGCGCTCATCGTCGGCGCGGTCGCTGAGCGTATGAAATTCTCTGCCGTCCTCGTCTTCGTGGCGCTCTGGATGTTCGCGGTTTACTTCCCGTTCGCCCACATGGTGTGGTCCACGGTCGGCCTCATGTGCGGCCCGCTGAATCCGAACGCCGCCATCAAGGCGATCGACTTCGCCGGTGGCACCGTCGTTCACATGACCTCCGGTTGGTCGGCCCTCGTCCTCTGCATCATCCTCGGCAAGCGCCTCGGCTTCGGCAAGGAGCCCATGCCGCCGCACTCCATGGTCCTCTGCGCCGTCGGCACCGGCATGCTCTGGGTCGGCTGGTACGGCTTTAATGCCGGCTCCGCCCTCGGCGCCGACGCCATCGCGTCCAACGCCTTCACCACCACCACCCTCGCGGCGGCCACCGCCGGCTTCGTCTGGGGTCTCACCGAGTGGATCGCCAAGGGCCATCCTTCGATCCTCGGCTTCTGCTCCGGCATCGTCGCCGGTCTCGTCGTCATCACTCCGGCCGCCGGCTTCGTCACGGCTTCCGGCGCGATGATCATCGGGGTGGCCGCGGGCATCATCCCGTTCCTCGCCGTCGCTTACCTGAAGAGCATCTTCGGTTATGACGACGCCCTCGATACCTTCGGCATTCACGGCGTGGGCGGCACCCTCGGGGCCATCCTCACCGGCGTTCTCGCCGACGAAAAAGCCAACTCCGTCGTCGGCCCGCTCAAGGCTGGCCTGCTCATGGAGCAGTTCAAGGCGATCGGCGTCACCATCGTCTGGAGCGTCGTCGCCACCGCGATCATCGCCTTCATCGTCAAGGCCACCATCGGCCTGCGTCCCACGCCCGAAGTCGAGAGCCAGGGTCTCGACATCACCGAACACGGCGAAGAAGGCTACATCGGCTAAACCACCAATCGAGACCATTCGCCCGGTCTCGTCCCACTCATCCGAGCGCCGGGACCGGGCACCTCTCATCTCATGAAAAAAATCGAAGCAATCATCAAACCCTTCAAACTGGAGGAAGTAAAAGAAGCCCTCGCCGAGATCGGCGTGGAAGGCATGACGGTCAGCGAAGTCATAGGCTTCGGCCGTCAGAAAGGTCACACGGAAATCTACCGCGGCAGCGAGTACACCGTGGACTTCCTGCCCAAGATCAAACTCGAGGTCGTCATCACCGACAGCCTCGCCGAGCAGGCCGTCGCGGCCATCGTCAAGGCGGCCAAGACCGGCAAGATCGGCGACGGCAAAGTCTTCGTCTCCTCGGTCGAGGATGCCATCCGCATCCGCACCGACGAGCACGGCGACAAGGCCGTCTAACTCGGTCCGTTAGTCACTCACACCGCCGGCAGTCGGGTCTCGTGCCCGCTGTCGGCGGTTTTCTTTTGGGAAAGCGCGTGCCGTGAAAATGCACACGGCATGAGAGTGCGCCCACCCTCTGCCATTCATTCAGAGCTTGCGAAGAACCTCTGACCTCGGCCTTTCCTCACCAGCGCCGCATCGGATGCCGAGTGGAGTCAGAGACCCTTCGCAAGCTCGGGATGACTGGCGTAGCTACCGCCACTCGTGCTTCGGATACTTCCGCTGGAGCTCCTGTTTGATCTTCGGGTAGCTCTCCTTCCAGAACGTCTCCAGATTCTGCGTGATTTGGATCGGGCGATGGTTCGGCGCGAGCACCTGGATGACCAGCGGGATGCGATTCCCCGCGATCCGCAGTTCGCCCGTCACGCCATACAGATCCTGGATGCGCGACGCGATCGTCGGCGCCGCCGTCGCGTCGTAAATCACCTTGGCCTTGCGCCCATTCGGCAGCTCCAGCCGCTCCGGCGCATATTGATCCAGCAGATCCTGCTGCGCGGGCGAAAGCCACGACCGCACCGTCGGCCACACCTCGCGTTCCTTGATCGCCTTGTAAGTCGTCGCGCCAAGGCAGAGCTGCTCGATCAGCGTCTCCCGATCCGCCTCGCCCAGTCGCGGCAGCTCGAATTCCGGATACCAAAGTGAGAGCTGATTGAGCCGCAGAATCCACTGCTCCACGGCGTTGTCCCAGTGCTTCAGCGGGCACGTGCCGGCGATCACTTCGCGCGCGAGCAGCACCGCGGCATCCTCGAGCGGCGGCGTGTAGGAGACCTCCGAGCGAAGCACGAGATCATGAAAGCGCGTCTGTTTTTTCCCCAGCACCCGCCGCTGCGTGGTGTCGAAATACGCCGTCGTCGTCTCCTCAAACGCTTCCGGAAAAAGCTCGCGCAGCCACTCCTCCTTGATCGCCGTGCCGAGCGTGAGCAGCGTCTCCACGTCGCCGCGCATCTCCACCTCGCGCACTTCGCTGGCCACGAGCAGCGGCGTCTTCACCACGCACTCGCGCGCGAGCACGCCCTTGCGCCCATGCACCAGCGCGCAACGCAGCGTGCCGGCATCGACGCGCATCGCCACCATGTCCGGGAAACCCGCGAGCACACAGCGCTGCAGCGCTTCGCTGGAAGTGTCGCGCGCCTCGATGTTCAGCCCCTCGTCCTTGGCGATGCGGAGAAATTGCTCGGCCAGCGCCGCGCCTTCGCGCGCCACGTTGGCATTGATCCCGAGCGCGCGGCAGGGCTGCGGGTTGAAGCTGCGCTGCTCGGCGAAACGATGCGCGCGCATGAGGATGAAGAAGTCGCTCTCGGCGCTCTCGCCGAGCAGATCCTCGCGATCCTGCTGCATCTGTTTGCCCTCGGGCCGCCGCAGTAGATTGCGCCCCTGCGTGAGCGCGGCGATGAGCGTGACCGCGCGGACACAGCCGCGTTCATGCGCCTCGAGGAGCATGCGCGCGTAACGCGGATGCGCGGGGAAGGCGAGCATGCGCCGCCCGAGCGGCGTGATGGAACCGCGGAGACGCGGAGGCGCGGAGGATTGCTGGGACGTTTCATCGCTCCGCGTCTCCCCGCCTCCGTGGCTCCCCTCCAGCGCGCCGAGATCGGTGAGCAAAGTGAGCGCGCGCTCTAGGCCGCGCGCGTCCGGCGCCTCCAGCCAGCGGAAGCGCGCGACATCCTGCACGCCGCTGGCTTTCAGCGTGAGCACGACCTCGGCGAGATCGAGCCGCTTCACCTCGGGTAGCTCCTGCGCCGCGCGATCCTGGTGCTCGCGCTCCGTCCAGAGCCGCAAGCACACGCCCGGCGCGGTGCGGCCCGCGCGACCCGCGCGCTGGTCGGCGCTGGCGCGTGAGATGCGTTCGACGAGCAGTGTATTGATGCCGCGATACGGATCAAAGCGCGCGATCTTCGCGAGCCCGCTGTCGATGACCACGCGCACGCCGTCGATGGTCAGCGAGGTTTCGGCAACGTTCGTCGAGACGATGACCTTGCGCCGATCATACTGCGCGACCGCCGCGTCCTGGTCCGCCGCGGTCAACTCGCCGTGCAGCGGCAGCACCATGCACTGGGCGCCGGCGCGGGTGTTCTTGATCGCGTTGATCGTCCGCCCGATCTCGTAACTGCCCGGCATGAAGACGAGCACGTCTCCCTGCTGCGTCCGCGCGATCCGCTCAAATTCCTCCGCCGCCGCATCCCACACCGGCCAGTCGCCGAGCGGCTTGTCGAGGTATTCGAAATCGACGGGGAAGGTGCGTCCGCGCGAGGTCAGCAGCTCGCAAGGGGCGAGATATTTTTGCAGCGCGCCCGCATCGAGCGTGGCCGACATGACGATGAGTTTGAGGTCCGGCCGGCGCTGCTCCTGCAGGTCGAGCGCGCGGGCGAGGGTGATGTCGCCGTAGAGATGCCGCTCGTGGAATTCGTCGAAGACAATGACGCTGATCCCCCGCAGGTCCGGGTCGGCGAGCATCTGCCGGAGCAGGATGCCCTCGGTGACGAAGCGGATGCGCGTCTTCGCGCCGCAGATTTTATCGAGGCGGATCTGGTAGCCCACTTCGTCGCCGAGCCTCACGCCGCGCTCCTGCGCGACGCGCGCGGCGAGCATCCGCGTGGCCAGCCGGCGCGGTTGGAGCACCACGATCTCGCCTTCACCCGCGAGCCCGTGGTCGAGCACGATCTGCGGAACTTGCGTGGACTTGCCCGAGCCCGTGGGCGCTTGCAGGACGAGGCGGGAATGCGCGCGCAACGAGTCGGCGAGCGCGGTTTCGAGTTCGAAGATGGGAAGTTCGCGGCGGTTCAAGGGACGAGACTTGTAGCCGCCTCGGGCGGGCGCGGCTACAACGAGATGCGTGCTCCTCGCCTTTCACAAACCCTACGGCGTGCTCTCGCAATTCACGCCCGAGCCCGGCTCGCGGTGGCGCACGCTCGCGGACTTCGGTTTCCCCCCGGGCGTGTATCCGCTCGGCCGCCTCGATGCCGACAGCGAGGGTCTGCTCCTGCTCAGCGACGAGCGCGAACTCAACGCGCGCCTGCTGCATCCCACCCGCGGCCATACGCGGACGTATTGGGCACAAGTGGAGCGCGTGCCTTCAGCCGAGGCGTTGCAACAGCTCGAGCGCGGAGTCGTGATCGGCGGGCACCAGACGCTGCCGTGTCGCGCGTGGTTGCTCGATCCGCAGCCGGAGATCGCGCCGCGCGATCCGCCGATCCGCTATCGCAAGAACGTGCTGGATTGCTGGATCGCGCTGGAACTCGTCGAGGGGAAGAATCACCAGGTCCGCAAGATGACGGCGGCGGTCGGGCATCCGACGTTGCGTCTCGTGCGGGTGAAAACCGGTGCGTTGGAACTCGGCGCGCTCGCGCCGGGAAGCTGGCGTGCGCTGACGGAAGACGATCGGAAGAAAGTGTTCGCGTTCTCCTCCCCTCTGTCATTCTGAGCTTGCGAAGAGCCGAGCGTAGCGAGACGGCGCCGTGGGTGAAGGAGGATGGCGCAACCGATACCTCTGATCTCTGCCTTTCCTCACCCACGCGGATCGCTGCTGCGGCGGCGCGTCAGACGCAGAGCGAGGTCAGAGGTTCTTCGCAAGCTCAGGATGACCGGTCTGGAAACGCCGCGCGTTGATCAGCGCGCGGCGCCCAGCCAGCCCGCGACCTGCCGAGCCCAATAGGTGATGATCAAGTCCGCGCCCGCACGTTTGAAGGAGGTCATTTGTTCGAGCACGGTCGCGCGTTCGTCGAGCCAGCCATTGGCGACGGCGGCCTTCACCATGGCGTATTCGCCGCTCACGTTATAGACGGCGGTCGGCAGGCCGAACTGCTCCTTCACCCGCCAGACGATGTCGAGATATGGCAGGCCCGGTTTGACCATGACGATGTCGGCGCCTTCGTCGATATCGAGCGCGACTTCACGCAGTGCTTCGCGAGCGTTAGCGGCGTCCATCTGGTAGGAGCGGCGATCGCCGGCGGCGGGTGTGCTTTCGGCGGCGTCGCGGAATGGGCCGTAGTGCGCGGAGGCAAATTTGGCGGCGTAGCTCATGATCACCGTGTCGGTGAATCCGGCGGCATCGAGCCCGGCGCGCATCGCGCCGATGCGGCCATCCATCATGTCGCTCGGCGCGACGATGTCGGCCCCGGCGCGCGCGTGCGAGACCGCGGTCTTCACGAGCAACTCCACCGACGCGTCGTTTTCCACGTGCACGCCGTCGCCATGAAAATGGGCGATGCCGCAGTGCCCGTGGCTCATGAATTCGCAGAGGCACACGTCGGTGATGACGAGCAAGTCCGGGCACGTGGCTTTGATCGCGCGCACGGCCCGCTGCACCACGCCATCGTCGGCGTAGGCTTGCGAAGCGCGGTCGTCTTTTTCCGCTGGGATGCCGAAGAGCAGCACCGCGCCGATCCCTTCGGCGTGTGTGGCTTGGGCTTCGGCGACGATCTCCTTTTCGCCGAGCTGGAAGACGCCGGGCATGCTCGCGACGGGCACTCGCCCGGTCACTTTCTCGCTGACGAAGAGCGGCAGGATCAGGTCCTCGACATGCAGCGTGGTCTCGCGGACGAGGCTGCGCAGCGTGGCCGAGGAGCGCAGGCGGCGGGGACGCTTCAGCAGATGCATGGCGCGGGGCGAAGAGAGCCCGCGCTCAATTCGACGGCAGACCCGCCGGGCGCGCGGAAAGCTTTGGCACCGGCGCAGCAGTGGCGTTCTGGGCCACGGCGGTTTCACGCCGTCCGCCGATCACTTGGAGCGCGCCGTCGGCGGTCTTGCGCAAAGTCGGGCGGGTCTTGGGCGCGGAGTAAGCAGTCTGTCCGGCGAACTCACCGTTCGGCGTGATCTTCGTCATCACGTAGGAGCGATTGGCGATGAGCTGCATGATGTAGAGGTTGTTCGCCGAGTCGAACTCCGCCTGCGGCGGCACGCCATCGAGCAGGCGACCCAGCGGCAGCGTGCAGAAGATCGAGCCGTCGTCCTTGTCCTCGACGCGGATATAGAGCGTGTTGATCTCGCCCTTCTGATGCGCGAGCAGGCTGAAGAGGCGCATCTGCCCGGCGCTCGGCTGGCCCTCGGGAACGCCCGCGGTTTTGCGCCAGATGGTGCGGCCCTCAGTGAGTTCGATGTGCGTCGGGCGGGAGATGTAAAACTTGTCGAGGCCGTCGTAGTAAATCGTGGCCTGCACGCGGTAGGTGCCGAAATCACCGAGCTCGTAAAGCTGCTGCAGATTGATCGAGCGCTTCACGGTTTCGCCGGCCTTCACGGAAAGCGGCGGCAGGTTGTAGTGCAGATTGCGCGGCGGGATGACGCGGTCGCCTTCGGTGGTGATGCGGAAGCCAAACCACTGATACTGCGCCGTGTCCGAGAGCGTGATGTCGCGCCCGGTCAGGTTGGTGACGATGGCTGTGGCGACGATGGGCTCGTGGAGAATGTGGAAGCGCTCCTTGATCGCGATGCCGACGGTGATTTGCGCGCGGGCGGTGACGGCGGCGAAAAGGCCGCAGGCGACGAGGAGGAGGAGCCGGAGTTGTTTCATTTCTTGGGGGCGGGTGGGGTGCGGGAGACGGTGCGGAATCCGATGGCGTCGGAGACCGAGCTGGGATCGAGATCTGCGCGCTGATCGAGGCGCACGTCGCTCGACATAAAGCTGCCGCCTTTCACGACCGGGCGCTTCTTCACCTTGTCCCAGGTGCCGATCCATTCGCGGACGTTACCGGCCATGCCGATCACGCCGTACGTGCTCTTGTCGCCCTTCACTTTGTCCACTGGGCTCCAGAAACCGAAGCCATCGATCTGGCCAGATTTGGCGAGCGGGTTTTCGTTGTAGTCGGCGTTGGAGTTGACCTTCTTCGGGTCGGGTTCGTCGCCCCAGGGATAGGTCAAGCTTTTCGTGCCGCGGGCGGCCTTCTCCCACTCCTGCTCGGTCGGCAGCTCGTGGCCCTTCCATTTGGCGAAGGCGTAGGCATCCCAAAAATCGACTTCCATGACCGGGCAACTCAGATCGATCGGGATGGAGCGGGCTTTGCCGCCGACCTCGGCGCGGCCGAAGTAGATCGCCCAATTGGGCGGGCGGTGCATCAGCGCGGTCTTGCTGCGCGGCTGCTGGGGGTGGTCGTATTCGGAAGTCTGGTGGCCTTCGAGGAACTGCACGAATTTCGCATACTGGCCGTAGGTGACTTCGTACTTATCGATCCAGAAGTCCGGGAGGTTGACCTTCTCGCCATTGAAGAGGAATTCGCCGGCGGGGATTTGGACCATATCTTCGTGAATGCGCTCCTTGTTCCGGAAGAGGAAAAACCACACCACGAAGATGATGAGGATGACCAGCGAGGCGAGGCTGCCGAGATTGAAGTAAAGCGAGCGCTTCTGCTGCTTGCGCGCGAGTTCCACGGCGGCGACGGCGGCGCGGTCGTGGGCGCTGATTTTCGCGGCGTCGGTCGGGATCACTTTCGGCTCGATGGCCTTGATGCTCTGGAGCACCTGGCCCCAGGAGGTCAGGGCTTGCGGCCCGGCCTGGACGAGCCGTTTGAGCAGATCGCGGAGGCCTGGCGAGAGCGATTGAATCGCGGGCAGCACGCTCAGCATCACGCGTCCGAGCGCCTGGATTTCCTGCTGTGGGGCGAGTTGTTCGTCGGCCAGTTGCGTGGCGATGTTGCCGAGCCGCGGCTCGCCGTCGGCACCGAGGAAGATGTTGCTCGCTTCGGGCGCGGTGTGCGGCGTGTGATGCACGCCGAAATAAGCGAGGCCATCGGCAACGACGCGCAGGACTTTCAGCGCGGACACTTCGTCGAGCCGCTGGCTGGCGGCTTTGAGGTCGGCGATGCTTTGGCCATCCACGTACTCGTAGGCGTAAAAGAAACGGCCATCGGCTTCACCGGCCTCATAGACGGCGAGGATGGAAGGATGCTGCACGCCGGCCTTGGCGCGGGCGTCGGCGACGAAGCGGGCCTGCGCAATGGGATCGGCGGCCTTGGCCACATCGAGTAGCTCCATGGAGACGGCGCGATTGATCGAAGTCTGCAATCCCGCATAGACGCCGCCCCAGCGGCCTTCGCTGGTTTTGCGGTGGAGCTGGTAAGCACCGAGCATCGTGCCGGAGAGGTCTTCACCTGTGCCGGCGAATGGCGTGGGAGGGAAGGATGGAGCCACCGCGCTGGGCGCGGAAATGGCAGTCGCCACGACGGTGCCGGGGGCGCCGGTTTTGGGAACCGCGGTGGGGTTCACGGCCTTGGTCTGCACGGCCCCCGAGCGGGGCACGGGGATGGGGATGGCGACAGGCTTAACCCCAGAACCGGGCGCGGGCGTCGGGACAGCCCTGGCCACCGGCGTGCCGGGCACTGGGGCGATGGCGGAAGCGGGGCGCGCGACAGGGACTGCAGCTCCCGGCACGCTCGGCATGGGGATGGGCTGGGCCTTGACGGTCGCCGCCATGCGGAGAGTGGGAAGTCCCGGAGAGGATCCCGATGGGGCCGGAACGGAAGGTGCCGGCGAAGCGGAAGGAGCTGCCGGCGCCGATGCGGTGGGTGTGGCGACTGCAGGCCGGGCGACGGGCGAAGGAGTGACGCCGCTGGGCCGCGGAACGGCCGTCGCTTTCACGGTTACTGCGGGTTGCGGGGCGGCAACGGCCTTGGGCACGGCGACCGGAACAGCGCGCACGCCGCTGGCCGGAACTGCGGGCGCCGTAGCGGTCGGTTGTGGCCTCGCCACCGGCACGGCGGTGACGGTGGGCGTTTTGGCGACGGGCACCGCAGCAGGTGCGGGGACCGCTCTGGCAACCACCGTCGGTCGGGCAACCGGCGTGGCCGCGGGCATTGGAGTCGGTGCCGGCACGGCTCGCGGCGCGGGGATCGCCTTGGGCGCAGCGACCGGGACGGCGACGGGCGCGGGAGTTGGTGCGGGAGTTGGCTCAGGCTCCGGCACCACCGGGGCTCCGGGCTCCGGTTCGGCCACCGCCACTGGAGCAGGCGCGGGCTCAGGAATGGCGATGGGCTCGGGAGCAGGCGCGGGTGCCGGTTCTGGCTGGGCGGGCACGTTGAACGATTCCTTCGCGACCGCGCCGCGCAAGGCGTCGGCATCGATCGGTTTGGCGAGCAGCGGATAACCTTCCGTCTGCGCCGGGTAGTCGCTCAGGTCGTAGCCGCTGATCAGGATCACGCGGGTCGCCGGGTATAGCCCGAGGATTTGATCGCGCAGCGTGAAGCCGTCCATCGGCTCCATGACCACATCGGTGATCAGCAGGTCGATCCCGCCCAGTTCTCCGGCGATGGCCAGCGCCTCATCGCCGGTGCCGGCGGTGCGCACGGTGTTCCCCGGCAGGGTTTGCAAAATAGTATCGAGCGCCTGGACGACGCCGGCATCATCATCGACCAGCAGAATTCTCATTTATCGGGATCTTTAGGAAGGGTGGGCGGGGGTGGATATTGTTGGGCGAGCCGCTCGGGTTCGGCGGTCGCAGCCTGGAGCTGTTGCTTGTAATAAACGCGCACGATGTAGCCAAAGTATTTTCGGTTTTCGCGCTTCGCAGCTTTGGCTTCGGGCTTCGGCAGGTGGTATTCGACTGCCAATTCCTCGGTGTCGGCTTCCAGCCAATCGGCCGGCGGGGTCATCCAGCGGGAGTTCACGTTGGCGCTGGTCTGGACCACGTTCTGGCCGTCCACGATGTCGTAAAAGAGCACGTGAATGACGAGGTCGCGCACTTCCATCTTGGTCTTGGGCCGGCACTTCACCGGGATGTGGAGCAAGAAGCGCGTGGCCGCGGTGGCATCGGGTTGGTCCTCGACCCGCACCGGGAGCAGGCCGAGTGTGGCCCCGGGGGCGATGCCCTCCACGGGTCCGGTCGGTGCGGCTTCCACATTGGCCTCGGGCATCTGCCTGGTGGCTTCGCGCATGGTCGCGGCCTGCGTCGCTTTCAGCTTGGCATCAGCCAGCGAAAAATAGACCCCGGCGGTGTCGCCCATCTCAAGGATCTTCCGCCACTGTTCGCCCGCGCGGTCGTTCGAGCCGAGTTTTTCGTAAGTGGCGGCGAGTTCGGCGATGGCGATCGGGTTCTTCGGGTCCATCGCCGCGGCCTCGCGGAATTTCGTGATCGCCGTGTTCATGTCGCCGCGCTCGCGGAGCTGTTTGCCCTGCTGGACCAGCTCCTCGAAGCGGTTGTTCGGCTCGACGACCGGCGCCTTCGCCGGGACCGGCGTCGGTTTGGTCGGCCCCGTCGGCGGCGGGGTGGTCGTGGTCGTCAGAGTCTGGGGAGGCTCGGAAAAGGGATTGGTTCCGAAATCCGGCGCGATTGGTCCCGGGGTGCTCACACGGGCCACCGTGGTCTGGTTTTTGGTGAAGCTCGCCACCGTATCCGGTGGACGATTGACGAACGCCCAGACGATGACGCCCAACTGCAGCAGCGCACCCACCCCCAGCGTGCTGATAGCGATGCTGAAGGTCCGGCCGACTGTCTGTCTGGTGATGGGCGAGGCGGTAAGCATTTCGCTGTGGGGCGCCAGAGTAGTTTTGCCAAAGGGTGGTGTCAAACGCCCGACCCCTCCGGCGGGCGTTTAGTTTTAAGGTTCGTTTTCACTGGAGGTTTATGCGAAGGGTCGCATTCCCGTTGCCGCACACTTAGTCATCCCCCTTTTCTCCCTGAATCTCCGCATGTTCCGACTCGCGCGCCTTTTCCTCCTCGCCACGCTCCCGTGGGCGGCGCTGGCCGAGGAAAATATCCCGCGCCCCACCGTGCTGCGCCTCACTTTGGAGACGGCGATCCAGGCGGCGCTGGCGAAAAACTTCTCCATCCAGGTGCAGCGCTTCGAGCCGAAGATCGCCAAAGAAGGCGTGACCCGGCAACTCGGGCGCTTCGACCCCGTCTTCGACATCACCGCCGAGCGCGCGGAGAATTCGCAGACCGACGTCTTCTCCAACGGCATCCGCCTCCAGCAGCGCGACATCAACCGCGTGGACCGCCTGAGCGCCGGCCTGAGCGGCGTGACCGCGCTCGGCACGACCTACGACCTCGGCCTCGGCACCCGCAACGCGCTCGGGCTCGCCAATTTCTGGGAAGACGACTACGAGGCCCGCGGCAGCGTGTCGCTCCGCCAGCCGCTGCTCCGCGACTTCGGGCCAAAAGCGAACCTCGCCCAGGTGCGCATCGCGCGGAACAACGTGATGGTCTCCGAGTGGGCGCTGCGTCAGCGGATCATCGACGTGATCACCGAGACGAACTTCGTCTACAACGAGCTCCAGTTCGCCCACGAGGCCCTGCTCGTCGCCGAACGTTCGCGCGAACTGGCGCGGCAACTCCTCAAGGACAACCAGGCGCGCGTGGAGATCGGGGTGAAGTCGCCGCTCGATGTGACCGAGGCGCGGGCGCAGGTCGCGGCGCGGGAAGAGGGCGTGATCCTGGCCCAGCGGGCCGTGCAGGATAACGAGAACTTTTTAAAGCAGCTCGTGACCAATGACATGGAGGTGATGCTCCAGACGCAGGTGGAGATCGCTCCGCCGCCGAGTATTCCCTTCACCGCCAATGTGCCCGGCGGCATCCGCGACGCCTTGGAATTGCGGCCCGACTACCGGCAGGCGGTGCTCGA
Organism: Chthoniobacterales bacterium; assembly: GCA_038208565.1. Taxonomy (GTDB): domain Bacteria; phylum Verrucomicrobiota; class Verrucomicrobiia; order Chthoniobacterales; family Chthoniobacteraceae; genus Chthoniobacter. The sequence goes on from JBBQYR010000030.1 coordinate 14,745, forward strand.
TATCGAGCGCAAGAACATCACGCTCTCTTTCACGCGCAACCAGGCGCTGCCGCGGTTCGATCTCGTGGGCAGCCTTGCGATGCTCGGCTTCGAAAACGACCTCGGATCGAGCATCGACCGCGTGCCGCGGCGCGATCAAACCGCGTGGACCCTCGGCGCGATCATCAGCATCCCGATCCCGAATCGCGAAGGCCGCGGAGCCGCCAACGCCGCCGCGCTTGAATCCGCGAAGTCGCTCGTCGCGCTCAAACAACTCGAGCAGGACATCATCGTCAGCGTGGACAACGCGTCCGGGCAGGTCATCACCTCCCGCGAGCGCATCGTCTCCACGCGGGAGGCGCGGCGACTGGCCAAAGAGACGCTCGATGCCGGCGAGTCGCGTTTGCAGGCGGGCGGCGGCACGACCTTCGAAGTGCTGGAGCTGCAGAAAAAACTTACCGAGGCCGAGGCGGCGGTCTTGCGCGCGGAGGCCGATTACAACAAAGCGATCGGCGAATACCATCGCCAGACCGGCACCTCGCTGCGGATGCAAAACGTGAACCTGAACTAGCGACGCCTCGTCATTGTTGACGAAGGAGTTTTACCGCAGAGGCGCAGAGATTCTTGAGAGGAGGGCAGAGGGAAGTGTGAAAAGCTGGAAGCAGAAATTCCTCTGCCGACCTCTCTCTTCTCTCGGCGCCTCTGCGGCAAAATCCGCCGCCTACTTCGTCGAGGCGACAAACTTCCCCGGATTCAAAATCCCACACGGATCGAGCGCGGTCTTCAGTGCGGCATGCACTTCGCGGCTCACGGGCGTCGTCGCCTGATTCCACCAGCGTTGTTTGGCGAGGCCGATGCCGTGTTCGCCGGTGATCACACCGCCCCACGCGAGCACTTGCGCAAAGAGTTCATCGAGCGCCGCGCCCACTTTCTTCGCCACCTTTTTGTCGGTGTGGTAGTTCGCGGCCATGATGTTCACGTGGATGTTGCCGTCGCCTGCGTGGCCGAAGCAGGCGATCGGGTAACCGTATTTTTTGCGCAGCCGTTCGGCGAAAAGCGCGAGATCGGTGAGCCGTCCGCGCGGCACGGCGATGTCCTCGTTCAGCTTCGTGAGCCCGGTCGCCTTCAGCGATTGCGAGAAGGCGCGGCGCAGATTCCACAGCTCCTCGCACTCCACTTCGCCCAGTGCGGTGCGCGCCCCGATCGGTTTCAATTTTTCCAGCAACCGCGCGAGCGAATGCACCTCCGCAGTGACCGACTCCGCCTGTCCGTCGAGGTCCACCAGCAGGTGCGCGCTACCTTTCGGCGCGAGCCGCGTGCCGAGATGTTCGCCCGCCGCTTCGAGCGTGAAAGCGTCCGCGATTTCCAAGGCGGACGGGAGAAATCCGGCGGCGAAAATTTCCTGCACCGCCTGCGCCGCCTGACGGAAGGTGCGGAAGCTCGCCGAGAGCGTGGCGCGCGCGGGCGGCAGCGGCAGCAGGCGCAGCGTGGCTTCCGTGACGACGCCGAGCAGTCCCTCGCTGCCGACGAACATGCCGATGAGATCGAAGCCGGTTTTGTTTTTGTGGGTGCGCCCGCCGGTGCGGAGCACGCGGCCATCGGCGAGCACGACCTCGAGCCCGAGCACGTACTGACGCGTCACGCCGTACTTCAGGCAGCGCGGACCACCGGCATTGGTCGCGATGTTTCCGCCGATGCTGCAGTCCTTCATGCTCGCGGGATCGGGTGGATAAAAGAGCCGCTTCTTTCGCGCCGCGTTTTGCAGGTCGGCGGTGATCACGCCCGGCTCCACGACCGCCACGGCGTCGGCGAAATGGATCTCCTTGATCCGCTTCATCCGCGCGAGTGAAAGCGCGATGCCGCCCTGCACCGGCACGCATCCGCCGACGTAGCCGTAGCCCGCGCCGCGGGGCGTGACCGGGATGCCGCGCCGATTGGCAAACTTCAGCAGCTTGCTCACGTCGTCGGTCGATTCGGCAAAGACCACGACTTCCGGCGTGCGACTCGCGAACCAGCGGTCAGCCGCGTGCGCCGCGAGCGTGTCGGTGGCGATGCTGACGCGGTCCGCGCCGAGCAGCTTTGTAAGGTCTCGGACGAGCGCCATCCGTCAGCGCCGTTCGCCGTTGGGCCGCCCGGTGAAGAACTCGCCGAACTTGCCGAAGACGCCCTTCTTTTCGGGCGCCGGCGTGGCCGCGGGGCGGACGGTGTTGCGGACGATGGGCTTGCTGCGGTATTTGCGCTCGCTGGTCGAAGCCTGCGTTTCCAACTGCACCTCGGTGCCCGGCTGAGCGGTGAAACCTTCGTGCGACACGACCGTGCCCTTGCCCGCGCTCACGACCAGCTTGCCGATCTCTTTGCCGGTTTCGTCGAGGCAGCTCACGTTCCAGAGCGGCACGGCTTCCGCACCTTCCTTTTTCAGCAGGTAGTTGAGCGCGGCGACGTTCACGTTGTTGGCCTGCGCGTAGGCCTGCGCGAGCTTGGCGACCTGATCAGAGTCGATCTTCACGGCGCCGGAGCTCACGACCTCATCCGGCTTCACCGTCTCGACGAATTGCGAAATCGCGCGCGAAGCGACGAGTTCGCCCCCCGCGATCACGTACTCGCGCACGCCGTTCTCATCCTTCGGATCATGCACGATGATGTGCCAGCGCTCCGGCACCGGCGTGCCGTCACGCGCTTCGATGCGCGCGATTTTTTTGTATTCGCCGCGAGGAAGCTGGTCGACCGCTTCGAGTGCACCGCCGGGTGTGTCTCTGGCAATGAGCGTGGTGGCGCTCGTGAGGCAAAAGAGGATGACGTGGATCGGCAGGCGCATGGCAGGGAAATTTCGGTCGCGGAACTTACCGGCTGCGCGCCGCAATTCAAAGCGAATGTCGGTCCGCTGCGGTCGCGAGGAATTGCTTTACCCCGTCCGCGCCGCCGCCCAAAGATGCCCGCCCCTATGATCATCAAGCCCAAGATTCGTGGATTCATCTGCACCACCGCCCACCCGGCGGGATGTGCGGCGCATGTGCAGGAGCAGATCGATTTCGTGCGGAAACAAGGTCCCATCGCCGGTGCGCCGCGCCGGGTGCTCGTGCTCGGCGCCTCCACGGGCTACGGGCTGGCGAGCCGTATTGTGCCAGCATTTGCGGGCGGTGCGGCGACGCTCGGGGTGTTCTTTGAGAAGGCTGGCGAGGAAGGCCGGACGGGCAGTGCGGGCTGGTACAATTCCGTCGCTTTCGAGAAGGCCGCGCACGCCGCCGGGCTCTACGCGAAGAGCGTCAATGGCGACGCTTTCTCCGATGACATCAAGCAGCGGGTCATCGCCATGATCAAAGCCGACCTTTTCCAGGTCGATGCCGTGATTTATTCCCTCGCCTCGCCCCGTCGCACCCATCCGCGCACCGGAGTGACCCACAGTTCCACGCTCAAGCCGCTCGGCGCCGCCTACACCGCGAAGACCGTGAGTACCGACAAGGGTGTGGTCAGCGACATCACGATCGAACCCGCGAGCGAGCAGGAAATCGCGGACACCGTCGCCGTCATGGGCGGCGAAGATTGGGCCATGTGGATCGACGCGCTTTCCGCCGCGGGGGTGCTCGCGCCGAACGCCACGACGGTGGCCTACAGCTACATCGGGCCGGACCTCACGTGGGCCATCTATCGCAACGGCACCATCGGTCGCGCCAAGGAAGATCTCGAAGCCACCGCGCATCGCCTGAGCGCCAAGCTCGCCGCGGGCGGAGGCCGCGCGCTCGTCTCGGTGAACAAGGCGCTCGTCACCCAAGCGAGCAGCGCCATCCCGGTCGTGCCGCTCTACATTTCGCTCCTCTACAAAGTGATGAAGGCCGCCAACCTGCACGAAGGCTGCATCGAGCAGATCTACCGGCTCTTCGCGGGGCGCCTCGCTCCCGGCGCCTTCCTCCAGCCCGATGCCGAGGGCCGTGTGCGCATCGATGATTGGGAAATGAAGCCCGAAATTCAGGCGGCGGTCGCCGAGCTTTGGCCGAAGATCAGCACCGAGAATCTCGAAGCCGAATCCGACATCGCCGGCTATCGCACCGAGTTCCTGAAGCTCTTTGGTTTCGGCCTGCCCGGCGTCGATTACGCCGCCGAAGCCGACCCGATCGCGCCGCTGCCTTCGGTGAGCTAAACCTTCCCCGAACTCGGGCAAATCTCGCGCAGCTCGCAGCCGGGGCAGTCCGGTTTCCGCGCCATGCAGCGGCGGCGTCCGTGCCAGATGAGCCAGTGGCTGAAAAGCGTCCACCGGTCGCGCGGGACGAGCTTCATCAGCTCCGGCTCGATCTTCACCGGGTCGGTTTGTTTGGTCAGCCCGAGCCGGGCGCTGAGCCGTTGCACGTGCGTGTCCACGACGACGCCGACGTTGATGTCGAAGGCGTTGCCGAGCACGACGTTCGCGGTTTTCCGCCCCACGCCGGCGAGGGCGTGGAGCTCGGCCATGGTGCGCGGCACTTCACCGCCGTGCCGCTCGACGAGCGCGGCGCAGCAGGCGCGGATGTTCTTCGCCTTGGCGCGAAAGAAGCCCGTCGTCTTGACCAAATCTTCGAGCTGCTCGGCCGGCAAAGCGACGTAGTCCGCGGCGCTGCGGCAGACGCGGAAGAGTTCCTTCGTGACGATGTTCACGCGCTTATCCGTGCATTGCGCGGAGAGAATCGTGGCCACGAGCAGCTCCAGCGGCGTGGCGTAATCCAGCTCGCAATGCGCGTCGGGATAAGTGCGCGCGAGGATTTCGCAGACGGTGTTCGCGCGCTCGGCGCGGGTCACTTTTTCGGCGCCGGCGTGGCTGCGGGCAGCGGACCGAGCACGTTCAGGCGCTCCTGGGCCTTGGCCGCGAACTCGGAATCCGGATACTTCGTGACGAGCGCGGTGTAGGACTTGATGGCCTCGACCTTTTGCTTCTGGCGGAAGACGGTGACCTTCTCGGCCTGCATCTCGGCCACGGTTTTCTTTTTCTTACAGCCGGCGGCGCCGAAGCTGAGAGCGGCGGCGAGGACGATGAAAGCGATCGTGCGGATCATGGCGTGGGGGAAAGGGCGTGGGCTCACTTCTTTTTGGCGTCGCCAGCAGGGGTGGCGGCTGGCTTCGGAGTCGGTGTGGGCATCGGGATCTCGCCGCTGGCCTGGCGCTCGAGGAGCTGGCCGCCGAGCCACAAGCCTTCGGCCGCGACTTTCGGCACGCCGCCGTAGAAGACGGAGATCTTGATGAAGTTGTCGATCGCCAGTTCGAAGCGTCCGGCGTCGGCGTGAATCTTTGCGAGCAGGAGCATGCCTTTGGCCCGCAGCTCCGAGGAGGCCTTCGGAGCTTTGAGGATTTCCTGGATGCGCTTGACCGCGTCGTCGTCCTTCTTCTGGTCGCGGAGCGCGAGGGCGGTGCCGTAGTTCACCTCGAGCATCTTGGGCGACCATGGGTAGTTCGCTTCGAGTTCGGCGAACATCTTGCCGCCCTTCTCTTTGTCCGCAGGGTCGCCCTTTTCCTGGAGTGCCTTGCCGAGCCCGGCGAGGACGATGGCCTGCGCTTCCTGCACGTCGCGTGGGGCGGTTTTCGGGGAGCTGCCTTTCAGCGGATAATCCTGATTCAGCTTCTCGTAGACCTTGATCGCTTCATCGATCTTTTTGCCATCGATGAGCGCCTGTCCGTAGAGGTCGAGGTCTTCGGGCGCAAACTTGAGGTCGGGCTTGTAAGCCGCGGTCATCTGCTCGAGAGCCTTGGTTTTGTCCTTGTCGAAATTGAACGATGCGAGCGTGAAGAGCACCTTGGCTTGCGTGCCCGGTTTATCGGCGAATTTCTGCGCGAGATCCTTGAAGTAGGTTTCGAGCTCGGCCTCGGTCTTGAGCTTGGCGCTCTGCTGGAGGCGCTGCACGTCCATGAGGTTGCTCAGCGCCTGTGCGACTTGCGGGCTCTCGGGAAATTCCGTGATCAGCTTTTCCGCGGCGGCAGTGCTCTTCTCGATGCCCTTCTTCCACTCGTCGCGCTTGGCCGCTTCGATGACGATGTAGTTGCCCTGCGACTCGGTGTAGCCCTTCCAAAGCGCGTTCAGCTTCAGCAAAGCATCGGCGGTCGAGGGATCCTTTGGCCGCTTGGCCACGAAGTCGTCATACACGGCGATCGCTTCCTGCCCTTTGCCCTGGCTGGTCAGGATCTGCGCGGTGAAATCTGCGGCCTGGAAGAGCGCGGTGCTGTCGGGATAATTCTGAGCGAACTCCTTCATCACCGCGAGGCACTCGTCGTACTTCTGGGCCTTGGCGAGGAGCTTGGCGCGTTCGAAGTAGGAGAAGGGAGCGGCCTCGCTCTTCGGATGTTCGGTCGCGAGTTTCTTGAAGGTCGCCAGTGCGGCGTCGGCCTGGCCGCTCGCGCCCTGCGCGGTGCCCAGCGCCATGAGGATGGCGGGCACGTCGTTGCCTTTCGGGTATTTGCTCAGGAAGCCCTCGAGCTCGGGAATCGCCGCCTTCGGATCGAGCCGCGAGAGCAACTGCCCGATCTGCGAAAAGGACTGCTCTTCCTGCGGCGTGCCGGGGTACTTCTGGCGCACGCCCTTGAAGGTCTCCACCGCTTCCTTGACCTTGCCCGTCTGGACCTGGACGACGCCGAGGTAAAACTCCGCATCCACCGCGAGTTCCTTCGACGGATTCTGCGCGAGCGTGTCCTTCAACGCCTTCTCGGCTTCGTCGAATTTCTTGAGCTGAATCTGCGCGCCAGCCCGCGCCAGCACGAGCGCCCCGAAGGCCTTGCCCTTCGGATAAAGCTGCAGGCCTTCGTTGAAATACTCGATCGCCTTGTTCGGGTCGTTCAGCTTTTCGCCGAGATACATCGCGCCGACGATCAGTTGGAGATTCTGCGCGATCGGGTCGCCTTTGTAGGTGGACTGGAAGGCGTTGTATTTCTCGATCGCCTTCTCGGCCACGCTTTGCGCCGCGTAGCTCATCGTCACGAAATAAAGCGCCTGCTTTTTGTCGGCCTCGTCCTCGATGGCGCCGGTGTTTTCAAGCTGCGTGTAGAGCACGCGCGTCTCGTCCATTTTGTTCTGCGTGAAAAAGATCAGGCCCGTCTTGAACTTCGCCTGCTGCGTCTGGTCGGTGCGCCCCTCGAGCTGCGCGAGCTTCTCCGTCTCCTTGTCCACGAGCCGCTTGTATTTCTGCAAAGTGGGCACGTCCTTGGCCACGCCGGCCTTGACCATCAGGTCTTTGAAAAACGCGATGCGCGCCTTTTGCGCCGCAACCACGCGATCCTTGCTCGCCACCGAGCGGTAGGCGTCGAGCGCCTTGTTGAAAGTGTCCGCCTGCTTCTGCTTGTTGTCGTCGCCGGTCATGAATCCGCCGCGCGCGAGCAGCAGTTCGCCGATCTGGAATTGCGCGTCGTTGATCAGCGCGAGGTTCAGATTCTTCGTAATGATGTCACGGAGCAGTTTCTCCGATTCATCGAATTGCTGTTCGGCTACCGGGTCGGGCGCCGTCGCTTTCGACAGCGCATTGCTCCCCGTGGTCGCGAGCGTGAGCGCGAGCAGATACTGGCTGTCCTGGATCGTCGGGCTCTGCGGAAACGCCGCCATGTTCTTGCGCAGCACGTCCATCGCGAGGTCGAATTTCTCGAGCTGGTAGAGCGCGAGCGCCTTGCTGTAGCTCGCGGACTCGGCTTCGTCCGACTTCGGAAATTTCGTCAGGTAAGTGTCGAACTGCTTCACCGCGTCCTCGAGCGCGACCTTGCGGGCCGGATCGTTGATGGGGAGTTTCGCGGCCTTCGAGGCCAGCACCTGTGGCACCATACTGAGCGAGAGTTCGTTCAGCGAAGCCTGCTCCGCGGGGAGGTTGCGGTTGTCGATGACCTTCTTAAACGCCGCGAGTGCCGCGTCGTAATCGCCCGCGAGATAATGCGCGTAACCCGCGCGGAAGTTCGCCTCCGGCACGATCGGCATTTGTGGGAAACGCTTCACGAGATCTTCATAGACCGCCGCCGCTTTGGCGTGGTCACCCGCCGCGGCTAGAGCCTCGGCTTGCTGCATCATTTGAGCATCGATGGTGGCCGCCGGTCCTTGAGCGGAGGCTGGCCCGCTGGGCAGTGTCGAGGCAGCGAGGCAGACGATGGCGGCGGGAATTCGGCGGTCGATCAGCATGAGGGGGAGAGAGTGAAAGAGTGGCGAAACATAACGAACACGTTTTGCGCTGACTACCCATTTTCTCCGGGAATTGCCTCCCGGAGCGCTTTTTTCCTCGCTCCGGAGTCCTGCTCGCCGCCATTTGGCCCCGTTTCCCATGACCGTCGTCACCTTTGCCCTGCCGCAAGAGAGCTGTGATTTCCGCGCCGCCCTGCGCGCCCGGCAGGGTCGAATCGTCGGTGAGGAAATCCGCGTCGTGCATCTCGGGATCGGCCCGGCGGCGGCAAGCGAGTCGATGCGGCGGGTGCTCGCGGAGGGAAATCCGCGCCTTGTCGTGTGCGCGGGTTTTGCCGGAGGGCTGGAGCCTCGGCTGCGGATCGGTGCTCTCGTCGTCGCGGAAAATTTCACCTCGCCCGGACTGCTCGCTCGCGCTTGGGGCGGAGCCGTAGTCGGCGCGCTGGTCACGCGCGCGGTGCCGGTCGAGACGCCTGCGGCCAAAGCCGCGCTGGCGCGGGAGAGCGGGGCGCTCGCCGTGGACATGGAGACCGCGAGCGTCGCGGAAGCCTGTCGCGCTGCGGCAGTGCCGCTCCTCGCGGTGCGCGTGATCAGCGACGCGGTGGACACGGCGCTGCCGGTGCCTTTTGAGGAATGGTTCGACCTCGTGCGCCAAAAGCCGCGGCGCTGGGGGTTAATGAAATATCTCGCCCGCCACCCCGGAAAAATCCGGCCTTTTGCCCGGTTCGTCCGCGGCCTCACACCGGCGCGCCGCGCGCTCGCCGATTTCCTCGTTCGATTCCTCAAACAATCGTCCTGATCGACCGCATGACCGGAGGGCGTTAGACAAATCGCTCAGTGCCGCGCGTCTTACGCGAAAGACCATGCCCCCTGATCTCCCCCAGCTCTACGACGACCACGCTCCGGCGCTGTTCGCCTTTCTGCTGAACTTCACCCGGCGCGAAGCCGACGCGCGTGATGTCCTGCAGGAGGTTTTCCTCAAGCTGACGGCGCAGCCCGGGCGGCTCGTTGGCGTGGTGGAAATGCGCGCCTTTCTCCTCCGTCTCGCGCATCGGCAGGCGATCGATGCGCATCGCCGCCGCCGCACGCACGACGCCGCGATCGAGCGCGCGGCCGCGGAACCCGTGATCCTCTTTGCCCCCGGCGCCGATCCCGACGAAGCGAGCTTTCGCGCCGCGCTCACCGAGGCGCTCGCGGAGTTGCCCGCCGAGCAGCGCGCGGTCGTGCATCTCAAGCTCTGGGAGCAGATGACCTTTGCCGAGATCGCTGGAGCGCTCGACATCCCCGCCAACACCGCCGCCAGCCGCTATCGCTACGGTTTAGACAAACTCCAGGCGCTCCTGCGTCCTCTTTACGAAGAACTCCGATGAACGATTTCGAAAGCAAACTCAGCCAGCAAGTCTTCCGCCAGCCGCCGGCGGAGCTGCGCGCCGCGCTGTTCGGAGAAGCGGAAAACGTCATCGTCCCGCCGAACTGGACGTGGCGCGATTGGTTCTGGCCCTCGCCCTCGGCGTGGGGCGCGCTGGCCGCGCTCTGGGTCGCCTTTGGTGCCGTATCGTTTAGCGATTCACCTTCTGCTGCGTCGTCAGCCTCGAATCTCGCCCGGCACCCGCTCCCGACGACTACGCTGCTCTCCTATCACACCGCCCGCGATTTCAATCATGTCCTCGATCTCCCCAACTGATCCCACCGCTCACGCAGGCCGCTGGCCGGTCTTCATGAGTCGATCCGCTTTCGTCTTCGCCGCGCTGCTCACACTCATCGTCGCGTTTTACGTCATGGAAAAAGTCCGCGGCAACGCGACGTGGAAAAAGTATCAGACCGAGGCGCGAGCCCGCGGCGCGAAGCTCACCATGGCCGAGTATGTGCCGCCGCCCGTCGCTGATGAACGCAACTACGCGGCCATCCCGCTCTTTCAGGACATGTTTAAGAATCCCACGCCGGCGAACCCGCTCGCGTGGCCGCAGATCAGCGGGATCAAGCAGCCGCCGTTTGACTCCGTGGCCAAAGGCGAACGGATCGATCTGGCGGCGTGGCAGAAGTTTTTTGTTGAGGTCAAGATGCTGCCAGCCGCGGGTGAGAGTGCGCCGCGCGATGTCCTGCAGGCGCTGGAAAAGTATGCGCCGCAATTTGAGCAACTGCGCCTCGCCGGTGCGCGCCCGGAGTGCCGGTTCCCGGTGCGCTACGAAGATGGCGCCGGCGCGGCACTGCCCCACCTGCAACTCATCCAAAGCGGCGCGCGGCTCTGCGCGTTGCGCCTCGCCGCGCACCTCGCGCTCGGCGACAGCCCCGCGGCTTACGAAGAGTTTCGCAGCGGCTTCCGCCTCTATACCGCGCTGGAAAAAGAGCCGACGCTCATTGCCGGACTCGTGCGCCTCTCCTCCCTCGGTATTCTGGAAAACGCGGTCTGGGGCGGACTCGCCCAGCGGCAATGGGGCGCGGCGGAACTCGAGAAAATCGGCGCCGATCTCGCCCGGGTGCGGCTCATGGATGACTACGCGCTCGGCCTCGGCAGCGAGCGGGGCTTCACCAACATGGTCCACGATCAAATGCTGCAAAAAGGGGCCGCCGAAATCGCCAGCATGATCGCCATGAGTAGCGGCGCTGGTTCCGCGCCCAATGCTGCGGCGTCCACGGCAATGGTCGGCCTTTACCCGACCGGTTGGCTACGCCAAAGCCAGACGCGATCCAATCGTTACCTCGACGAAATGTTGGCGCGCGTGACTCAGGAGCCGCCGCGCGTTTTTACGGACCGCGCCGTGCCCAGCCTGCCGCTGCCGATCACCAGCGTCAGCACCTTTGAGCGCGCGCGTTATCTGCTCTTCTTCCTGCTCGCGCCCTCGCTCAACGAACTGGAGCGCTCCTACGCCTACGGCCAGACGCTCCTCGATCAGACGCGGCTCGGTTGCGCGCTGGAGCGGCATCGACTCGCGCAGGGCAGGTTTCCCGCGACGCTCGACGCACTGGTGCCCACGCTCCTCCTGACACTGCCGCGCGATGTGATGAATGGCGCTCCTCTTTTCTATCAAGTGACTCCCGAGGGCGGCATCTCGATCTACTCGGTGGCTTGGAACTTGACTGACGATGCCGGGAAGTCCGATCCGAAGCTGAACACTAAGCAGCAGCCGGATTGGCTCTGGACGGTGCCGGGGAAATAGCCGGGGCGGGTTTCTTGACACTGCCTGCGCCCGTCGCGGAAGGTGCGCGCCCCAGCCATGAAACGCATCCTCTCCGGCATCAAGCCGACCGGCAAACCGCATATCGGAAATTACTTCGGTATGATGCGCCCGGCTATCGAGTGGCAGGAGCAGGGCGAGGCGTTTTATTTCATCGCCGATTATCACGCGCTGACCACGGTCTTCGATCCGGCGAAGATGCGCGAATATGTCCGTGGCGTGGCGCTCGACTTTCTCGCCTGCGGGCTCGACCCGGCGAAGGCGGTGCTTTTCCGCCAGAGCGATGTGCCCGCCCACACGGAGCTCGCGTGGATTTTGAGCTGCCAGACGCCGATGCCGATGCTGGAGAACTGTCACGCCTACAAGGATCACCTCGCGAAGGAAAAGACGCCGTCGCACGGGCTCTTCGCGTATCCGGTGCTCATGGCGGCGGATATCCTCATCTACGACAGCGATGTGGTGCCGGTGGGGCGCGATCAGAAGCAGCACGTGGAAGTGACGCGCGACCTCGCGAACAAGATGAACTCCCTCTACGGCCAGATTTTCAAGGTGCCGGAAGCCAGCATCCTGCCGACCGTAGCGACGATCCCGGGGCTCGATGGGCAGAAGATGAGTAAGAGCTACGACAACACCATCGAGCTTTTCCTCGAAGAAAAGGCGCTGAAGAAGAAGATCATGGGCATCACCACGGACTCGACTCCCGTGGAAGCGCCGAAGGATCCGGCGACGTCTTCGATCGTCGCGTTGTATCGCTTCTTCGCTCCGGAGTCGGATGTGGAAAAGTTGGAAGCGGACTTCCGTGCAGGTGGCGTCGGCTACGGGGATTTCAAGAAACGGCTTTTCGGCGCGATCTGGGAATATTTCGCACCGATGCGCGCGCAACGGGAACAATTGGCCGCCGATCCGGGCTACGTCGATCAAGTGGTGAACGCCGGCGCGCAGCGCGCTTCGCAAACGGCGCAGGTGGTCATGGAGCGGGTGCGCCACGCCGTTGGATTGCGATGACCACGCGGGATAGTTGGAGCCGAAAGCGTGTGCGAGCACGCCTTTAGGCCTTGATCTACAGGGTTTAAGAGCCCGCAAATCGATAGGAGCCAAAAAAAGCAGAAATGGCCAAATCCGGCATTGCGCCTCAAACGTTTCTGCTTACGATGCGAATCCTCACCGGGCCACAGTCTGGCTCGGCCAACAACGTAAGTAATAGTCTGTATATGAGCTACCAGAATCCAGGAGGGGAGAGAGTAGGTTCCGAGCCGATCGCTTCTGAAAAAGTTGCCATCGAGCGGAAGATCTTCTTTCTCGACCTCAAAGAGAATCAGCGCGGTCGGTTCTTGAAGATCACTGAAGACGTGGGTGGACGGCGTGACACCATCATGCTGCCGGCACCGGCATTTAAGGATTTTCTCGAAGCGCTTCAGCGTTTGGTCGAATTCGAAGCCAAACTCTAATCAGTTTCGCTTCCAGTTTGACCCTGCGTTGAGGGCGTATGGCTTGAGTTTCAGGCCAGCGCTGCCGCGAAGATTTGCAGGAGCCGCTCTTCCTTTAAAAAGAAGGCGGCTCTTGTCGCGTACGGTTTTAGCCCCGACCGGTGGGCTTAAGCCGCGCGGAGATCGGCGAAAAAGAGGCGCCCGGCGCTCGTTTGCAGCGCGCTGGCCACGACGATCTGGACGGTTTTGCCGATGTGCGAACGCGCGTGGTTGACGACGATCATGGTGCCGTCTGGCAGGTAACCGACGGCTTGGTGCGCGTCGCGGCCTTCTTTGACCAGCGAGAGCTCGATCTCATCGCCGGCCGCGAGCTGCGGCTTCAGCGCGCGGGTCAGGTCGTTCAGGTTGAGGACGCTGACATTTTGCAGGCGGGCGATGGCGCAGAGACTGGAATCGTTGGTCAAAAGGCGGGCGTCGAGGAGCTTGGCGATGTGCGCCAGTTTCGTGTCCACCGGCGTGAGTGGGTCTTCTTCGGATTCGTGGATTGTCACGCTGAGGTTCGGATCGAGTTGCATCTGCTGGAGGCGCTGCAGGGCGAGGCGCCCGCGCTCCCTTTTTTGCGCATCACCCGAGTCCGCGAGCCGCTGCAGTTCATCGAGGATGAACCGCGGGACAACGAGCGAAGTGCTCACGAAGCCCGTGCTGCACAGCTCCGGCAGCCGACCGTCGATGATCACATTCGAATCGATGAGCAGCGGCGAGTCCTCCACGGTGGCGCGACGAAAGCGGACGTAGGGGATGATCAGCGAGAATTCATCGCGGCTGCTGCGGATGGCCAGCATCATGCCCAGGTAGCTGAAGGTGGCATAGACGATCAGCCCGCACACCCACTGCGTCTGCGGGGAGGCGCCGGCGAGGATCTTCGAACTAAGGAGCAGCTTGGAAAAGACGAAGCCGACCAGCAGGCCGAGCGTGGCGGAGGAAAAAATGCGGAGCGATATCCCCTGAAGGAGGCGGTCGGCGAGCACCACGCTCAAACCGAGAACCAATCCAGCGGCCAGACCCGCGAGACTGGAGCCCAGCGTGTCGTCGCCGATCATCAACCCCACGCAGGCAGTGAAGGTCACGAAGAGCGTGCGCAGGAGGTTGATGGTCGATAAGGGAGTCATTCAACCTGCAGTTAGAGCATTCCGCGAACCAACCCGAGCGCGAGAAAATGCCGTGCTTTCAGAGGCGGCGCGCGTATCTCGACCCCGACCTCAACTACCGCGGTCGTGGCGTCGGCTTGCGCGCGGGAGTGGGCTCCGGTTTCTCCGCCGGGCGGTTCTTGTAAAAGACCACGCCCGAGCGCCGCATGTTGGCGATCAGCGCCCGCAGATCCTCGGCCGTCTGCTTGTCGGAAATCAGCATCCCCAGCGTGCCTTCGCCCGCCGTGGCTTTGGTCACGAGGGTCCTGGCCGACTCCGAGGTTTTGCGGAAATCGCCCAGCGTCAACTTCAGTTCACCCGCCGCGCCATCGACCGTTTTCATCGTCCCTTTTGCCGAATCCACCACCTCCTGCGCCCGGACCAGCATCAGGTCGAGATCGCGCGCCGTCTTGGAAAACTCCTCGGTCGTCTTTTTCAGGTTCACGAAAGTCTCCTCGACGTTCTGGAGGTTTTTCTCGCTGAGCAGCTTTTCATTCAGGTTGGCCGTCGTCATTTTGATCTCGTCCAGCGCGGCGCTGACCTTCCGGAGCACGTCGGTATTCAGCGTGTCCATCATCTGGCTGCCCTTCGAGGTCAGTTCATCGAGGCCTCCGGTGCGCAGGCCGGTGATGAGTTCGTTTGGCTCGGCGAAATCGGCGGGCGTGAAAACTTTGGGCGGCACCACATCCACGTACGAATCACCCAGCATGCCGCTACTGCGGATCTGAAAGGCCGAGGTTCGCGGCAGCTTCACCGCATCCCGCACCAGCAGCCCAACCTCCACCTCGTAGTTTTCGCCCGTCAGCTTCGGAGCCTCCGCGACGACGCCGACGTGCGCGCCGGAAAGCAGCACCGTCGAGCCTTTGACCAAGCCGCTGGCATTGGGGAAACGGACCCGCAGCGGATACCGTTCTTCCATCCCGCGCCCGAGGCGGCCGAAGGTCACGATCATCGCGGCGATCACGGCGAAGCCGATCAGCAGGAAGAGGCCGACAAAAAATTCCGTTCCTTTGCGTTCGTTGCTCATGCGGTGAAGGGGCTAGTCGGACTCGCCGGAGTGGCCGTGGATGAAATCGGCGAGGAGCGGATCCTTCGACGCGCGCACCTCGTCCACGGTGCCGCAAAAATGGATGCGCCCATCGTGCATGAAGGCGACCCGATCGGCGGTATGAAAGGCGGTCTTCATGTCGTGCGTCACGACCACGGAAGTCACCGCCAGCCGCTTTTGCAAGCGGCGAATCAGGTGGTTGATCGAGTCCGTCGCGATCGGGTCCAGCCCGGTCGTCGGCTCATCGTAAAGGATGCAGGCCGGCCGGCCGACGATCGTCCGCGCCAGGCCCACGCGCTTGCGCATGCCGCCCGAGAGTTTTTCCGGCATCTTCTTTTGCTCGCCCGCGAGATCGACCATCTCCAACGCCTCGGCCACGCGATCGCGGATTTCTTCCTCACTTTTCACGCCGGTCTCGCGCAGCGGAAAGGCGAGGTTTTGCTCCACATTCATCGAGTCGAAAAGCGCGCCGCTCTGGAAGAGCATGCCGACCTTTTTGCGGATGCCGCCGAGCTTCCGCTCGGACAGCTTGGTGATTTCCTCGCCATCCACCCACACCTCGCCGGACGTCGGCTGGAAAAGCCCGATCAGGTGTTTCAACAGGACGCTTTTTCCGCAGCCCGAGCGACCGAGGATCACGCAGGTGCGGCCGTTTTCGATCTCGAGATCGACCCCGCGCAGGACCTGCTGGGTGCCGAGTGTTTTGCTGAGTTGGCGAACGGAAATCATGACACGCGCCTACAGGCCGTAGGGGAAAAGCATGTTGAGCAGGAAGGTCAGGAAGAAATTCATGATCAGGATGCTGAGCGAACTGATCACCACCGCCTCGGTCGGCGCACGGCCGACCCCGACCGCGCCCTCCTTGGCATTCAGCCCCTGGTGGCAGGCGATGAAGGCGATCACGATGCCGAAGGCCAGGCCTTTCGAGAGCGCCATCTTGATGTCGCGCGCGCCGACGTATTTGTAGAGGTTTTCGAGAAAGAACGGCCCCGAAATATCCAGCACCTGTACGCCGACGATGTAGCTCGAGACGATGCCGAGGCCCACGCTTTCCGCGACCAGCAGCGGCATCGCGAGCACGAGCGCGAGCACGCGCGGCACGACGAGATATTCCGTGGGATTCACCGCCAGCGAACGCAGCGCATCGATCTGCTCGGTCACTTTCATCGTGCCGATCTCGGCGGCAATCGCCGCGCCCACCCGGCCCGCGACCATCAGCCCCGTGAGCACCGGCCCGAGCTCGCGGAAGAGCGACACCGCGACGACGGACCCCGTGGCCGATTTCATCCCGAGCGTGGAGAATTGGAAATACGTCTGCGCCGTGAGCACCGCGCCGGTGAAGGCGCCCGTGACCAGCACGACCATCTGCGAGCGCCAGCCGATCTCTACGATCTGCCGCATGAACAACCCCCAGCGCAGCGGCGCGGTGAAGATGGCTACACACGTTTCCCAGACCAGCAGCGCCAGCTCGCCGAGATATAGGATAAGGGAAAGCGCGGTGCGCCCGAGAGAGGTAACCATGCTGGCCGCGACGCTAGGCGCGGCACCGCTGCTTGTCCACCGAGGAGGTGTCATCCGGCACCTGTGGAGACCGGTCGAGGCGCGCGCCGGACCGCGTCAGCGCGGCAGATGCAGCGGCTGCGTCTTGCTTTTCGGATTCAGCTCCGCCGGCACCGCGCCGACGATTCGCGGTTCGAGGTTCAGCTTCCGGAAAATGGCCCGCACTTCCTGAATGGTCAGCGCTGGCTCATCGAAATCGAGATACACGATGTCGTGATTGCTATCGACCTTGTAGCGCAGCCCCGGCACGGCTTCGAGTTCGTGATCGAGTTCGAGGATTTTCTCCAGATTGCGAACTCCCGCGGCGTAGATTTCGACTTCGATCATAAAGGGGGATGGCTTTACTTTGTGTGGACATCGGGAGCGTAGGTCCGGCACGGACGGGCTCGCAACGACTATTTTCCAAACCGATGACATTTCTTGGAGAAAGGCCGTGTTCGCTCGGTTTGTTTCCCCGCGACACCGGAATTATAAAACGAAATCCCCGTGTTCGGCGGGGCAAATGCTCTCTCGCTGGGTGACCTCCCAACTAAGTGAAAACCTCCCGTTCATTCGCCCGCCTTTGCTTCGCTGTACTGCTTCTCGCCAGCGCGCCCGGCTTGCTCGCCTGGACGCCGGGAACAGCGAGCCCACTGGCGGCGGAGGGTTTTGTCGTCGATCCCGTGAATCGCCGGGACGTGCTCGCCTTTTACCACACGATCTACGCCGCTTCGGAAAACTATCCGGCCGATCTGGCCTGGACGGGCAGCGTGGCGGGTGGCGTCGCGGGGACGACTGGCGCGGCGTTCAAGGAGGATGTGCGCCGGCGGATCAATTTCTATCGAGCGCTCTCCGCGCTCCCCGCGGACATCACTTTCGATGCGACAAAAAACAGCAAGGACCAGGAAGCGGCGCTGATGTTTGCCCGCAATGACGCGCTCGATCATTTCCCGCCGGCTGAATGGATTTTCTACACGGCCAATGGGGCCGAAGCTGCCGGCAACAGCAACATCGCGTGGGGCACCTATGGTCCGGGCTCGGTGGATGCCTACATGCGGGACGATGGCTCGAACAACATCGTCGTCGGTCACCGGCGCTGGCTGCACTACTCGCGAGCGCAGATCATGGGCACGGGCGATGTGCCGGCAGAAAATCCCTACAACCACGCCAACGCGATCTGGGTCATCGGTAATTTCAAGGCTGCGCCGGCGCCGCAATTTATCGCCTGGCCGAATCGTGGGTTCGTGCCGGCCAGCCTCGTCCCCGCGCGCTGGTCGCTCTCGTATCCCGGCGCGAATTTCGCCGGAGCGACTGTGACCATGACGCAAGGCGCGACGAGTGTTCCGACGACGATCATCTCGAATGTGGACAACGGCTACGGGGACAACACGCTCGTCTGGACGCCGACCGGTGTGCCTGCGGTGGTCAGCGTGGACACGCCTTACCAAGTCACTGTCGCCGGGATGAGCGGCGCCGGAGTGCCGACGAGCTACACCTATACGGTCACGCTTTTCGACCCGAACACACTCGGCGACGCCGCCACCATCGCCGGCAGCAGCACGCCCGCGACGACCGGTGCTAGTTACACCTTCAACTCCATCGCCCAGGCGGACGCCTACGAATTGCGCGTGACGACCGCGAGCACCGCGGCGTGGACGGAAGGCGCGGAAGATGCACCCGCGCCGCAGATCTCCGCCACGACGACGGGCTCGTATTTGCTGCGGCAGACCGCCGTCAAACGGACCGGCGCGAAAGCCTTCCAGCTCGTCTTCCCGGGTTTCAACGACCAGAGCTTCGAGATCGCGCGCGACGTCATCCCGTCTGGCACGAGCGCGCTCGTCTTCTACGACCTCGGCCGATTTGCCACCACCACGACCACGCTCGGCGCGGAAATCTCCGCGGATGGCGGGGCGACCTGGACGAGCCTCTTCAGCCGGGCGGGCGTGGGCCTGAGCAGCGCGCTCTGGGATTCGGGGTTCATCAGCCGGAATATCAGCCTCGCCGCGTATGCCGGGCAGATCGTGCGGGTGCGGTTCATTCTGCGCTGGAATGCTCAATCGATCACCACAGGGACCACGTCGAACCACGGTTTTTTCATCGACGACATCGCGGTGACCAACGCCACCCAACTCGTGAACCCGACCACGACCGCGCTCCCGGAGGCGTCCACGTCCTTCACGCTGAATACCGCAACCGCGGGTGCGCCCCTCGTGGCCGGCACGTCCTACTATCTGCGAGTCCGGCCCAATGTCGGGACGCGCTGGTTTTCCTACGGCCCGGCGAAAATCGTGACCGCCCAGGCGCTCAGCGGCTACGCGAGCTGGGCGGCGGCGCAATATCCCGCGGTGACTGGCGGGCCGACCGGCGATCATGAAGGAGACGGACTCGCGAACGGTGTGGAATACGCCTTCGGCCTGAACCCGACCCTCGCGAACTCCGGCTCCGCGATCCCTCAGCCAGCGCGAATCGGCAATACCTTCACCGTCACCTTTACCCAGCCGGGCGGCCTCACCGGCGTCACCTACGGCGCGCAGTGGTCGCGCAATCTCGCCGACTGGTTCGCGGTCGCCGACACCGGCAGCGGCAGCAGCCACACCTTTACGGTTAGTACCTCCGGCGAGCCGAAGGTCTTTTTCCGCTACCAGATCACCGTCGCGCCATGAAGCATCACACGCCCGCACATGGCCGCTCCGCCGAGTCTCTTGCCGTGCTGGCGGGTGCCTGCCTCGCATTCCTCGCTGCCTGTGAGCCGCCGGCCCAGCCCTCGGTCACGCCGGTGCCCGAGCCAGCTACCCCGGTGCCGCACACTGTGGAAGCTGCGACCCCGCCTCCGCCTCCAGCCGCCGCGCAACTCGGCGACGCTCCCCGGCTGAAGGAAGACGTCCGCTAGGCCAGAAAGGCGTGGCGCGGGGCCCTGCGCTCGCGGTGTTTTCACGATTCCCCATTTGCCCCCGGTGCGGGGCACTGCTAGAACCTCGGCACTTTTCGCCCGATGCCGTCCCCGGCGCTGGCCAGCCGCCTTTCCGCACATGCCCAAAGATCCTACTCTCCACAAAATCCTCGTCATCGGCTCCGGGCCCATCGTCATCGGGCAGGGGTGCGAGTTCGACTACTCGGGCGTCCAGGCGTGCAAGGCGCTGAAGGAGGAGGGCTACACCGTCATCCTCGTGAATTCGAACCCGGCGACGATCATGACCGACCCGGAGTTCGCGCATCGCACTTACATCGAGCCGATCACGCCGGAGATTGTGGAAAAGATCATTGAGGCCGAGAAGCCCGACGCGCTCCTGCCCACGCTCGGCGGCCAGACCGCGCTGAACTGCTCGATGAAACTCCACGAGATGGGCGTGCTCGCGAAGCATGGCGTGAAGATGATCGGGGCGAAGCCGGAGGCGATTCACAAGGGCGAGGATCGGCAGGCATTCAAGGAAGCGATGATCAAGATCAGGCTCGATATGCCGCGCTCGGGCACGGCTCACACCATCGAGGAAGGTCGCGCGGTGCTCGCGGAACTCGGCACGCTGCCGCTGATCATTCGACCCGCGTTCACGCTCGGCGGCTCGGGCGGCGGCATCGCTTACAATAAGGAGGAGTTCGAGACGATCGTGGCCCGCGGGCTGGATCTTTCGCCGGTCAGCGAGGTGCTGATCGAGGAGTCGCTGCTCGGCTGGAAGGAGTTCGAGATGGAGGTGATGCGCGACCGAGCGGACAACTGCGTGATCATTTGCTCGATCGAAAACGTGGACCCGATGGGCGTGCACACGGGCGATTCGATCACGGTCGCGCCGATCCAGACGCTCACGGATCGCGAGTTCCAGCTCATGCGCGATGCGTCGTTTGCGATCATCCGCGAGATCGGTGTGGAGACGGGCGGGAGCAATATCCAGTTCGCCGTCCACCCGGAGACGGGCCGGATGATCGTCATCGAGATGAACCCGCGCGTCTCGCGCAGCTCCGCGCTCGCGTCGAAGGCCACCGGTTTCCCCATCGCAAAGATCGCCGCCAAACTCGCGGTGGGTTACCACCTCGATGAAGTCCGCAACGACATCACCCGCGAGACGCCTGCGAGCTTCGAGCCAACGATCGACTACGT
>JBBQYR010000031.1:0-35082 GCA_038208565.1 Chthoniobacterales bacterium
ACGCCGATGGCCGAATAGGCAGGCGCACTAAAGATGATCTTCACCCCCCCGATGAGGAGTTGCATCACCAGAAGGCCCACCACAAGAATTACAAATGCCAAGGCGCCAGCACCCCGATCAATTTTCGATATCGAACCCAAAATTCAGTAAAGCGATCGGTTAAAAAACAACGCCCCTGCGACTTGCGTCGCAGGGGCGTTGGTTAGAATCGAATACCTTTACAGGTTGAAGATATCAGTGACTGGCGCGCCCGTCGCAGTCCGATGGACGTAGAAGTCGGAGTTATTGTTTCCAGACGCTCTAACCGTGATCGTTCCATTATCAAGTCCTTGCGCATTCAAGCCCAAGGCACCTGCGCCGATCGTTCCGTTGGCGGCTTCGGTAATGCCGAAGAGCGCCGCAGTCGTCAACTGCGCGAGGCTATACACCCCAACAACGTTCGGCGCGATAGCGTTGGCGATGTCGGCAGCGGCTTGGGCCGCATTGGCACTGACACTAGCACCGCCGACCCAGCGCAGAGCTTGGGCGGCAGCCTGAGCAATCTCCAAAGCGTAGGGGCGCACATTGCCCAGCACCGAGGCCTGAAGAACCGCAAAGGCAACCGAACCGGCATTGGAGGCGGTTTCACCTGCCTTCACGATCGAAGTATCACCAAGTTTGGTCGTTTGGGCAATGTAACCAGTGATGGCGCCCGCTGCACCCACCGTCCGGGCACCCGAAACTAATCCACCATTCCCGTTGCTTTGGCGAAATCCTTCGAGGTTATCAGCGATTGTATTGCCGTTGCTATCTCCACCGAAGTTGAATGGCAGCGCCGGGCCCTTCAGTAGGGCGTTTTCCTGAACAACTGCCGCACTGACAGCAGTCGAGACGGTTGCAATAATGGCGCTCCTCTCCGCAGCCGGGCTGAGGTTCGCCTCAAGGATGCCCGTGACGTAACCAGCAGTGATGGCCGCAGCTGCCGCTGGTTGATCAATGATAGTGCCTTTCGTGCCCGAGAGATAAGCCTTCGCCCCAACAGCACCCGAAGGATTGCCCAACGTCGGCTGGATAAAGGGAGTAGGGCTGGTGATTTGCGTGTAGAGGAAGACCGAGCGAACCGTCGCCGAGGCCGCAGTCGGGTTATTAAACGCAACCGCGTGGCTGACGTAGTGTGCGTGATTTGGATCAACTACCGTCCAAGCCGTGGCGACATCATTGGTGAGCGTTGGATTTGCCAGCACCTGCCGACCCACATAGTCGAGAACGTCAGTCGTCCCCGTCAGGGAATTCTGCCTGGCGTAGGTTGCAACCTCGCCAACCAGTCGAAGGTTTGCCTCCCGGAGCCCGTTGAGGCCGCGGATGGCGTCAACGGCGGCGTTAGTCAGAGTTACTGTAGGGATACCAGTCGACTGCTTGATTGCCGCAGCAAGAGACGCCGATGACTGGTTGGGGTTTGTCAAAATCGCCGCATACAAGCCAGCAAGAACGCTTGCTTGAGCTCCCGTAGTGGGAACGCTGCCGGGATTGGTCTGCGCCTGAGCATTGGCCATTGCTGCTAGGGTAAGACGATAACCCCTCTCGATGTTGGCAGGCAGGAAAATGTCTCGAATCAAATTCGCGCCATTGGTCGCCGCCAGAACATCGCCACCTTGGAGATAGACTTCGCCGGTCCCAATCAGGAAAGCGGCATCACGAATCGCTTGACGATTAGCTCCATTGGCCCCAGCGAGGGCCGCGACTACCGCGATGTAATGCGGCGCGCTGGCACCACCAGCAACGGCACTAATTGACTGAATAGCCTGACGAACCAGCGGATCACTCATCCCTGGCGTTGACTGCGAGATCGATTGCGCCTTGTAGACGATGTCGGCGAAAGCACCGCTTTTCCCATTTCCGCTCGCTGCCACAATCGCCGCATTCACAACGCTCTGGACCACCGGGATCGAAAGTGTCGTCACCGTGGCGCTGCTTTTTTGAATTACAGTCAGGGTGAGAGCACCTGCGCTTTCAATGCGCGCTGCCGCAACTGCGCCACTAGCAATGTCTGCGAAAGTACCATCTCCCCATGGAGTGTACGGGGAAGGATCAGCGCCTGTGCGAATGGCGCCAGTGACAACTGAAACCGCCGCATCAAGATTTCCCGCAACCACAGCCCGGACCACTTCTCTCGCTGTGGTGACCGACGCCCCAGCCGTCGCCTGCTCAGCCTGCAGAGCCGCCTTCACAATGACCGCCGGGGCTAACGTGCCACGGACGGTGGCGCCACCGGCAACTGCGTCGGCATTCGCATTTCCACTCAACTCAACATTAAGAGCCACCAAGGTAGTTCCACTGGTATATCCATCAACGAATTCACCGGAAAACGCGGCCAAGGCCGGAGTGGCCACGAGTTCAGTCGCCAGCCTGGACTTAATCCCAGCCGCCAACCCACCCTGCGAACGCAACGCGCCCGCCGTCAAAGCTCCGACCGTAGCGGTACTCTTCGTTACCAAACCCGCCGATGCAGCTGTCAAAACCTGGTCTAAGGTCCCCAGACTCAAGGAGTTGGCTTCCGTAAAGCGCTTAACGGCTACATCAATCAAAGCAGGGTTGTTATCAACAACACCGCTACCCAGAAGAGTGGCAATGTAACCAGTGGTTGGGGAGGTATACAGCGCAGTCTTCGCTGCAGCACTCAGGTTCGCCAGGATGATGTTATTGAGCCCTGTCCCGACAATCGAAGATACCCGGACAGCATCCCGTGGAATTGCCTCAATCGCCGTCTTCGTGATAATTGGAATTCCATTAGCAACGGCAGCAACGGTGCGAGCCTGAGCAAGAATCGGTTGGATGATACTATCGATCAACTGCGGCTGCGCCTTTGCTAGGGTATCCGTCACCGTCGTCAGATCGGTAATCTTAATCGCAGATGCGTTGCCGCTTCCAACGATTGCCTGAGCAATAGCCCCCACTGTAGCATTAAGATCAACCGGCTTATACGCCACCACCTCACGGGAGAATGTCTGTAACGTCACTCCGGAAGGCGCCGTGCCCGCGATGATCTTTTGCGTCGCGCTGAGCACCGCCGCAGTCAAGTCTGCAGTAGTTGGCGCCGAAGACCCGGTTGGAACCGGAATTTGCAAGGTGAGAGCCGGGTTTCCCGTAACCGCCACGAGTTCCGTCTCCAAAAAAGAAAAATCCGCCACCTGTAGAATCGGTGTGCCGGTATAGGTCATCCCGTAAGGAGACCCCTCAGGGAATACCGGGTAATAGGCTCCCTGCCCGTAGGAAACGGAAGCCTGGAAGATACCGCAGGAGAGGATCGCAGAAATTGAAAGTGCTTGGATGGTCCTACTCAGACCGAACCGCACATTCACACCAGCGTCAGGTTTTACGTTCATTGTCATGACTTTATTATTTGATTGTTCTATTGACGAGAGGCAGCACTTGCTCAGCAAGCACACCAGGGGATGGAGGTGTTTACTCAAGGCTCACCCCTCCCGTCAATTAATTTTTAGGGAAACTTCACCCCCCTCCTGAGAGACTCGCTCTAGGGTTTCGCGTGCAGCCTCGATTGAGCAAGCTGTTCGGCACGCATTGCGTCTCATATTTATTTCGAGCACGCCCGAACTGCGAGCGAAAAATGCCACCTTATCGCTCCTTTTTTCTTTACGAATCCCCCCCTTCAACCCGTAGAAAAACCGCCTGCCGCGCAGCCTCGACCAACGATCAGTCCCATCCAACCCCTCAATGAGCGAACTTCTAAATCGTTTTAGCCTAGAAGCGGCGAAGTTCAATGCTCAGGTTTTTCTCTGTCTCCTCATCATCTGGCTTGCCTTGGTCTATTGCAGCGTCATCAGCATTAACTCCCAGAGTTTTAGCGTCCGCCAACGTCGCATTTGGCTGTTTGTGGTCCTGGCAATCCCGCTTCTCGGCATGCTCGCGTATCTTCCATTCTCGATCCGGCGCGAGGATCTGCCGCAAAATTTTCTTTTGAAGTCTCCAAAAGACAGCTTTGGGAAGAAGAAAAAGCCGTCAACTTTCGCGCACGGAGGTAAGCCCACGTGAAGTCTTGGCGCGATCGATCAATGCCTCGATCGGTCTTCTTTGACCCGCTCATCAAAAGATTGGTTCCGGCGTTGATTGCCGGAGCCTTGATTTCTTTGCTGGGGGCGACTGCATGCGCCGCTCGACCAAAGTTCAAAACATCCAGCCCGGATCCGGTGATGGATTCTTCAGTTCGCGGTAGCAATGGCCCGCCAACGGGCACGGGCGGCGTGACCGTGATCCCGAAAGGCGAGTATCAAAACGAACCGATAGGACTCCGGCATTCCACGCTGTTTCGGAATACCCAGTTTCCGTCGGGCAACCCCATCACGTTGCCAACGATTGAACCGTCCACCCGAACAGAATCCGTCAAAACCCGAATAATTTTCGACCTTCCCACGGTCACTGCAGGTTTACCCTTTATCCAAAGGGGCTTTGAACCTCAAGACGCCGACCTGAAAATCGGACCTTTCTTTTTCAAAGTGCGTTCCCTTCAGGGCGCAGTGCTGCACAGCGACAACATCAACCTCACGCCGGACGATGAACGTGAGTCAGGCACAATTGCCATCACGACGCTTAGCCTAAGTGTCGTCGCGCAATTGACCGAGGGCCTGCACCTAGCAACCTCAGGATCCCTAGTCTTTCTGCCTCTGGAAGGCGAGGGCGGGATTGCAGGATTTGCGCTGACCGACCTTTACGCTTTCGGAGTTCTCGCGGGGCCGTCAACGCGGGCACAAATCGCATGGGAAACCCAGATTGGTGGGTGGAACGTCGTTTTCTCGGACGAGTTTCGGATCAGTTTGGGCACGTATTCGGATAATGTTCGCAATGACTACGAGCTTTTCGAGGGGTCGCGCTTTGACGGGGAATCTCGGGCGGGACGGTATTCTTTCAGTTCAGGAAATGGATCACGGGGAGGCGGTGGGAACCGGCGGGACCAAACGGATTTTCGCACCGACTTTGTAGTTTTCAGCAATACGGTTAGCGCAGAAACTCACCGTCTGCTCCCTGGATCGATTCGCCTGCAAGCCCGTATTTATCGAGAGGATCTCTGGTACAACCAAGGAAATCGCGGTCTTCCCAGCCTCCGCGAGGGTGGGTTCATCAAGTTGGCGTCTGAGCGCGATAACACCAGATTCAAACCCTTCATCAGCTACGAAGCGTTTCGCTCCGATCGAAACGATGCTTTCCAAAATATCTTCCGCGCGGGAATCGATGGACCGATCACCAACCAGATTCATCTCCACGCCGAAGGCGGGTATTATTTCGGTCGTGAGGATGACTCCGGTTACTTGTGGAATGTTTCGCTGAATCACGTCGTAGGACCGTACACGCAGCAATCACTGATCTACGCCCGGACCTTCGATTCGTTTCATGAAGAAATCAGCCAGGGCGTAGGCTACAATCTCCGTCAAATTCTTGGCCCAAAACTCTCCGCCGACGCCTACGTCTACGACCTCACAGTCGAGGATTCCACAGGAAGCGATTTCGAACGTAATTCAAGAGAAGAGTTTCGAGCCGGGGTCCGTTTGACTCTCACAGCCGGCCCGAAGACGACCATCCGACTCAGCGGAAATTACTCGCTCATTGATCCAGATCATACCGAGACATGGACCGGGCGGTTCGACATCGGATACAACTTCACCGACACGCTGCTCGCTCACTTCCTTTATCAGTATCAGCAGAGCACCTCACGGAACGAAAATGAGAACTACCGCGAGAATCTCATGTTCCTTAGCGTCACCAAATATTTTTACTGAAACAATTGACGGAATCTTCAGGAATCTAGAATTGACGCACGCTTCTTGCATCCCATAGCCTACCAAAGGTTTATCTACCCCACCGTGATCTCGTATTTTTACTCCTCCAAAAAACCTGCACTTGCCGCTTCGGCGGGCGCATCGACGCTTCTGGCCTGCACGCTCGCGATCCTGCAATGCATCGGCAGAGCGGCTGACGAAAACCCTACGACCAGCAATGGAAAAGTAGCTTTTCGAAAACCGCAAGTCGCCCTGACGACAAAAGGAGTTCCGGATAACGCCGGACCAGAAAAGCTCCCAACTGGCCCGACCGATTCTGAAGATCTTTCGGAAAAAAAACAGACGCTCGAAGGGGAGGTTCGCTACGCAAAAGCGAAATTGGATGC
Organism: Chthoniobacterales bacterium; assembly: GCA_038208565.1. GTDB lineage: Bacteria > Verrucomicrobiota > Verrucomicrobiia > Chthoniobacterales > Chthoniobacteraceae > Chthoniobacter. The sequence goes on from JBBQYR010000031.1 coordinate 6,155, forward strand.
CGCCCAAAAGCAGCTTGCCCTTCAGACAGCTGCTGGCGATCTAGAAAAAGCCGAGCGACTCGATCAGGAGGTCAAGGATTGGCAGGCTCGCTACGTCTCGAGCAAGGCGCAACTCGACCAAGTAGACAAAGAACTCGCCGATACGACGAAGGTTTTGCAGAGCAGTCCTGGTGACGAAATTGTGGTCCCGGGAGAAAACTTGGAAGTCTTCGTCAACGAAGACCCTTCTTTCAACGGCATCTACCAAGTTCGCCGGGGTGGCTACATCATCATGCCGCAGGTGGGGCGGATTGCGGTCGCCGGCAAGTCGCTCTCCGCCGCCGAGGCTGCCGTCAAAAGAGCCCTGCAAAGTTCGCAGCTCAAGAACGCCTCCGTGATGATTGAGCGAAAGCAGGGCGCGGATCTGGAGAATGGGCCTTTGATCTATCTCTCCGGAGAGTTCCTGCAGCCCCGCCCTTGGCGAATCCCGACCGGTGTCACTCCCACGCTTGTCAACGTCATCCTCAGTTCAGGCGGAGTCAGCGACAAAGCAGATCTGACCCGAGTCCGCGTGATGAGAATCGCCGCCAACAAGAGCGTCGTTGAAGAGGTTAATGTCGCCAAAATCCTCGATGGCGGCGGGCTCACTTCTGATCTCTCCCTCGGGGAGGGCGATGTCATTACGATTCCCGCCGGGCCGGCAAATTTGGTTTATCTGACCGGCAACGTGCTGCGGCAGGGAAGCTTTCCGCTGAAGCAGGGTGAAAAAATCAGCGCCTACGCAGCTATCCTCCAAAACGGCGGTTTTGCCCGCTTCGCTGACCAGCGCAAGGTGCATGTGTTGCGCGCCCTGCCCGATGGGACTAAAGCAAAACTTCCGGTGGACATTTCCGCGATCAAAAGCGGTCAGCGTCCCGACGTTCAGTTGCAAAGCAACGACATCGTCGTTGTCCCGGAGAAATTCTGGAGCTTCTAAGCCAGAAGGACAGCCTCTTCGACCATCAGCCGCATGGTCGGAATCTTCAACTTGCGGCCTTCATAGCTCTGCTGGTATGTGGACGCGGCCCAGTGGCGGGTTCCGTTGAAACCCGTTGCGACCTTCCCACCTCATGATTCCTGGAGCAAAAAAACCCGCGTTTACGCTGCACGACATCCTCCTTTATGTCGCGATCGGGACGAAGTACGCGCGGCTGATGATCCTGCTGCTCTGTTTCACCCTCATGACGGGGCTCACCTATTACGTTTTCGCCAAGCCCGTCTATTACTCGCACGCGATCGTTCATGTGGACTACTTGGTGCGCCCCTTGGACACCGAGAAAATCTACGAGGAAGGCAACGTCTACCACCTCGCCTTGCGACTCGCTGAGCCGCACATCCTCAGTAGAACAGCGCGGGCCCTAGGAGTGGATGCCGAGGGCCGCGAACTCGAACGCAAATTCCTCTTCAAGCTCCGCACCTATGTGAACTCAGAGAAGAATATCGAAATCGAGGTTTGGCCTTGGTCTGCCGACTGGGCGTACCGCTGGTCGGAGACGCTGGTTCGAGAATTTCTCGCGTATCGCCAGGAAAAGCGGATCGAAAACAAGAACAAGATCATCGAAACCTACTCCGCTGAACTCAAGGAAGTGGTGGCCAAGCTCGACGAACAATTTTCGGAGAAACTCGATTTTCAGGATCAGCAGGACTTCACCAAGACGCTTATCCTCGTTAACTCGATCAACAACCTCCCCAGCGAACTGACTCGCATTCAGGCGCGTCTCGACGAACTGGGACGGCTGCGCGTTCGGCTGCGCGATCCCAGCCTGGATACCGTGGCGAAGCTCTCCCTGATCTCTTCCGCAGACTCGCCCGAAACCCGTTTAAGCCTCGGTCAGACCGTCGCTACCGACGGAAAAAATCCGTCTAATGGACAGAAGTCTCCACCCGGGTTGGACAGCGTCGTCGTCGTCCCCTCGTTGGTGAGTTCCGGCAATGCCTGGGATCAACTGGCCAAGGATCAGCAGCAAACCAAAGGACAAATCGAGGAGGTAGGTCGAACGTTTCTCCCCGGACACCGCAAAATGGTGGAACTCCACAAACAGCTCGATCTCATTAACGAGCGGCTCAACGCCGAAGTGGAAGTCGCGGAAAATCGCTTCGAACTCCAGTTTCAGGAACTCCTCAACAAGAAACACGACTACGAGGCGAAACTCCCCCAGTATCAGGAACTCAGTCGGAAACATGCCAAGCTCCTGTCCCAGCTTGCGATCTTTGACATGTCGCGGCTGCCCTACGACGCTTACCTCGCGACCATGAAGCAGCAAATGAACGTGGTCGAGTTCGGGGGCGAAAAAGAGCGTATCAATCTCAAATACGGTGGTCTGCTTGAAGTGCGCGACACCCCCGTTTCGCCCAATCGGCTGAAGCTGGCCATCATTTCCCTGGCCGCGGGAATCGCCCTGGCCGTGGGCATCCCGTTTCTCATCGAATATCTCGACCATACGATGACCAATCTGGAAGAAGTGGAGTCCGCGTTCCGGATGCGCGGCTTGGGCGTCGTCCCACAGACAAGCACGACGGAAATGATCGCTTCGACGGATGAGCAAAACGCTCAGAAGAACACGCTCATCGAAAACTTCCGCGTCATTCGGACGAACATGCTCTCCATGGGAGCGCTCACAAAACAGCCGCACGTCGTGATGGTGACCAGCGCGATGCCGAAGGAAGGCAAGACCGTCGTTTCCTCGAATCTCGCCGCGTCTTTCGCTCTCACCGGCGCCAGGACATTATTGATCGATACCGATCTACGGCGCGGCCGCCTCCACCGACTTTTCGGATATCGGAAAGAACCGGGGCTGAGCAACGTCCTGCTCGGAGAAGCGACTCTCGAGCAAGCATTCCGCCGAGGGAATCACGGAAACCTCACCATCCTGACCGCCGGACGACACCTCGAGACTGGAACAGAACTTTTGGGATCACCGGCTTTCGCCGCGTTGGTGGCCGACCTCCGCACCCAATTTGAACGCATCGTCATCGACACTCCGCCAGTCCTCGGCTTGTCCGAAACCTCGATCATGCAGAACCTCGTGGATGGCGTTCTCTTCGTCATCTGGACTGGGCACACGCCGATTCGCGGGGTCCGGTCGGCCATCGAGACGCTGCGGGCCAATGGTGCGAATTTTTACGGCTTCGTGTTGAACCGCCTCGACCTCAACGCCACCCAGAACTACTACCAGTATTACTATTACTCGCAGGATTACTACTATCGGCACACCTTGGAAAACGCGTGACCCCTAGCTCGCAGCCTTCGCCGGCATGCCCTCCCCTCCTCCGAGTTCCCTGACGGGCGTTTCCGTCATCATTCCCGCCTACAACTACGCGCGCTACCTGCCTGAGGCGATCGCTTCGGTGCTGGCTCAGACTTTCGAGCCGCTGGAACTCATCGTCGTCGACGACGGATCGACCGACAACACGCCGGAGATTTGTGCCCAATACGCCGATCCCCGCTTCCGCTACGTGCGCCAGGATAATGCCGGTCTTTCCGCCTCCCGCAATACCGGCATCCATCACGCCACCCATGAGCACGTCGCCTTTCTCGATGCCGACGATCGTTGGGACCCAGGTTTTCTTCGGGCCATAGGCGAGGAATTTTCACGCCTGGGCCGGGACTTCGCCGCGGTTGCCACGGCCTGCTCCCGGATCGATGGAGAAGGCACACTTCTCCCCCTTCCGCGGCAGAATTTCCTTCACCAAGGAGAACTCACCGTCGCGACCTTTTGCCTCCGCAATCGCCCGCTGTCCTCCTCCGTCGTCGTCCGCCGCGCTATCTTCGCTGAATGTGGGGGCTTCGACACCAGCCTGCGCAGCTCTGAGGACCGGGACATGTGGATTCGCCTGACCGCGCGCGGGCATCGATTCTTTTACGTCGGAACGCCGCTCGCTTCGATCCGTCGGCATCCGCAAAACATGAGCAAGAACGCTCCGCGGATGAAACGGAACTCCGGCCTCGTTTTGCGCCGCGCCTGGCGGAGCGGCGCTGTCGCACGCGGGAATTTTCCCTTCTGGCTGCGCGCCGCATCGATTCACTATTTCCTCATCGCGTGGACCCATTTCGACGACCGCCTGCGCCTGCGCGCCTGGCTCTACCTGCTCACTTCCATCCTCCTCTGGCCGGTCTTCATCCGCCCACATCTTGTCGCCGAGCCCCCGCTTTTTCGCCTGCGGGCCGCCGCCCATTTTTTGTCGCGGAGTGCGTCATGAAAATCCTGCACGTCGTCCATTCACTGGAACCCGGCGGAATGGAAAACGGGCTCGTCAACGTCGCCCGTGCGCTGACCGCACGCGGTTTCGAATTCCATGTCGCCTGCCTCGAACGGCGCGGGGCTTTCGCCGAGCGCCTGCCCTCGCCGGCGCACGCATTCGTCCTGGGAAAAAGCCGCGGGTTCTCGCCGGGCGCGGTCTGGAGACTCGGCCGCTCGATCTCCCGGCTCCGCCCCGACCTCATCCACAGTCACAATCTCGGCCCGCTCATCTACAGCGGTCTCGCGACCTACGGCGGTCGCCGGTTGCCACTCATTCAAGGCGAACACAGCCAACTCACCGACGCCGAACGCAGCCCCCGGCGCCTCCGCCAGCGGCGCTGGCTCTACCGCGGGTGCTGCGCCGTTCACACCGTCTCCGCAGGCATGCGCACCGAACTGCTTTCCCTCGGTTTTGCCAGCCACAAAATCACCGCGATCACCAATGGCGTCGACACCTCAAATTTCACCCCCGGCGACCGGGCGCAGGCCCGCGCCTCTCTGGGGTTGCCGCCCGATGCCCAGTGCCTCGGGATCGTCGGCCGCTTCGGCCCTTTCAAACAGCACCTGCAACTGATTGCCGCGTTTGAAGCGATCGCCGCGAAATTCCCGCGGGCCGTTCTCCTCATCGCCGGCAGCGGCGGCAGCGAAGAAGCGTCCGTGATCGCCCGTGCGCGCGCCAGCAGTGTGCGGCAGCGGATTCATCTCCTCGGCTTTCAAGCGGACCCTCGCGCCTGCTTCCACACGCTGGACTTGCTCGCCATCCCCTCGACGAATGAAGGTCTTTCCAATGTCGCGCTCGAGGCAATGGCCTGTGGCGTGCCGGTTCTCGGACGTAATGGGGTCGGTCACGAGCAGATCATCACGGCAGGTGTGGATGGCTGGATCAGCGAGCTAAACACGGTCGAAAATCTCGCGACTGAATTGACCAGTATTCTCTCCACTCCGAGTCGCCTCGTTGACTTCGGCGCGAGCGCGCGGAAAAGGGTGGTCGAGCATTTCTCGCTCGCCTCGATGACCGACGCCTACGAACACCTCTACCGCACCTGCGCCCGGGCGCAGACTTGATGGACCTCATCACCGTCATCCTGTTTTTGGTGGTCTATTACCTGCGGCCGCAGGAATGGTCCGGCGCCTTCTCGACGATCAAATTTGCCCAGATCGTCATGCTCACCGGTCTGGCGGCGCTCTTTTTCCGCCAGCGCGGCTTGCGCCCCAAGGATCTTTTTCAGACCCCACACGACTGGATGGTTTTTGGGTTCTGGTTTTGGATCGTCATCTCGGCCCCGTCGCCTTGGACCGCCTTCAAGGAAAACGCGAACCTCTACATTTTCTACATCGTCATCGTCCAGACGCTCTACTCCATCCCGCGATTGCGCATCTTCGTCGGCTGGTGGACGGGGCTGGTCGTCACGATCGCGGGCCTTGCCATCGTCAGTCGGCTGGGCTTCGACCCGCTGGAGAGCCTCGCCATCACCGATGGCCCGATGCGCGGCCGCCTCGTTCTCAATCTCTCGATTTTCAACAATCCCAATGCGCTCGGTCACGCCGTCGTCCCGGGGATCGCGATGATCTACTACTACTATATCTGGAAGCGGCCCATGACGATGCGCCTCGTCGGCACCGGCCTCCTCGTGCTTCCACTTTTCTGCATCTACAGCACCCTTTCCAAGGGCGCGTTTGTCGCCGGCGGCGTGACGATCCTGGCCACGCTCGCCTTCGGCCGGCCGAAGTGGGTGCAGGTCTCGATGCTGGTCGCCGCGCTCATGTTCGGCAGCGGCGCGCTTTATTCGCTGCCGCGCATGCAGGAGCTGAACAAATCGCGGGGCGACGCCGCCATCCAGGGCCGCGTGGCGGCGTTCAAGCACGGCTACAACATGCTCAAGAAAACCAACCATGGCGTCGGCAAAGGCGGCTGGTCGGAAAGCTTCTTCAACGCCAATCGCTATCTCAAGGCGCCGCACTCCAGCTACGTCATGATCGGCGCGGAACTCGGCTACGTCGGCCTGTTTTTCCTTTGCGGAATTTTCTACTGCAGCCTCCGCACGGTCATGACTGCGAGGACGGAAACACCCGACGAAGAGCGAATACGGCGCATGCTTTTCGTCCTCGTGATTTCCTACCTGGTCTCCTCGTGGATGGTGGATTTCGGCTACCGCCCGACATTCTTCATGTTCACCGCCGCGATCGCGGCTCTGCATCGTCATCTCCACCACATCCAGATCGGAGAACGCGATCCGGAACCAGCGACCGAACCGGACCTGCCGGCCTGGCACCCGCAACTCATCCCCCAACCGGCGCTGGAGCGGGCCTTCGCGGATCGCGGACTCGACACCAAAGTCATGACTCTGGAGCTTCAGCCTCCACCGGAAGCCGAGGCGAAAGTGCTGGCATCGCCCACCTCGCAAATTGCCCGTGGGTGGAATCAGATCACCTTGTTCGATCTCGCCGCCACTGCCCTCAGCACCTACGCGCTCGTGCGCTTCTGGGCCTACATCATGATGCGCATGTAGCGGCGGCGCCCCCCTGCTCCAGATGCCTCTCTCAACCGTCGCTGCCGCGATTTTCTGGCTCTCCAGCGGCATCCTTTTTTTCACCTTCCTCGGCTACGGCCTCGGCATGAAGGCGCTGGCCCGCTGGCGCAACCGGCCACTTTCCTCACCGGCGAATGACGCCCCGCAGCCTTCGGTCTGCGTCATCCTCAGCGCCCACAACGCCGAGACCGGAATCGTCGCTCGCCTTGAGAATCTCCGGCAAAGCAACTACCCGCCCGACAAACTGCGCATCCTGCTCGTCTCCGACGGCTCCACAGATTCCACCGTCACGCGCGTCGAATCGCTCGCCGACCCGCGCATCGAAATCATCGCGCTGCCGACGAGCGGCGGCAAAGCCCATGCGCTCAACCTCGCCTTCGCACGCAGCACCGCGGAGATCGTCGTCCTCACCGACGCGCGCCAGCAGTTTGCGCCCGACGCCATCGCGCGGCTGGTCCGCCATTTTTCCGACCCGGCGATTGGCGCGGTCAGCGGCGCGCTGGAGATTGCTGCCGCCACCAGCACCGCGGGCGCGGGAGTCGATGCCTACTGGCGTTTTGAAAAGGCGCTCCGAGCTGCCGAGTCCCGCTACGATTCATGCATCGGCTGCACCGGGGCGATCTACGCCGTGCGCCGCGCCTGCTTCCGCCCGATCCCGGCGGATACGATTCTGGACGACGTCGTGATCCCCATGCAAATCGCGCTGCAAAGCCAGCGCGTCATCCACGATCCCGCGATCCACGCTTTCGACCCACAACCGCTCGATCCCCGCTCCGAACAGCGCCGCAAGCAGCGCACGCTCGCCGGGAATTTCCAGATGCTGTTCCGCCACCCGCACTGGCTCAACCCTGCCAAGAATCGCCTGTGGCTTCAGCTCATCGCGCACAAGTATCTCCGGCTAACCGCACCGTTCTGGCTGGTCGCGTGCCTGGTCAGTTCCGCCATCCTTTTCCGCCATCCATTTTACGCGGTCAGCTTCGCCGCGCAGGTCGCGCTCTACCTCCTCGCCTTCCTCGGTCTGGTCGTGAAGCGCGGGCGCCTCTTCACCCTCCCGGCTGCCTTCGTCTTCCTCAACATCATGACCCTCCGCGGCGCCTGGCATTACTTTGCCGGCACTTACCAGCGAGGCTGGCGGTAATTACCGGGCCGCGTCATCGGCCAGCGGATACGGGACTGGGCGAGGTTCCGGCAGATCGGGCTCCACCAGCCAGATGGTCCGCCCCGGATAGTTCTTCCACAATTCCCGATCCTCCTGCGGCGCCATTTCCCGCGCCCAGATCACCGGCGCCCGGTTCAAGTCCGCGGCGTTGTAAACCCATTCGCGGTTCGCGTTGTGGGCCTCGCCATACCGCACCATCACGAGATGTCGGCCGGGCCGAGATTCCAGCTCCCGCGCGACCCGCTCGCGGTCCCGGAACCACCCGGTCTCGTTCTTCGTCAACGCCCGGGACCAGACGAGCGGCACCGAGACCACGCCGAGCACCACCACCCAGCGGATCAAGGCCACACCGGTTCCGCGTCCACGCTGCCACGTGCGGACCTGCCGCATGCACTCGATGATCACGAGGACCAAAAGCCCGACACCCGGCGCGGCGTAGTGCGGGAAATTTCCCTGACCCACGAGCAGCGCCAGCACCACCGCGCCCAACCCCGCCACCGCGACGCGGAACCACCGGTCGCGGCGCCAGCACCACGGCGCCGCCAGGAGCAGCGGAGCCCACAACCCCATCCACAGCCAGCCCTGTCCCTGCGCATGCAACTTCCGCCGAATGCCCTGCACGAGCCCATCGTTGGCCCCGCAGAGTTCGACTTCCCACTTCACGTGCAAGTCCCGGATTTCGCGATGCCGGTAGACCGGCTCCGGCCGCATCGATTCCCACAAAAACAGCGGAGTCACATCGTACTGGTCGCGGTGCTCCGAATAGGCCATTCGCGTCGGGCTGCCCGTCACCCGGTAGTTGTAAAATCCCATCGTCAGCAAGATCAGCGCACCCGCGACCGCCAGCGGTGGAGCACCACGCCGCGCCACTTCCCAAAAACGGCTGCCGCCTTCCCTCCACAAAAGAAATGCGCCACCCCCGATTGCCAGCACGCTCAGCACGAGGCCTTCATACGGGCGGCTGTGCGCGAGGAGAAACAGGCCAAGCCCGACCGCCCAGACTCCGCGCCCCGGCTTCCCGACCATCCGGCGAACCCCGCCGCACACGAGCGCCCCGCCAGTCATCGCGACGGCTCCTCCCCAGTAGTTGTAGCCCCAGGTGATGATCTGCGGGTGACACGCCGTGAGCAGCCCGCCCAGCAACGCCCAGCGCGCCGGCAGCCAGCCTTGGAGCATCCAGCAGACAGCCGCGCAGGCCACCCCGATGCTGAGCCATACCGCGAGGAGCGGGTCCGCGAGGAGTTGGCCCACGGCCAGAACCATTCCCTGGGCCGGTGGATATTTTGCCTGATACGTGGGCTGCAGAATGATGTGGATCGATTCGAAATGCGGCCAGGACAGCGGCGTCGGATTGGTCAGACGCCCATGGGCGAAAGTATCGGCGGCAAGCAGGTAGCTGAATTCGTCATGGACCTTGGGCGCCGGGCGCCGGATCGCCGAGGGAGCGGCGCTGATCAGCCCACCCACCACGGCCACCAGCAGGAGGCACAACGCCGGCTGCCGGGCAAGCCGCCGCAGAATACCCGCCGCGCTTCGAAAGAAGCGCTGCCCCGCTCGCGGGAGAACCAGCGCGAGGATCAGCGGGATCGGCAAGAGGAGATAAAACTTGAACTCGGGAGAAGACATTGGCTACTGCACGCTCGCCGCTGCGCGAGGACGGCCGGCATGACTATCCTTCCAACCCCTTCCAAGCCAACTCAATTGCTCCGGCACCACCCCGTCACCTCGCCATGATCAAGGCGCTCGACATCTGGCTGCCAGCCTGGCTCCGCCGCGAGCGCGCTGCGGTGCCGGGCGGGATTCGTCACGTGATGATCGCGGTGTGCGATCATTTTGAACCGCGGCACGGCTCCGACGCCGACGACGCTCAGGCGCGCGTTGATCATTGGCAGCGCGAGTTTCCGAAGATGGCCGCCGAGTTTCGCGACGCTGATGGTGTCGCGCCAAGACACACCTTCTTTTTCCCCATCGAGCAATATGAGCCCGCGATCGTCCGCGGGATCGCCGACCTCTGCCACGCCACCGGCTGCGAGACGGAGATCCACCTCCACCACGAGAATGACACCGCCGAAAATCTCCGCCGCACGCTGGCGCAAGGGATCGAGCGCCTGAGCGGCCATGGGCTGCTTTCGACCGACGACTACGGCGCCACGCGTTACGGCTTCGTCCACGGGAATTGGGCGCTCGACAACTCGCATCCCGAAGGCCGGCATTGCGGCGTGCGCAACGAACTCGCCGTGCTCCGCGAGACCGGTTGCTACGCCGATTTCACCCTCCCCTCCGCGCCGAATCGCACGCAGACCCGCACGATCAATTCCCTCTACTACGCCCGCGGCACCGGACAGCCGAAGTCCCACGACACCGGACGACGCGTGAGCGTAGAGCAACCGGCAAATCCTGCCGACCCCAGCCAACTCCTCATCGTGCAAGGCCCGCTCGCGCTGAATTGGCAGCGCCGAAAATTCGGCGTGCTCCCGCGCATCGAAAACAGCGACCTGACCGGCTCCAACCCACCCACGCTTTCGCGCCTGCAGCTTTGGCTCGATTGCCGGATCGCCGTAGCCGGCAGGCCTGACTGGCTGTTCGTGAAGCTGCATACTCACGGCGCCAAGCCGGCCAATGCGCGAATGCTCCTCGGAGAACCCATGCGCACCTTCCACCGCAGCCTTGCTGAGTTCGCGGCGGCGGATGGAGACTGGCGCTTTCACTACGTCACCGCGCGGGAACTCGTGAATATCGTGCATGCAGCCGAAGCTGGTTGTTCCGGCAATCCGGGCGAGTGCCGCGATTTTCGCTATCGTCAGAACCGCACGGTCCGCCCTTCCGTGAATGTCGTGGAGTCCCGCCGTTGAAACTACTCTTCGTCTCGAATTTATTTCCCGACGAAGCGCAGCCGTGGCGCGGGCTGGATAACGCCACGCTGCTCCACCATCTGGCAGACCACTGGGAGATTCGTGTGCTGGCAATCCGCTCCACACTCCCTTGGCAACGCCTCACTTGGCGACCACGAACCGCTGACGCCGCGCTCCAGCCGCGCTACCTGCCGAGCCTGTATGTGCCGAAGTTTGGCAGCCGCTGGAATCATCGCTTGATGGCCGGCGCGCTGCGCACGCCTATGCGCGAAATACGCCGCGAGTTCGCCTTCGATGTCGTCCTCGGTTCATGGATTTTCCCCGACTGTTGTGCCCTCGCCGAACTCTCGCCGGAACTCGCCCTCCCGTTCGTAGCGATCGCCCAGGGTTCCGACGTGCATCAATATCTGCGCGTGCCCGCGCGGCGCCGAATCATCCTCGATCGACTCCCTCGCGCCCGCGCCGTCGTCACCCGCAGCGGCGAACTCGCCCGCCTGCTCATCGGAGCCGGGCTGCCTGCCGAACGCGTGCTTCCCATCTACAACGGCATCGACTTCGCGTGCTTCAAACCGGGCGACTCGCTCGCTGCTCGCCGTGAGTTGGGCCTGCCGGAAAACGGGCGCGTCATTCTTTTCGTCGGAAACTTCTACGACATCAAAAATCCCGGACTGCTCGTCGAGGCGCACGCCCGCTTGTGTGCGGACCCCGATCTCTCCGACTGTCGGCTCGTCCTGATCGGCGGCGGGCCGCTCGCCGACGCCTTGCAACAAAACGCCGCACACCTCGGCACATCCGACCGCGTGGTCTTCGTCGGCCGCAAGGACGCGCCCGCCGTCGCCCGCTACATGCAGGCTGCGGATGTGCTCGCCTTGCCGAGTCGGAATGAAGGTGTGCCCAACGTCGTCCTCGAAGCCTTCGCCTGCGGCCTGCCCGTTGTAGCCAGCCGCATCGGCGGAATTCCCGAGGTCCACAACGCCGCGGAGTTGGGCCGTCTTTTCGCCGAGGGAAACCTCGATGCACTCACCGAAGCACTGCGCTCGGTCCTGCAAACCCCGCCAGCTCGCGATCGGATTTGCGCCCACGCGCAGCAGTTTTCGTGGGAACGCGCGACGACAGCTTACGACAAACTCCTGCGCCAAGCGGTGTCATGAAAATCCTCTACCACTTCCGCACGCAAGGCACCGGCGCGGAGGGCGTGCACATCGCGGGCGTGGCCGGCGCTTTCACCAAGCTCGGACACGAAGTCACCTTCTCCAGCCCCACGGGCGTGAACCCCGGCCAATCCGCCGGGGCCAATCCATTCGGCGAGAAGAAGCAGCGCAGCCTCCTCAGCCGCCTCGCCACGAAAGCACCGGGGCTGATCTTCGAGCTGCTGGAGATCGCCTACAACCTCGTGAGCTTCATGCGGCTGCGCTCGCGATTGGCTCGCGACTCGTACGGTCTCATCTATGAACGCCACGCGTTCTTCCTCTGCGCGACGGCCTTTCTCGCTCAGCGCCACGGGATCCCGCTCGTCGTGGAAGTGAACGAACTGGCCGGCGACGAGCGCGTCCGCGCGACCCCTTGGCTCGCCCCGCTCGCGCGACTCACCGATCGGCTCACCTTCCAGCGCGCGAGCTTGATCGTCGTCGTCTCGCCACATCTGCGACGGCGCATCGAGGCGTTCGGCGTGCCCGCGGAGAAGATCCTCGTCCTGCCCAACGCCGTCAGCGAAGAGTCGCTCGAAACGCCCGCCGACGGTGCCGCTATTCGCGAGCATTTCGGGTGCAAGGATGCGCTGATCATCGGCTTCGTCGGTTGGTTCGTCGCGTGGCATCGGCTCGACTTACTGCTCGCCGAATTTGCCAGACTGGCCGCCGCCGAGCCGCGATTGCGCCTGCTCCTCGTCGGGGAAGGACCGCTGGCCGAGGCTCTCGCCGCGCAGGCCCGGGAGCTCGGATTAATGGACCGCGTGATTTTCACCGGCTCCGTCCCGCACGCGGCGACCGCCAGCTCCATCGCCGCGATGGACATCTGCGTGGTCCCGCACAGCAACGCCTTCCGCTCGCCGATCAAGCTCTTCGAATACATGGCCCGCGGGCGCGCCATCGTGGCGCCGCGCACCGAGCCGATCGAAGCCGTCGTGGAACACGGGCAAAACGGAATCCTCTTCACCCCGGAGCAGCCCGCCGATCTCGCGGCGCAGCTCGCGCGCTTGATCGGCGATCCCGGGGAGCGGCAGCGATTGGGCGACGCCGCACGGCGATCCGTGAGCGAACATCACACCTGGCGCCGCAACGCCGAGGCCGTCCTCGCGGCCCTCGATCGCGCTCCCGCACCCCACGGGCGCTCTGTTTAGTCGCGGACTTCTCGTTTGAAACGCCCGCTCGCGGCAGCTATCACAAGCGCCTTCCCGGTCGAAGCCGCCTCACTCACCCATGCCCAACCTCCCCACATCGCGCGATGCTCTTTACGAAGTCGGACGGACGGCCACGATCGCGCACACGATCACCGCAGAGGATGTGCAAAAATTTGCCGAGCTCACCGGCGACGACAACCCGCTGCACGTCAGCCGCGAGTTTGCCGAGAAGACCAGCTTCAAGGGCGTCGTCGCGCACGGGATGCTCAGCGCCTCCTTCATCTCGACGATCATCGGGAAAAAGCTGCCGGGCGAAGGCGCGCTCTGGCTCTCGCAGAATCTCGAATTTCTCCTCCCCGTGCGGATCGGCGACACCCTGGAGATCGCCGGCACGGTCACCGCTTTCTCGCCGAGCCAGCGCATCCTCGATCTGCAAATCCAGATCACGAATCAGCACCGGCAAACGGTGCTCACCGGCACGAGCCGGGTGAAGGTGCTGGAGACGGAAGAGGCGGCGCCGCAGACGAGCAGCGCAACTGCGGCCAAGGTCGCGCTCGTCACCGGGGCAAGCCGCGGTATCGGTGCGGCGACGGCGCGCCGATTGGCGCGCGATGGTTACGCGGTCATCATCAACTACCGCTCCGACGCCGAGAGCGCCGAGCGACTCGTCGCGGACATCGCGCAGGACCAAGGCAACGCGTTCGCCTGCCAGGCCGATCTGCTCGATACCGCTGCGCTCGACCGAATGCTCCGCACCGCGCGCGAACGCTTCGGGCCGATCACCGCGCTGGTCAACAACGCCTCCGGCAAGATCGTGAATCGCGCCTTCGCCGAAACGACGAACGAGGATCTCGCGCACGAGATGGAGATGCACTACTTCACGCCGCTGCGGATCATCCAGCGGGTGCTGCCCGACTTTCTCGCGACTGGCCGCGGTGCCGTCGTGAATGTCGGCTCGATCTACGCCGACGCGACTCCGCCACCGCAACTCCTCGGTTACGCCGCCGCCAAGGCCGCGCTCGCCAGCGCCACGCGTTCACTCGCCGTCGAGCACGGGCCCCGCGGCATCCGCTTCAATACCGTCGCGCCCGGCATGACCGACACGCGCCTGATCTCCGAGGTGCCGGAAAAAGCACGCCTCCTCAGCAAGATGCAGACGCCGCTGCGGCGGCTCGCGGCTCCCGAGGATGTCGCCAATTCCATCGCCTTTCTGCTCAGCGAGGACGCTGCGCACATCACGGGCGAAACTCTGCGCGTCTGCGGCGGATTGGTGATGCTATGAGCGCGCCCGAAGTGGTGCGTGCTCTTTTGCCTTCCTCGCCGCAACCAAAGCTGGCCGAGGTCCTCGCCGCGGTGCGCGAGCTCGAGCAGCTCGATCTTTCCTGGCCTCATCGTGCGCGGGTGCGAGTGCTGCGCAATTTCACCTGCGACCAACTCGCGCCGCTCCTGCGCCTCGAAGGCTACCGGCGCCTGCTGCACCTCGACGTCGAGTTTGGCGACTACGACACCTACGCGCAGGAGATTCTCGATCCGGATTCGCCGACGCGCCGCGCGCCGCACGATCTCATCGTCCTCGCGCTTTGGCTCGATCACCTGTCGTTCGCTTTCGATGCGAATCAGGCGCTGCAGGTCGAGGCCGTGCTCGATCATCTGCGGGCGCAGGTCGCCCTGCTGCGCCAACACACCAGCGCGCTGATCGCGATCAATACCTTCCTGCGCCCCATCCATTCGGTCGATCCTCGCGACGCCGCGACGCTGGCGCGGCTGAATGCGGGCGTGCACGAACTCGCGGGCCACGACGGGCGCGTGCTGGTTGTGGATTTCGGAGAGATCGTGGAATCCGTCGGACGCGGCGCGGCGGTCGATGCGCGCTATCTGTTTCTCTACAAGTCGCCCTTTCAACCTCCGGCGCTGCAAGGCTGGGCCACGATCCTCGGCGCGGCGCTGGCCAGCCAGAAGGGATTGATCAAGAAGGTGCTCGCGCTGGATTGCGACAACACGCTGTGGGGCGGCGTCGTCGGCGAGGATGGCCTGGAGGGCATCCGTCTGCATCCGCATGATCAACCCGGCAGCATCTACCACACGTTTCAGCGCCAGTTGCTGCAGCTCCAGCGGCAGGGTGTGCTGCTCGTGCTTTGCACGAAAAACAACGAAGCAGATGTGCTCGAAGTGCTGGATCAACATCCGCACTGTCTGCTGCACCGCACCCACTTTGCCGGCTGGCGGATCAACTGGGAAAACAAGGCGGACAATCTCGCCGCGCTCGCGCAGCAGTTGCGGATCGGGCTCGATGCGTTCGTCTTCATCGACGACAGCCCGGTCGAATGTGAGTTCGTGCGGCAGACGCTGCCGAGCGTCGAGGTGCTCGCCGTGCCGGAGCGGACGCATCTCCTGCCGGATTTGCTGCGGAGCTACACGGGTTTCGTCAAGGTGGCGACGACCGACGATGACGCGGCGCGCACGCAGCAGTATCAGGTCGAGCACCATCGCGGAGCAGCCTCCACCCAAGCGGCGAATCTCGACGAGTATCTGGCCGGGCTCGGATTGATCGCGGAGATCGGCCCGGTCAGCGCGGGCGAGATCGCGCGCGTCGCGCAACTCACGCAGCGGACAAATCAATTCAACCTGACCACGCGGCGCTACTCGACGGGCGACCTCGAGCACATGCAGCAGTCGCCCGACTGGCGCGTGCTCGCGATGAAGGTGCGCGACAAATTTGGCGACTACGGACTCACCGGCGCGGCAATCGTGGCGCGCGACGAAAGCGGCCCGCGCATCGCTACCTTTCTGCTCAGTTGCCGCATCCTGGGCCGGCGACTGGAGGACTCGTTGCTCGAGGAAACCATCGCCACCGCGCGCGCTTTCGGAAATGTTTCCCGCCTCGCCGCCGAGTTCCTCCCGACGGCGAAGAACGCCCAAGTGCGCGACTTTTTCGATCAACGCGGCTTTACGCTGACCAGCGGCGACGAACCGCACAAACGATACCTCCTCGACCTCTCCACAGAAACCATCCGACATGCCGAATTCATCACCATCGAACGCCGGGGCTGATCTCGACGCGCGCGTGCGCACCGTTCTCGCCGCCGTCTTCGGCGTCGAGCCGGGCCGCCTGGACGACGACTCGTCGCCCGACTCCGTGGCGAAATGGGATTCGCAAGGGCACCTCAACCTGATGCTCGCGCTCGAACAGGAATTCGGCGTGCAGTTTAGCGAGGAGCAGATGTACGAGATGTTGAGCCTGCGGCTTGTAGTGCTGACGCTGCAGGAGTTGATCGACCCCGCCGCCTGATGACGTCCGAGCGTCCACGAATCGTGTGGCCCGAGGGGAAGCGTTTCGCTTTCACGGTCTTCGACGACGCGGATTACGACCGCCTCGACAACGTCCGGCCGGTCTATGATTTCCTCGGGGAGTTAGGCATCCACACGACGAAATCGGTATGGACGCTGGCGGCGACGCAGGAGGCGCGGCTGAGCGGTCTGAGCACGGATTTGCCGGAGTATTTGGCGTGGGCGCAGTCGCTCCAGCGGACGGGTTTCGAGATCGGCCTGCACGGCGTGCGCTGTCACAGTTCCCGGCGCCCGGAGACGCAGCGCGGGCTCGACCTTTTCCGCGAGCAGTTCGGCCACGACCCGCGGAGTTTTTCCAATCACTTTCAAAACGCGGACAGCGTCTACTGGGGCGACGCACGGCTGCGCGGGTTGTATCGCTCGATTTATCGGCTGGCGAATTTCCGCAGTCCGCTGCGCGCCGAGGGACATGTGCCGGAGAGTCCGTATTTCTGGGGCGACCTCTGCCGCGAGCGCGTGACCTACGTCCGCAATTTCGTCTATCGCGACATCAACACCCTCGCCGCCTGTCCGTGGATGCCGTATCGCGACGCGGAATTTCCGTGGGTGAATGCGTGGTATGCATCGGCGGAAGGTGCGGACCTGGAGTCTTTCGTGCGGCTGATGAGCGAGGCCAATCAGGACCAGCTCGTCGCGGAAGGCGGCGCGTGCATCGTTTACACGCATTTTGCCAAGCGCTTCTACGTCGACGGCCAGCTCGACCCGCGTTTCGTGCAGCTCATGAAGCGGCTGGCCGGGCTGGGCGGATGGTTTGTGCCGGTCGGGACGCTGCTCGATTTCCTCGCAGAGCAGCAGGGCGGGATCCACCAGCTCACCTCCGCCGAACGCAATGCCCTGCAGCGTCGCTGGCTGTTCACGAAGCTCCGGCACGGGTCCTCTTAGACCGGCTCATGGCCCTGCGCATCGTCCCCTATTTTCCGGAACACGAAGCTGCCGTCGCCGCTTTCAACGCGCGCGGCCAGACGAATAGCGCACCGTTTTCCCTGAGCAAAACGGCGCTCGCCACGTGGCTGCCGAAAGCGCCGGATCGGACGACTTACCGCGAGTATTTTCTCGCGCTCGATGGGGAGACCGTCCGCGGCGGATTCACGATCCGGCGGCAGCCATCGTGGCTCCGCGGTGCACTGAGCAGCGTTGCCAATTACCAGGGACCGCTCTCCGAGGGAATCTGGGACCGGCGCTACATGATGGCCGGCGTGCAGATGATGCGCGCGGCCGTGCGCGATCATCCGCTGCTCTACGCGCTGGGCATGGGTGGGGTGCATCAGCCTCTGCCCAAGCTTCTCGCAGCCGCGGGCTGGCAGATGGCGCCCCTGCCTTTCCGCTTCAAAGTGCTGCGCCCATTTCGATTCCTGCGGCAGATTCAATCGCTGCGTCGCACGACGCTGCGAGCGCGCCTGCTCGATCTGGCGGCGTTCAGCGGCGTCGGGTCGATCGGTCTTCACGCCGTCCAGGCGATGCGGACGAAGGCGCGGCTGGCGGAGGAATACCGCAGCGACGTGGTCTCGGAATATGGGGACTGGGCGGACGGCATTTGGGAGGCCAGCCGGGCGGGTTGCGCGCTCGCAGGGGTGCGCGATCGGCAAACCCAGAACGTGCTCTTCGGCGACGGCAATCCGAAGAACATGATCCTGCGTTGCATCCGCGCGAGCCGGGACATCGGCTGGGCCGTGGTCCGCTCGACTCCCATGCAGGACGACCGCTATTTTGGGAATCTGCGCGTCGGTTCGCTGGTCGATTGTCTGGCGTTGCCCGGCGAAGAGGCCGCAGTGGTGATGCTGGCCACGCGCCATCTGCGGGCGCTGTCGAGCGACATGATCGTGACGAATCAGACGCACGCCGTCTGGCTAGGCGCCCTGCGAGCCAGCGGTTACCTCGCCGGTCCGTCCAATTTCATCTTCGCGTGCTCCCCGGCACTTGCAGAACAACTCGGCCCCCTAGATCGCGCTCTGGGCACGATTCACGTCAATCGCGCCGACGGCGACGGCCCGATTCACTTGTGAGAACTGCCGACTGGACTTGCGAAACCGACTCGCCATTTCGCAAGGGTGAGGTTTTTTTTGCTTCTCCACCGTTCTTTCATCCAGCAGCTCAAAATCGGTGACGACTACAGCGATCCCGATGGCGTAATTTTGTAGGGCAAACACTTACAAAAAACTGTGAAATAACTTGCCACCGGCACCTCCTTCCAACAGGTTTCCGAACTGAAAATATAAGCCTCAGGCCACCCAACTCTTTGGCCAACGGCTTGTCTGCCCTTTTCCGCAAACCTAATGAACAGCAACGGAATCCTCCGTAAGCATTGGTTTCATGTCTCGTTGCACTTCGCGACAGACAGCCTGCTGTTCACTCTCGCGTTCATCTGTGCGGTAATGCTGCGCTTTGGCGAGGAAGGCACCCTTTCCCTCTGGGTTCATTGGCCGTTTTTCGTGCTCGGTGGGTTATTTTTTTCCTCCGCCACCTACATTGCCGGACTCTATTCGACGCATAGCGCCGGGCGGGGTGTCTTTGAAAGATCGCTGCTTCTCGTGGGCTGTATTTTGGCCGCGGTGCTGGTGGTGATCGGCGGCACCTACCTCAATTCCGCCCGACCGCTGGGTCGTGGCGTGATGCTCATCGGCGCGCTGGCCTCTTACGTTACCATCCTGCTGCATCACGTCGTGATGCTCCATGCGCTCCGCAGCGCTAAAGAGCGCGTGGCCTACGTCGTGACCAGCGCGTTCGATGAGGCGGAGACGCGCCTGTTCGCCAACTTCGGCGGGCGTAACTTGGAATTCGTCGGCGTCGTGGCTTTCAATGGCTATCAGCCGCAGGGCAACCTGCGCATTCTCGGCAAAATGGAGGAGCTTTCGGCGCTCGTGGCGCGGGAGAAAATCAGCCGCGTCCTCTGCACGAACAAAAGCCTTTCGGACGCCACGCTCACCACGCATTTCTGCAAGCTGCGCTACTCCGGTATCTCCGTCATGCCGCTGATCGCGCTGTGCGAGGAAATCGAGCAGTACGTCCCGCTGGAATTGATCAGCTCCGAATGGCTCCTCAACGCCAGCGGGGAACCGCAGCTCCTTTACATCAAAAAGCTGAAGCGCTTCTTCGACATCATCTGCTCGGCGCTCGGCCTCCTCTTCGGCGCACCCCTGATCGTGCTCGCCGCGATCGCAATCCGCCTTACGTCCCCCGGCCCGATTCTTTACCGGCAGACCCGCAATGGCCGTTTCGGGCGGGCTTTCCAGATGACCAAGCTCCGCACAATGCGCGTCGATGCGGAAAAAGGAGGCGCGGTCTGGAGCGGTAAAAACGACCCGCGGGTGACTTTCGTGGGCCGCTTCCTCCGGCGCTATCGCATCGATGAAATTCCCCAGCTCTGGCAGGTGCTCTGCGGGCACATGTCTTTCGTCGGCCCGCGTCCCGAGCGGCCGGAAATCATCGAGCAGCTCGCGCGGGACATTCCTTTCTACGAAGAACGGCTCATGGTCCAGCCTGGCATCACCGGCTGGGCGCAGGTCAGCTACCCCTACGGAGCCTCGACGCTCGATGCCCGGCGAAAGCTCGAATACGACCTCTACTACATGAAGAACATGAGCCTCTTCCTCGATGTCTTCATTCTCCTCGATACCGTGCGCATCGTCCTCGCCGGTGGCGCCGTGGCCGCCGCGCGCACCGTCAAAACCGAGGGCATGGAGGAATGGGAGCGTCTCAAATCCGAGCAAACGGCGCCGGCCAAGCCGCCCTTGGAACTCAAAACGGCCTGATTTAGACGGCAGGCGCGGAAAAGGCCTGCTCGATCCACCGCCGCATCTGCCGGGCGGGCCGGATGTGATTCACGTAGTAATCGTGATTTGCCTGCACCATCGCTCGCGCCTCGTCGCGGTTTTCTAATAAGCGCACGCAGTGCTCCACGCACTGCTCCGGTGCGGTGAAGCCGAGGTAGTTGCGCGGTTCGGTAAAAGGTTCGACGAACGTGTCGCGCAATCCGGACGCCACGATGCACATCGAAGCCGCCGCGTATTCGCCCAGTTTCCAAGCCGTCGCGTAGTGCAGGCCCTTCGTGTAGATGCCGATCAGGCACGTCTGCATCGTCTTCAAATATGCCGAGCGCCGCGTGTCCCATTCGCACACCACGTCCGGATAATTCTTCCGCGCAAAAGGCGTCGGCAGCGCGCCCCCGACGAAACGCTCCCCCAGCGCGCGCCGCAACCCGCGCACCACGCCGACCCGCTCCTCGTTGATCTCCGGGGCAAAGGGCGCGCCCGTCACTTCCGATTCCATCCAGAGCCGCGTCTGGAGCAGCACCCGCGGCGGTAAATCGTGATCCGGAGCCCGCTCGAAATCGCGCGTCACCGGCAGTCGCAGAAAATCGCTCAAGTGCCGCAGGCTGTCCTTGGCCCGAGCCGGCCGCGCCGCCGCGTAACGGCCCCAGCCCCACAACAGTCCACCCATCGCCGAGCGATGGCCCGGCCCGAAGATCGGCCCGAATGGCGCCACCTTGCGCCGCACCCCGGGCTCCAGCGCCTCGACATCCGGCGGATGATGGCTGCGCTTGAAATAGGTGTCGCTCGCCGCGAGTTGCTCCACGCTGAAGAGATAGCTCCGGTCGTGAATATCGAAACAAACCCGGCGGCGCGCCCCGTCGGAAACACGCTCCATTTCCGCGACGATCGCGAAGTCTTCGACCCGGCGCTTCGTGTCCCAAGAAAGCTCGATGAGCCCGGCGTCCTCGAGTTCGAGAAAAGCCGTGTAGAGGAAGAAAACCTGCGTCGATTCGAGCAGTGGCAAAAGCGCCACCGACATGCGGTAGTCAGCCGCCATGCTAATACACCTCGACGGGTGAGCGCTTGCCGTCTTCGGGACTGCGCTGGTCCGCGGCTTCTTCGCCGAGCACCGCGGCCCGCAAGTCCCGCACTTCGAGATCGCGCTTCAAAAACTCCGCCTCACTCCACGGCTCCGGCGGCGCCTGATGCGACTTGAATTTCGAGACGTTCTCCAGCGCCCGATCGAGCTCCGGCGCGGCGACTTTTTCGAGATGACCGAACGCTTCCTCCACCACATTCACGCGATGACAAATCATCGCGAGGTCGTTACCCGCGGTGATCGCGAGCCGAATCGTTTCTTCGAGACCGTAGTGATTCAGGATCGCGCCCATGTCGAGGTCGTCGGTCATGATCAGCCCCGTAAAGCCCTGCTCGCCGCGCAGCAGATCGGTGATCACCGAACGCGAGAGCGAGGACGGCGTGCGCGTAGTTTCGAGCGCCGGATAGAAGCCGTGCCCGATCATCATCGAGTCGATCTTGTCGGCGAAGTGCGCGAAGACCGCGAGTTCATGCGCATCGAGCTCCGCGCGGCTGAGCGCGATCTCGGGCAGCTCGTGGTGCGCATCGAGCGGCGCGCGGGAGTAGCCGGGGAAATGTTTGCCGCAGCTCAGGATGCCCTCGCTCTGCAGCGCTTCATTGAAGGTCCCGGCGTTGCGGATGACTTGCGCGACGTCGTTGCCGTAGCAGCGCCCGCGGAGCGAGTTGTCGGCGTCGTCGTCGAAAGAAATGTCGAGCACCGGGCAGAGATCGAGATTGAAGCCGAACATGCGGAGCAGTCGCCCGGTGATCACGCCGTGGCGCCGGATAAGGTCGAGGTCGTTCTTGTCGCGGAGTTGGTTGGCGTTCGGCGGCTCGTGGCCGATCAGCTTCAAGCGCGAGACGCGTCCGCCTTCCTGGTCGATCGTGATGATCGGCTCGACGAGGCTGAGGTCGCGGAGGTCATCGATCAGCTTCCGCAGTTGCGCGGGTGATTGAATGTTGCGCCCGAAAAGGATGTAGCCGCCGGGTTGCAGCCGACGAAAAATCGCCGCCGTGTCCGGATCGAGTTCCGGGCCGGGGACGCCCGTGAGGAGTAATTGACCGAGGGAAGTTCGTTCCATATAGCCAGCGCAGAGTAACGAGTCGCCGCACCAAACCCACCATTTTTCCGATGAACTTCCGGCCCATCCTTCCGCGCGCGTTGCGCTCGGCTCGTCCGCTTTTTTAGAGCATGCGACTCGCGCTCTACGGCGGCACTTTCGACCCGATCCACCACGGCCATCTCGTGCTGGCGCGCGATGCCTTGGAGATGCTGAAGCTCGATCGCGTCATCTTCATCCCGACCGCGCTTTCGCCGCACAAGCTCGCGACGAATCCCGCGCCATCCTCGCTCCGCCACGAGATGCTGGTCGCGGCACTCGCCGACGAACCCGGCTTTGACCTCGATGAATCGGAAATCCAGGCGCCCGGTCCGAGCTACGCGATCGACACCGTCGAGCGCCTGCGGGCCCGCCATCCTGACGCGCATTTCTCTTACCTCATCGGCGCTGACAATCTCCGCGAGCTCCACACCTGGCGGCGGATCGACGACCTGCGCGGCCTCGTGGAGTTCGTCGTTTTTGGCCGCGGCGCAGCCACCGAAGAAGGCGCCGCCGGCTTCCAGGTGCTGCCCCGGCGCATCGACATCTCGGCCACGGAGATACGGACGCGGGTTGCACGCGGCGAATCGATCCGCTATCTCGTTCCCGAGCCAGTGCGCTCCCTCATCGCCGCCCATCACCTTTACCAGGACCCACCCCATCGACTCTGAATCCCTTGCCCGCCGCTGCGCCCGCCTCGCGGCGGAAAAAAAAGCCGAAGCCATCGTCGCCATCGATTTGCGCGGCATCTCCAGCTTCACCGATTTTTTCCTGATCTGCTCCGGCACCTCCGAGCCTCACCTAAAGGCCATCGCCGCCGAAATTCAGGATCAGCTCAAAAAGGAAGGCGTGAAGCCGACCGCCGTGGATGGCTACCCGCTCAGCCAGTGGATCGTCGCGGATTATTCCGATGTCGTGGTCCACATCTTTCACCACGACAAACGCGCTTTTTACAGCCTCGAGGAACTGTGGGGCGACGCGCCGCGGCTGAAGCTCGATCTGTGACCTACATCGTCGAGACGGAAGTTCCCTGCCCGTGGTGCGGTGAGTATTTCCCGACGACTGTGGACACCTCGCAGGGCGACTACTCCACCATCGAAGACTGCGCCGTGTGCTGCCGCCCGATCTCGCTCAATATCTCCTGCGAACCCGGTGAATTGAGCGACGTGCAAGTCGAGCGCGGATGACTATGCGCGTCGAAGTCCTCAACACCGGCACCGAACTCCTGCTCGGCAGCGTCATCAATACCCACGTGCGCCTCTTCGCCGAGGCGCTCTTCCCGCTCGGGCTGCGCCTCCAGCGGCAGGTCACGGTGCCCGATGGCGACGACGCGATCCGCCACGCGCTCATCGAGACTTTTGGGCGCGCCGATGTGGTGCTGATCACCGGCGGGCTCGGACCGACGACCGATGACGTGACGCGCGAAGTGGTCGCGGATTTGCTCGGCGAGGAACTGGTCCACGACGAGTCGGTGATGGATGCGATCCGGGCACGCTTTGCCCGGCGCAATCTGCAGATGAGTCCGCGCAATGCCCGGCAGGCCCAGCGCCCGCGCGACGCCGTGGTGCTCGTCAATAATCACGGCACCGCGCCCGGGCTCTATCTCGCACCGCGCCCTTACGCTGGAGGCGCGTTCACGCCGCACCTTTTCCTCCTGCCCGGACCGCCGCGGGAACTGCAGCCGATGCTCGCGGAAAGCGTGCTGCCCATTCTGGAGAACGCGCTACCGCCACAACCCACGGTGGAGATGCGGCTCGTGCGCCTCGCGGGCGTGGGTGAATCGGGCGTCGAGGAACTGATCGGCGAACCGCTCCTCGCGCTCGGCATCGAGCTCGGCTATTGCGCGCGTCCCGGCGAAGTCGATGTCCGCACGATTGGCAAGCCGGAGGTTCTGGATGAAGCCGAGCGGATCATCGTCGAGAAACTCGGCCCGCATATCATCACCCGCGACCAGCGGACGCTGGAGAAGGTCGTCGTCGATCTGCTCACCGAGCGCACGGAAACGCTGGCCCTCGCCGAATCCTGCACCGGCGGTTTTCTTGCGCATCGCATCACCAATGTCGCCGGCGCCTCCGCGGTCTTCCTCGAAGGTTTCGTGACCTATGCGAATGCGGCCAAGGAGCGCTCGCTCGGCGTCGATCCCACCTTGATCGCCACGCACGGCGCCGTGAGCGAAGAGGTCGCGCGCGCTATGGCAGAAGACGCGCGCCGCATCACCGGGGCCGATCACGCGCTGGCCACCACCGGCATCGCGGGGCCGGGCGGCGGCAGCGAAGCCAAGCCCGTCGGCACTGTCTTTATCGCGCTGGCCACGAAACTCGGCAGCCCCATCGTCGAGCGGCATCGCTTTCCCTCCGACCGGGAAAACTTCAAACATCACACCACGCAAACCGCCCTCAATATCCTCCGGCGCCGCTTGCTGGCCTGAGCTGCGTCAGGGAGAAATCACCGCCACCGTCCCGAGCTTCACCTTCGCGTAAATGAGCGGCGCGATATCGGCGGGCAGGCGGATGCAACCGTGCGACGCGGGATAGCCCGGCAGAACGCCCACATGGAAGCCCACGCCAGTCCAGGTCAGGCGGCAGAAAAACTTCATCGGCGCGCCGCGATACTTGGTGCCGCTCGGTGCGGAATCGACCTTGGTGCTGATTCCCGAACGCACGGTCCGGCCATTGCGATCGACGAAATCCCCATACACGCTCGAACGATGATCGGCGTTCTTTTGCAAAATCGTGAACCGCCCCGTCGGCGTCATGCCCGCGCGTTTGCCGGAAGAAATCGGCGTGTCGATATAGACATCGTCGCCGACCATCAAATAAAGGCGCTGCTTGGAAATCGAGATGCGGACGTGCGAGTTGTCCTGATTGATCACCGATTCCAGGCCGCGGTTGATGTCCGGTCCTTTTTGCCGGCGAATCAATTCGCTGGCCTTTTTCATCGGCGGATTGCGCGACCCGAAAAACTGCGCCGAGGCGGTCTGGCCGAGCCCGGTGAGGAGCAGGATCAAGGCGACTAGAAGCGGATAAAAGTGACCAGCGAGTCTCATGCGGCGGAAAAAAGTTGCTGTTTCATACGGATGCCGCCCCTCGGCGGCAACCACATAATCGGCCTCCGCGACACGTCCGCGAGAAAGGATGGACGCGCCCGCCCGCGATGCGCCAACGTGTCCGCCACTGTGCAGCGCATGATTCCCCGCCCGGCCTGGCTCCACGCCCTATTTTTCTGCCTGATGCTCCTGCCCGCCTCCGCGCAGCGGAAGGAAAGCGCGGGCATCGCTCCGCCGCCGCCGGTCGCCTTGACCGTGAAGATCCGGCGCGAGGGGAAGACCGAGATTCCGCTGAAGATTCACGGTCGGGCGAATGAAGTGCTGAAGTTTCTCATCCGCACTCCGCCCATCCACGGCAAGGTCTCCGAGCCGCGAAAAACGGAGCGCGAAGCCGCGGTGGTCGTCTATGAACCGCCCGCCGATCTCGCCATCGGCACCGACAAATTTCTCTTCTCCGTCCAGAGTTCCGCGGGCGTCTCCGCGCCCGTCGAGGTGGGCATCACCATCGTCGATCAACCGCCGCTGCTGGAGATTCCCGACGCGATCGAATTCGGCACCGTGCGCGCCGGGACGCCGGTCACGCGCTTCCTCGAAATCACCAACCGCGGCGGCGGCCTGGCGACGGGCGAAGTGATCGTCGAAGCGCCGTGGAAAATCGACGGCCCCATCGGCTACCGGCTGAAGACCGGTGAACTCGCGATCTACAAGCTGATCTTCACGCCGACGACCGGCGGCACGTTTGAAAAAGTCGCGCGCTTCACCTCCGACCCGACCCACAGCACCACGCTCCGCGGCCTCGCGGAATCCGCCGTCGCCGCGAGCCCCAATCCGATCGTCCTGCGCCAGGAGGGCAGCGATCCCGTGCGCACGGGGACCGTGGAGCTGACCAACCAGACCGACGAGCCGCGCACCTTGCAGCTCAAAGCCGACGCCCGCCTGCAAGTGCCGCCGCAGGTTTCGCTGCCCGCCCGCGCGAAGGTCGAAGTGCCGATCCAATCCGCGCCCGGCGACGTGCAGGCGCTGGAAACCGAACTCCGCATCGAAGGCCAGGACCTCGCCTTGAGCGTCCCGGTGAAGGCGGCAGTCGTCGGCCCGATCGTCCGCGCCTCTCCGCGCGCCATCGTCTTTGAAAATGTCGCGCAGGGGAAAGTCGCCACGGTTCAGTTCGAGTTGGAAAACGTGGGCGGCAGCACCGCCGAAGTGACCTGGAGCATCGCCGCGCCTTTCCGCACCGCGCAAAACTCCACCCTGCTCGTCGCCGGCGAAAAGCGCAGCTTCCCGCTCGAGATCGAAAGCAAAAGCGCCGGCCGCTTCCGCGCGTGGTTGCAGTGCAAAGTGGGCGCGCAAGCCTTCGACGTGCCCGTGGAAGCGCACGTCGGCGCGGGCGCTCAGGCCTCGCGCCGCACCGCCACGAGCCAGCCGTCCGACACCTCCACGATACCCGGCGGCCCCGAGGCTCCCGCCGCCACGCCGGAAAGCCCGGACGCGCAGAATCTCCCGCCCGCCGCTCCTGCCGATTGGCTCGAAGACGCGATCCGCCCGGTGGGCGTCGGCGTTTCCGAGGTCACCTCCACGACCGCGACCGTGAAGTGGCCGCTCGCCCTTTCCACCGACCCAAAATTCCGCGTGGAAGCGCGGGAACTCTACCTCGCACCCGGCGGTGACCTGGCCGCCAGGTGGGTGCCGATCGGCGACCAAAAGATCGTCCAAGCCGACGGCTTCCATGCCGCGACTCTCCGCGGACTACGTCCCGGCATGCCATGGACCGTCCGGGTCGTGCCGATCAGCGCGCAGGGCGAACCCGGCGAGCGGCTCTTCGCCGTGCGCTTCTCGACTCCCGCCAAACCCACCCTCCAGCCCCGGACCTTCCTCCTGCCCACGCTCGCCGTCGCCCTCCTCGGGCTCGTCGGCTGGCGCCTCGCGATCTGGCTCCGCCAGCATCGCTCGTTCTGATTCGCAGATCCCACTCGACGCCGCCGAGCCCGCTGCGGATTCTGCGCCGATGCAAGTCCCTCTCCTCGACCTCCGCCTCCAGTATGCGCCGCTCAAAGCGCAGATCCTCGCCGAGATCGAAGCCGTCGCCGACTCCCAAGCCCTTATTCTCGGGCCCAAGACCGAGCAGTTTGAAAAGGCCGTCGCCGAATACTGCGGCGCCGCGCACGCCATCGGCGTCTCCTCCGGCACCGACGCCCAGCTCGTCCTCCTCATGGCCCTCGGCATCGGGCCCGGCGACCGGGTCATCACCACGCCCTACACCTTCTTCGCCACCACGAGCTGCATCACCCGCCTCGGCGCCACCCCGGTCTTCGTCGATATCGACCCCGCGACTTACAATATCGACGTCGCCCTGCTCGCCGAAGCCCTCAACCGCGAGACCAACGTCCGCGCCATCATCCCCGTCCACCTCTACGGCCAGTGCGCCGACATGGCCGCCATCGTCGAACTCGGCAAAATCCACGGCATCCCCGTGCTCGAAGACGCCGCGCAGGCCCTCGGCGCCCAGCACCCGCTCGGCAGCGCCGGCGCCATCGGTGAAGCCGGCTGGTTCTCCTTTTACCCCACCAAAAACCTCGGCGCCTTCGGCGATGCCGGCATGGTCGTGTGCCGCGACGCCGCCCTCGCCGCCAAGATCCGCGCCCTGCGCAACCACGGCATGGAAGTCCGCTACTACCACAAATGGGTCGGCGGCAACTTCCGCATCGATGCCATCCAGAGCGCCGTCCTCGGCGTCAAACTCCCGCACCTCGACTCGTGGAGCGCCGGACGCCGCGCCCGCGCCGCCTACTACCGCGCCGCCTTTGCCCGCCACGGACTCGGCGAAAAAGTCACCCTCCCCGCCGAAATCTACGCCACCAGCGGCGTCACCAATCACCACATCTACAACCAATTCATCGTCCGCGTCGCCCAGCGCGAAGCCCTCCGCACGCACCTCACGGCAGCCGGCATCGGCAGCGAAATCTACTACCCCCTCTCCCTCCACCAGCAGGAGTGCTTCCGCGACCTCGGTTACAAAGAGGGCGACTTCCCCGAGTCCGAACGCGCCGCACAAGAAACCCTCGCCCTCCCCATCTTCCCCGAACTCACCGACGCGCAGCAGGAATACGTCGTCACGCAGATCGCCGCCTTCTACCGCTGACCCCTTTGGAGGAAAAGCGCTCCGTCGCTTCCATGGCCCCGCCTCCCACCCAGCACCGACGGAGCGGGGCCCTCCAGCACTCCTCGCCCTCCCCATCTTCCCGGCGTGTTCGGTGATCGCTCGGATTGGGCGGCGCTGTCGGGCAAGCGCCCCCACCTACGGCTTCGAGATTTCCAGGTAGTAAAACTTCCGCGCCCCCGTCGCCGCGCCGTCCTGAAACAGCCGGTTCGTCTCCTCGCTGGCGACGGTGAAGGGCGCGCCCACCGTCGTCGGCGGGGTCACCAGGTTCGCGTTCGCTTTCACCGTGTAGGTCCGGCCGGGGATCACCTTGTT
>JBBQYR010000032.1:0-34359 GCA_038208565.1 Chthoniobacterales bacterium
CGTCCTCGCCGCCGAACACGACCGCCTGCTCGGCTCCGTGCCCATGCCGGGCGAACGTCTGCAACCGGGTAGCCCGCCACGCCGTCCGAGCGACTGGGTGCTCGGCGAACCGCTCGCCTTCCTCATCGAAGCCGCCGGCCAGCGCATCTACATCGAATCCGGCGGCGTCCCTGGCACGCTGCCACCAGCGATGAAAGTGGACCTCGCCATCCTCGGCGTCGCGCTGCCGGATGCGCGCCGACACTTCGCGCCCGCCGTCCGCCGACTGCACCCGCGCTTCACCCTGCCGAGTCATCAGGACGACTTCTTCCAGCCGCTCGATCGCGGGTTCATCTTCGGCAAGCTCACCGATTTTCCCGAGGTGCTGCGCATCTGGGAGCGCGAGCAACTTCCTGGCAAAATCATCCTGCTCGATTACTTCCGCCCGTGGACCCTGCGCTGATCCCGAACAGCCCGCTCCTGCGCCGCGGCCTCATGGTCACTGCGCTCGCCCCGCTCGTCCCGCAGATCATCGGGAGCTGGTTCAATATCTGGTACAACCGCGTGATCGTGAATCCGCTGCTCGGCTCGGACGCGCTGAAGCAGCGCTTCTCCGACACCGTCCTCGACTACAACCTGTTCGTCTATCCCGTCGCCGTCGCCGTCTGGCTCGGGGTCGTCTTTTCGCTGCGCCGTCCGCTCCGCGCCCTGCTCGCCGGCCAGTCCGTCCCGGAGGATGAACTCGATCGCGCCCGCCGCCGCGTCATCCATCTCCCATGGTCCGGCGCACTCGTCTCCGGCGCCGCGTGGCTACTCTGCATCCCCGTCTTTCTCATCGCGCTGCTCAGCATCGGCGAACCGCTCAGCCGTCCCCTGCTCTGGCATCTCCCGATCTCCTTCACCGTCTCCGCATTCATCTCGGTCACGCAGAGTTTCTTCCTCATCGAACTCGCCAGCCACCGGGGGCTCTTCCCCGTCTTCTTCCACGGCGCGCGGCCCGATCGCATGGAACGCATCTACCCGCTCTCCCTCCGCGGACGCGGCCTCATGTGGGCCATCTCCGCGGGGCTGTGCCCGATCGGCTCGCTGCTCATGCTCGACTTCGCCCCGCCCTCGCCGGCCGGGCATCCCGTATGGTTCGCCGCCTTTGTCGGCACGATCGGCATCGCCTTCGGCCTGTGCTCGGCGGTGCTCATCAGTTGGCTCGTCGCCGAACCTGTCGATCAATTGCGCGACGCCGCACAATCCGTGGCCGAGGGAAACCTCGACGTGCATGTGCCGCTGAAACGCGCGGACGAATTCGGCGCGCTCATCGGCGAATTCAACCGCATGGTCATCGAGCTGCGTGAAAAGCAACGCCTGCAACAGACGTTCGGTCTTCACGTCGGGCGCAAAGCGGCCGCGCAAATCCTCGCGCGTGATCCGGGGCTGAGCGGCACGACCCAAGTGATCACCGTCATGTTCGTGGACATCCGCTCCTTCACCGCGCGCGCCGCCGAGCAAGCGCCGGAGAAGATCGTCCGTGTGCTCAATGAATTCCTGCGCGTCATGGTCCACGTGATCGAAGAGCACCACAGCGGCATGGTGAACAAATTCCTCGGTGACGGTCTGCTCGCACTCTTCGGCGCCGGTGCGACCAGCGATCGGCACGCGGATGAAGCCGTGCATGCCGCACGCGCCATGCTGGACTGCCTGCATCAACTCAACCTGCAACTCGCCGCCAGTGGCGAAGAAATGATCTGCGTCGGTATCGGCATCCACACCGGCCCGGCCGTCGTCGGCAGCATCGGCTCGCCGGAGCGGCTGGAATTCACGGCCATCGGCAACACCGTGAACCTCGCCTCGCGAATCGAGAGTCTGACCAAGGCCGTCGGCGAAACCGTGGTCCTCAGCGATGCCACCCGCGCCGCGCTCCAGCAACCGGTGCCGCTCAAGGAACTGCCGCCCCAGAAAGTGAAGGGCGTCGAGAAAGCGGTGACCGTGTGGGCGCTCGGCGACTAGCCGTCAGGTGAGCACGTCCTTGATCACATGCCCATGCACGTCGGTCAGGCGGCGCTCGATGCCGTTGTTGTAAAAGCTGAGCCGCTCGTGGTCGAGGCCGAGCAGGTGCAGGATCGTGGCGTGCAGGTCGTAGATCGTCGTGACGTTTTCCACGGCCTGATACCCGAACTCGTCCGTCGCGCCGTAGCTGAAGGCCCGCTTCACACCGGCGCCCGCGAGCCACACGGTGAAGCCCTTGGGGTTGTGGTCACGGCCGTTGGCGCCCTTTTGGAAAGTCGGCATGCGGCCGAATTCGGTGACGAAAACAAACAGCGTGTCGTCGAGCAAACCGCGCTGGCGCAGGTCGCGGAGGAGCGCGGCGGCGGGCTGATCGAGGATCGGGCCGTGGATCGCGTATTGGTCCACGATTTTCTTGTGGCCGTCCCAATTGCCCACGCCCTCGCCCATCGCATACGAGCCATTGAAGAGTTGAACGAAACGCACACCGCGCTCGAGCAGGCGGCGCGCGAGCAGGCAGTTGCGGCCGAAGCCGGCCTTGTTCGTGTTGGCGTCGTTGATGCCGTAGGACTCCAGCATGCTGGCGCTTTCTTTTTTGAGGTCGCCGACTTCCGCCGCAGCGAGCTGCATCTTGGCCGCGAGTTCGTAAGCGGAGATGCGCGCGGCGAGGTCGCTGTCGCCGGGATATTGCGCGAGGTGGCGATCGTTCAGGATCTTGAGAAAATCGCGCGTCGCCCGCTCGTCACCTTCGCTGATCGACGGCGGCCGCTGCAAATTCGGGATCGGCTTATCCGCATTGAAGGGCGTGCCTTGAAACGCCGCCGGGAGAAACGCCGACGCCCAATGACGCGGGCCATTTTGCGGCGTGCCGCGCGGATCGGGGATGGCGACGAACGCCGGCAGATCGGTGCATTCGCTGCCGAGTGCATAGGTCGTCCACGCGCCGATGCCGGGGAAGCCATCGAGCGTGAAGCCGGTGCTCATCTGGTTCTCCGCCGGGCCGTGCGTGTTCGACTTCGCGGTCATCGAGTGGATGAAGCACATCTCATCGGCCAGCTCCGCAAGATGCGGCACGAGGTCGCTGACCATCTTGCCGCTTTGCCCGCGCGGCTTGAACTCCCAGAGCGGCTTGATGAGGTTGCCCTGCGCGCCTTGAAACGTGACGAGGCTGTCGCTGCCGGGCATCGGCGTGTCGTGCCGCTTCACGAGCTCCGGCTTGTAGTCGAAGGTGTCCACATGGCTCACCGCGCCGGAGCAGAAGAGCATGACCACGCGCTTCGCCTTGGCGGGAAAATGCGGCACGCGCGGCGCGTAGGGTTTGCTCGGATCGATGATCGGGCGAATCGGCGAACGATCCGCCGCGAGCAGGCGCTGCTCGGCGAGGAGCGTGGCGAGGGCGATGCCGCCGAGGCCGGTGCCGCCCCAGCGGAGGAAATCGCGACGGCTCAGCAGATGGCGGCCGGCGTGGGAGAGATCGTGGTTCATGCGCGGCGCATTCTTTCGAGGAGATTTTGCGTGATGCGCTGGATGCGCGCATCGGGGCCCTTGGGTTCGGTATAGACTTTCGGCCGCACGTAACCGGGCGGCGCACTCAGCCCATCGGCCCACCAGCAGGTCGCGGCGTTGAAAACGAAATTACCGCGAGGGCCGGGATAAATCGTGGCGGTGTAGATGCCGCCGTTTGGCGTGCCCGGTTTGCTCTGCGTGGGTCCGGTGGCGACGACTTCCAGCCCGGCGATCGGCGCGGGATCGCCATGCCATTCCCAGCCGATGATTCCCGGGATCGCGTCGCCCTCCTTCATCCCCGTCCCCTCGTAAATCCAGTGCGCCGGCTTCGTGCAAATCCAGTCCGCACCGCCCGTCACCGGGCCGGTGCTGTGCGCGCCCATCAGCTCGTTTCCATAAGGCCGCTTGTGCTCGAGGCTCGACATATTTTGGAACTCACGCGTGCCACCGGGCGGGCCGAAAACGCCGACGCGCTCGAAGGCCCGGACCTTGTCCTCAAAGAGCACGCGCCCGCAGACGGCGTTGCCGGAGAGGAAGGCGACGTTCACGCCCTGCGCGATCGCCGCCTGCACGTTGCGGAACATCTCGATCGTCCAATACTCGTCGTGCCCGACGCTCAGGAAACCCTTCGCGCGCAGCAGCCCCGAGGGATCGGTGTGCGTGTCCTGATTCGAGATGTAGGTGATGTCGTAACCGTGCTGCTCCATCCAGAATGCGAGCGGAAATTCCCAGAGCAGATACTCGCCCGAGCCCGTGGAAAGCGGCGCGTCCATGATCTGGCAATACTTGCCGTAAGGCCGGTTGAACGACACCTGCACGCCGCCGCCCCAGTACCATTGGTTCGCGCCATCGTCGTAGAGCGAGAACTGATTCGGCCAGCGGTTGTAAGCCTGCCAGGTGTGGTCGCTGCATTGGAAAATGAAGTCCGCGCGGCGGTCGTCGCGCACGATGAAGACGACGTAACTCTGCACGCCCTCGACCTCGGCGGTGAGCTTGCCAAGATAGACGCCGCTCACCCAATCCGCCGGCACGCGCAGCTCCGCGCACGGCACCCACGCGCACTCGCGCACGCGCTTCGACCCGACCGGCGGATCATCCTGCACGCGGCCCTCGAACGGCCCGAGCCGTTGCAAAAACCGCCCGCCATCGCCGCCGTAGTAGCCGAGCCGGTAGAGATCGATCGTGAAGCGCGCCGCGGGATTCGCACTGACGTGAAACGAGATCGTCTCGCCCGCGCGGACGCTCGTGCGCGAGCAGTAGCCCTCGATCCACGGGCAGCGATACTTCGATGCCTTGTCGATCCGTGGCGTCGTGAGCATCCAGTCGCGCGTGCCCGGCCGGGCGTTCTCCTCACGGATGAGATTGGGTTTGGCGTCGGCGGCAAAGAGCGGCGCCGGTCCGGCGAGCGCGGCGGCGCCGAGTCCAGCGAGATTCTTGAGGGCTTCACGGCGGGAGAGATCGGTCATGATTTAGAAAACGGTGACAAATTCGTTGGAGTTGAAGAGCGCCCGGCAGAGCACCACGAGGCCGTGATCGCGCACGAGCGATGTCGAGGCGCTGGCTTCCTCAGCCGCGGGTTTGCGCCCGAAGGCGAGGAGGAACGCGCGGTCGACTTGCGTGCCTGCGTCGAGGCCCGCTTCCTTTACCAGGCGCGCGGCGAAGAACTCCGCCTGCTGGATGGCAAACGGGCTATTCAGAAGGTTCAGCGCCTGGAGCGGCGTGGTGGAGCTGGTGCGGCGCGGCGCGATCTGGCCGGCGTCCGGGCAGTCGAACGCGCCGAAGACGTTGTCGAGCTGCACACGCGGTTTGCTTTGATAAATCATGCGCCGGAATTCCGCCGGGCCATAATCGCGCTTGGTCACATAGACCTTCACGTAGTTGTCGTTCGGCTCGAAGAGATCGAAGCCCGGGCCACCGAGGCGCAGGTCGAGCTGGCCACTCACGGCGAGGATCTTGTCGCGCAGCGGTTCGGCTTCGAGGCGGCGCGGAGGGAAACGCCAGAGCCAGCGCGCGCCCGCGTCCACATTCAGCGCCTCGGCGTTGGGATGGCCGGCCTGGCGGTAAGTCGCCGAGTTCACGATGAGGCGATGCAATTCCTTGATCCGCCAGCCGCGCGCGATGAATTCGCCGGCCAGCCAATCGAGCAGTTCGGGATGCGTCGGGCGCGTGCCATTCAGCCCCAAGTCGCTCGGCGTATCCACGAGGCCGGTGCCGAAGTGGTAGTGCCAGATGCGGTTCACGATCACGCGCGCCGTCAGTGGGTTTTTCGGGTCGGCGATCCAATCGGCCAGCGCGAGGCGGCGCTGCGACTCGGGGGCATCGGCGGCGAGCGCGTATTTTCCACCGAGGCTGACGAGTGCGGCGGGTGCGACCTCCTCTTTTTTCTGCATCGGATCACCGCGATGCAGGCGATAAGTCGGGCCTGGTGCCTCGAGCTTCCCGGCATAAACCTCGGGAAACGTCGTGAGCTTCTGGATCTCGGCTTCGATCTTCGCGCGCTGCTCGATGAGTCGTTGGACTTCCTGCTTCTGCCCCGCCGGCACGCGGCTCAGCGTCGGGATCGCCGCGACGCGTTTGCGCAACTCGACGCCGAGGCGATCCGCGGACGAAGCGACGGGCTGCCACTGCTCGCCGTCGCGCGAGACTTCGATGCGATAGCTGGTCGGGACGCGATCATCGTAGACCTGCTTTTCCGCCGCGCGATCCCGGCTCCAGACGATGCGCTGGATGCGTTCGCTTTTGGCCAACTCCACCACGACCCATCCGGCGCCTTTTTCGTTGGAAATCCAACTATGGCTGTTGCCGTAGCGCCCGTCGTTCAGGTGCGCGAGCTGGTGCTTCGGATTCATCCCGTCGCTGAACACGCTCGAGGCCTTCGCCTTCGCGCCGGCGCTGGCCAGGGCGACGTTGCGCGGCTTCGGCTCGGCGGTGAAAACTTCGAGTTCATCGAGGCAGGGCTGCGAGGAACTCGAAGACTGGATGCTGAAGCGCACGAACTTCGCTTCGACCGGATCGAACAACTCCTCGTTGGCCCGATGCGTGACCGGCGGGCGCACGTGCGGAGCCACTCCCGCCGGGGCGTCGGCGGCGGACACCTCCTCGAAGATCACCGCCTCGGCGACGGTCGGCCCGCCCTTCTCACCCGAGCGCAGCACCAGCCGGCTTGCCAAATTGAGCTCGTAGATGCCAGCCGCGCGCAGGCCGCTCCAGCGTTTTTGCTCCGGGATTGCTGCCGTGCCATCCGCGAATTCGCCCTGGTTCACGGTCGCGATTTCCACTTGGTCGTCTTTCGTGCCGAGGTCGCCGTCGCGATCGAGCACGTAGCGCGCGTCTTGGGCGTGCGTCGTCCACGCGCCCCACGAGAGCCAGATGCGGAAGCGCCCGGCGAGCTTCGGGTCCCAGGAGAAAAAATCCTCGCTCTTCCCCTGCGCCGCCGCCCAGTAGCGATAGCTCTCGCCGAGATTCGGCAACCGCGCGGGGTCGCCGGGATCGTCCGCCTGCCCGCGCTCCTTGCCGGGCGAATAGGTGATCGGCTGGCCGCTTTTCGGTTGCTCGATCTGCGTGATGCCGGGTGTGTTGGTGGTCGTGGAAGGCGGGGCGCTGTCATCGACGAGCAACACGCGACCGGGTCGCGCGAGCGGCTGAAACTCCGCGAGGCGCGCATTGAGCGGGCTCAATTTTTGGCGCAGCACGTCGGCTTGTTTCGCGCGCTCGCCGGCATCCGCGGGACGCATCGGGCGTTCGCCGTGCCGCACGCCCTGGAGCGCGGCGGTGACGGCGTAATAGTCCACCTGCGAGATGGGATCGAACTTGTGATTGTGGCAGCGCGCGCAGCCGACGGTGAGGCCGAGGAAGGCGCTGCCCGTCGTGCTCACGATGTCGTGCAATTCGTCGGCGCGCTGCTGCGCAGTGAGCACCGGGTCGGGGCTCTTCACCTGATCCCACGGCCCGCCGACGAGGAAGCCGGTCGCTTCATCGACGCCGAGGACATCGCCGGCCAACTGCTCGCGGACGAATTGGTCGTAAGGTTTGTCCTCGTTGAAGGCGCGGATGACGTAGTCGCGATATGGCCACGCGTTCGGACGCACGCGGTTCATCTCGAAACCGTGGCTTTCCGCGAAACGCACCACGTCGAGCCAGTGCCGCGCCCAGCGTTCGCCGTAGTGCGGCGAGGCGAGCAGGCGCTCGACGAGCTTTTCGTAGGCGCGCGGATCGGAGTCGGCGACGAAAGCGGTGATCTCGTCCGGCGTCGGCGGTAGCCCGATGAGGTCGAAGCTCAGGCGCTGGATCAGCGTGGCGCGATCGGCTTCGGGAGAAAGCGCGAGGCCCTGCTCGGTAAGCTTGGCGCGGATGAAAGCATCGACCGGGTTTCCGGGAGCCGGCGGCGCGACGGCGCGCACGGGCTGAAACGCCCAGTGCGTTTTCTTTTCATCCACGACTGGCTTTTCCTCCATCGGCCAAGTTGCGCCCTGATCGATCCATGCCCGGAGCAGACCGATCTGCTCCGCGCTCAAGCGGTCGCCCTTTTGCGGCATGAGCATGTCCTTCTCCAGACCGGCGACAAAGTGGATCAGCGGGCTGTCCGCGCTCTTTCCGGGCACGATATTGGGTGCGTAGTTGTCACCGGCCTTGAGCGCTGAGTCCCGGACATCTGCGCGCCAGCCACCCTTCTGCTTTTCCGGGCCGTGGCATTTCACGCAGTGCTTTTCGAAAAGCGGCCGGATGTCGCGGGCGAAATCCACGGGCGCCGTCGCGGACGCGGGCAGGGAACTGGTGTCGACCGCCAGCGCCCGGGTCGTAGCGATGCTCAGGAGGGCGACGGGGAATAGAGCGAGGAGCTTCATGGGGAGTTCGCTCTTATCTATCCGGCAGCGCCGCTTTTCGTATGTAAAAAATCGCTCAACTGCCGCGGGCCTCTACGCAATCCCGTAACTAGGCAGCGGGGGCGCGGGGGCTAAGATTCGCCGCCGCCCCCGCCACGAACCAAACGCATGAATTTCGGCTACTTCCGTCCGCTTTCCTCCGCCCTCCTGCTGACGACACTCGCCGCGTCGGTCGTCGCTGCTCCGCCCAAAAAGGACGTGGACGATCCGAACGCTCCCGTGAGCTATTTCAAAAAGATCCGGCCGATCTTCCAGGCTCAGTGCCAGGGCTGCCATCAGCCAGCGAAAGCCAAAGGCGGCTACGTCATGACAGACTTCGCCAAGCTGCTCGTGGGCGGCGAGGATAGCGCGAAGGAGGGCATGAAAGCGGTGACGCCGAAGGACCCGGACAAGTCGTTCCTCGTCCAGCAGATCACGCCGACCAACGGCGAGGCCGAAATGCCGCCAAAGAAGAAGCCGCTGCACGACATGGAGATCGCGCTGATCCGGCGCTGGATCGGTGAAGGCGCGGTGGACGACACGCCCGCCAACGCCCGCCAGCACATCGACGCCGAGCATCCGCCCGTATATCAGCGCTCGCCGGTCATCACCTCGCTCGCCTTTTCGC
Source organism: Chthoniobacterales bacterium (assembly GCA_038208565.1). Taxonomy (GTDB): domain Bacteria; phylum Verrucomicrobiota; class Verrucomicrobiia; order Chthoniobacterales; family Chthoniobacteraceae; genus Chthoniobacter. Next base: position 8,974 of record JBBQYR010000032.1, read on the forward strand.
CCGATGGCTCGCTCCTCGCGGTCGCCGGTTTCCACGAGATCCTGCTGTGGAAAAGCGATGGCTCGGAACTCGTGGCGCGGCTCATCGGGCTGAGCGAGCGCGTGCAGAGCCTGCGCTTTTCGCCGGATGGCAAACAACTCGCCGCGGCTGCCGGTCGCCCCGCGCAGATGGGCGAGATCCAGATTTGGAACGTGGAGAAGCGGCAACTCGCGCTAAGTGTGCCCGTGGGTTACGACACGCTCTACGGCGTCAATTGGTCGCCGGACGGCAAGATGGTTTCCTTCGGCAATCCGGACAACTCCGTGCGGGCGATCAGCGCGGAAACCGGCCAGCAAATGCTGCTGCAGAGCTCGCACAGCGACTGGGTGCTCGACACCGTCTTCACGCACAAGGGCGACCAACTGGTGAGCGTCGGGCGCGACATGAGCGCGAAGCTCACCGAAGTCGCCTCCCAGCGTTTCATCGACAACCTCTCCTCGATCACGCCCGGCGCGCTCCGCGGGGGGCTGCAAACCGTGGCGCGGCATCCGGAGCGCGATGAATTCCTGGTCGGCGGCGCAGACGGCATCCCGCAGGCCTATCGCATCGTGCGCCAGGTCCAGCGTCGCATCGGCGACAACGCGCTCCTCATTCGCAGATGGCCCGCCATGGAAGGCCGCATCTATGCCACAGCCTTCTCGCCCGACGGCAAGTCCTTCGCCGCGGGCAGTTCGCTCGACGGGACCGGCGCGGTGAACTTCTACAACTACGATTTCCACACCGCGATGCCCGTGGACATTCTCGCGATCGAAAACAAAGCCTTCACCGCGCGCACCGACGACGAAAAAGCGAAGACCGAGGCGCACTACACGAGCGAGGTGAAACTGCTCGGCAGCGTGCCCTTGCCCGCGGGCATTTATGCGCTCGCCTTCCAGCCCAACGGCCAGAACGTCGCCGCCGCGGGTGAAGATGGCCGGGTGCGTTTGATCAGCGCGGCCAATGCGAAGGTCGTGAAAGAATTTGTCCCGGTGCCGATCGGTCCGGTCGCCGTCGCCGCCAAGACCGCGCAACTCGAAGCGAAGTAATCGCACCCCATTTTCCATGAAAGCCTACGTCCTCTCCGCGCTGCTCGCCGTCAGCAACGCCTCCGTTTTTGCCAATGCCATCACCGCCACCGAGGCCAAGGCGCCGGTGCCGGAAACGCTGCCCGCGGGCGCGCAGGTCGTGGGACTCGATGTGCAGCCGGCCAAGATCGCGCTCAACAGCCGCTACGAAGCCGCGCAGGTCGTGGTCACGGCGAAGCTCGCCTCGGGCGATTTCGCCGACGTCACGCGCATCGCCAAGCTGGATCTCGCGGGCGATGTCGCCGAAGTCTCGCGCCTCGGGCAGGTGAAGCCGCTGCGCAATGGCGCGGGCTCGCTGAAAATCACGCTCGCCGGACAGAGTGCCGCGGTGCCGGTGCTGGTGAACGACTTCGTGGACAGTCCGAAGCTCGACTTCATCCGCGACGTGAATCCCGTGATGACCAAGCTCGGCTGCAACGCCGGCACCTGCCACGGCGCGAAGGATGGCAAGGTCGGCTTCAAGCTTTCGCTGCGCGGCTACGACCCGCTCTACGACGTGCGTTCGCTCAAGGACGATCTCGCCGGGCGCCGCCTCAATGCCGCTTCGCCGGACGATTCGCTCATGCTGCTCAAGGCCACTTCCGGCGTACCGCACGAGGGCGGGCAGGTCACGAAAGTCGGCTCGAAGTATTACGACATCCTCCGCGCCTGGATCGCGGACGGCGCAAAGCTCGATGTGAACGCGCCGCGCGTGATGAAGATCGACGTCTTCCCGCGCGACCCCGTGGTGCAGCAAATCGGCGTACGCCAGCAGATGCGCATCGTGGCCACGTACAGCGATGGGCGGATGCGCGATGTCACCGCCGAAGCGTTCGTGGAAAGCGGCAACACCGACGTGGCCAGCAAGGACGAGGACGGTCTGGTCGTCGCCCTGCGCCGCGGCGAAGCCCCGCTACTCGCGCGCTACGAAGGTGCCTACGCCGCCACGACGCTCACCGTCATGGGCGACCGCACGGGTTTCGTCTGGCAGCAGCCGGAAACGTGGAGCCGGATCGACGAACTCGTGGCGACCAAGTGGCAGCGCATGAAGATCGAGCCTTCCGGGCTCGCCACCGATGCGGACTTCCTCCGCCGCGTGTCGCTCGACCTCACCGGCTTGCCTCCGACCGCGGAAGAGGTGCGCGCTTTTATCGCCGACCCCCAACCGCTGCGCGAGAAGCGGAACGCGGTGATCGACAAGCTCATCGGCTCGCCGGAGTTCGTGGAGCACTGGACGAACAAATGGTCGGACATGCTGCAGGTGAACTCGAAATTCCTCGGCAGCGAAGGCGCGAAGCTCTTCCGCGAATGGATCAAGAACGAGGTCGCCACGAACACACCGTACGATCAATTCGTGAAGAAGATCGTGACCGCCACGGGCTCGAACAAGGACAACCCCGCGGCGAACTACTGGAAGATCCTGCGCGATCCCGCGGAGGCGCTGGAAAACACCACGCACCTTTTCCTCGCGACCCGCTACAACTGCAACAAGTGCCACGACCATCCGTTCGAGCGCTGGACGCAGGACCAGTATTACCGCCTCGGCGCGTTCTTCTCGCAGGTGCAGCTCGCGACCGACCCGGCCAGTGGCAGGGCCGTGATCGTGGGCACCGCCGTGGAAAAGGCGCGCCCGATTTACGAGATCGTGAAGGACGCCCCGACCGGCGAGATGATCCACCTGCGGACGAACAAAGCAGCCGAACCGAGCTTCCCTTACGAAGCCAAAGCGGAAACCAAAGGCAGTCGCCGCGAGCAGCTCGCTGCGTGGATGACCAGCCCCGACAATCGCTACTTCGCCGCCAGCTACGTGAACCGGCTCTGGGGTTATCTCCTCGGCACGGGCATCATCGAACCGCTCGACGACATCCGCGCCGGCAATCCGCCGACGAACCCGGAACTGCTCGAATACTTGAAGACGGAGTTCATCAATGCCGGCTTCGACATGCGCCACGTGCTGCGGCTCATCTGCCAGTCGCGCACCTACCAGCTCAACGTCGCGACGAACAAGTGGAACGAGGACGACAAGATCAACTACTCGCACGCCCAGGCGCGCCGGCTTCCCGCCGAAGTCCTCTACGACGCCGTGCTCAAAGTGACCGGTGCCGGCACCAAACTCCCCGGCGGCACCCGCGCCAATCAGCTTCCGGATTCCGCGCTCGATCTGCCGAGCGGCTTCCTCGCGAATCTCGGTCGCCCGGCCCGCGAAAGCTCCTGCGAATGCGAGCGGAGCAGTGACCTGCGCCTCGGCAGCGTGATGGCGCTGCTCAGCGGCCCCGCGGTCGCCGACGCCATCGGCGATCCGAACAATGCGCTGGCCAAACTCGTCGCCGCCCAGCCCGACGATACCAAGCTGGTGGACGAACTTTTCACGCGCATCCTCAATCGCCCGGCGCAGGAGCCCGAGATCAAGAAGACGCTCGCCGCGTGGGCGACGATCGATCCCGAACACGTGATCATGCTCGCCGATTCGGACGCCAAGGAGAAGGAGCAGGCGCCGATCATTGCGAAGTTGGAAGCCGAACGACTCGCGGCGATCGACACCGCGAAAAAGGAGCTCGCCCGCTACGAAGCCGAGATCTCTCCGAAGGTCGCGGCGGCGGAAAAGAAGCGTCTTGCCGATGTCGCCACCTCGGAAGCTGCGGTGAAGGAATACGAGAAAACCAAGCTCACGGCGGCGCAGTCGAAATTTGAGGAAACCGTCCCGGCCGCGCGGATTCACACGGGCTGGCAGTTGCTCGATCCCGCGGACCTCAAGGCGACCAACGGCATGACGCTGACCAAGCAACCCGACGGTTCGATCAAGGCTGGCCCGCAAAAAAACACCGGCGCAATCGACTACACGATCACCGCCGACACGAAGATCGCGGGCATCACCGGCCTCCTGCTGGAGGTGCTGCCGAGCGCCGACGAACCCGGCTTCGGGCCCGGTCGCGCGGGTGGCAATTTCATCCTCGGCGAATTCGCCGTGAAGTCCGGGGAGTATCGGGCGAACCCGGCGACCGACGTGGAACTGGCCAGTGCGATCGCCGATCACAGCCAGGACAAGTTCGACGTGAAGACCGCGATCGACGGCAAAAAAGGCGATGGCAACAACGGCTGGGCCGTGGCCCCGCAGATCGGCGTGCCGCACTTCGCCGCGTTCTCCTTGAAGAAGCCGCTCGGCACCGAAAAAGGCGTGCGCCTGCGTTTCGAAATGAACCAGCCGCGCGCGGGCTCGTTTGGCATCGCGCGCTTCCGCGTGTGGGTCACCACTTCCACCCAGCCACTCAATGTCGGCCTGCCGCTCGCGCTCGCCGAAGCCTTCAGGAAACCCGCCAACGCGCGGACCAAGGAAGACATGGCCGCAATCGCCGCTTACTGGAACGAGAACGATCCCGACCTCCGCAAGCTGCGCCTGACGCTCGGCAAGAACCAGCTTCCGCTGCCGATCGACGCGGGCGTCATTGCCCGGCGCGAAGCGCAGGTCACCGCCGAATTGCCGATCAAGCTCGATCCCAAGCTCGTCCAGCTCCGGCAGGATGCGGCGCAAAGCAAAGGTCAGATCGCCAACAAACGTCTCACCGGCGCGCAGGATCTGACCTGGGCGCTCATCAACAGCTCCGCCTTCCTCTTCAACCGCTAACCCATCCCACCACCATGATCCGTATCCCAGGACAACCCGGTCGCGACCTCTGCGACAATCACCTCGGCATCACTCGTCGCGACCTGCTCCGCGTGGGCGGCTCGGCGATTCTCGGCTGCACGCTCGGTTCGCTGCTCAGCCTCAAGGCCAAAGCGGCCGCCCCCGCGATCACCAAAGGCGGTGCCGGCTGGGGCAAAGCGAAGAGCGTCGTGCTGGTCTATCTGCAAGGCGGCCCGAGCCACATCGACATGTGGGATCCGAAGGAAAACGTGCCGGACAAAATCCGCAGCCCGTTCACGAATCTGAAGACCAAGATCCCCGGCGTGAACTTTACCGAGATCCTGCCGAAGCTCGCGCAGGTGAACGACAAGTTCACCATGATCCGCTCGATGAGCTACACGCCGAACGGGCTCTTCAACCACACCGCCGCGATCTACCAGATCATGACCGGCTACACGACCGACAAGGTCTCGCCGAGCGGCCAGCTCGAGCCGCCGAACGCCAAGGATTTCCCGAACTTCGGCTCGAACATCATCCGCCTGAAACCGCCGACCGAGCCGATGCTGCCTTTCGTCATGCTGCCGCGGCCGTTGCAAGAATCGAATGTCGTCAACAAAGGCGGCACCTCCGGTTTCCTCGGCAAAGGATACGATCCCTACACGCTCTTCCCGGATGGCGACGACCTCGACATGACGAAGATGAACCGCGTGAAGGTGGACGACCTCAACCTGCGGCCCGACGTCTTCGCCCAGCGCCTGAAGCGCCGCGCTTCGCTCCGCCAATCGATCGAGGAAACCATGCCCGACATCGACAAAGCGGTCGCGCAATACCAGCTCGACGAGTACTACGGCAAGGCGCTCGACCTCATCACCAGCGGCAAGGCGCGCGACGCTTTCGCCATCGACCGCGAGGACGAAAAGGTGCGGCAGCAGTATGGCATGAATACGTTCGGCCAATCGTTGCTCCTCGCCCGCCGGCTCGTGGAAGCCGGCACGCGCGTCGTCGAAGTCATCTGGCCCAAGGTCGCAAACTCCGACAACCACTCGTGGGACATGCACGTCGGCCTCACCAACCGGCTCAAGAGCCAGGCTGGGCCGATGTTCGACCAGGGATTTTCCGCCTTCATCGAAGACCTCGACCAGCGCGGTCTGCTCGACGAGACGCTCGTCGTCGCGCTCGGCGAATTCGGGCGCAGCCCGGAGAAAGGCCTGAGCACGAGCGGCAACGTGAACAGCTCCGACGGCCGCGATCACTGGCCGTACTGCTACACCGCCGTGGTCGCCGGCGCGGGCACGAAACGCGGCTACGTCCACGGCGAATCCGACTCCACGGGCTCCAGCCCGAAGAGCGATCCGGTGCATCCCACCGAGCTGCTGGCCACGATCTATCACGCCTTCGGCATCGACCCCGAGACGATCGTTTACAACCACCTCAACCAGCCGCGCGAACTGGTGAAAGCGCAGTCTGTCCCGGCGCTTTTCGCTTGATCCGAGCATCATTCCGCGAGCGGCCCCGGTTCTCACGAGCCGGGGCCGCTTTCCTTTTCTGGCGCAGCGTTTGCAGCCACCCGCGAGCGGTGCTACATGGCACGTCCTTATGTTGACTTTTACCAAGATGAACGGTGCCGGGAATGACTTCGTCATGCTCGATAATCGCGACGGCAGCCTCTCGCTCGACAAGGCGCAGATCGCCAAACTGTGCGACCGCCATCGTGGCATCGGCGCCGATGGATTACTCATGGTCGAACCCGCGCAGAATGGCGCCGACTTCCGCATGCGCTACTACAACGCCGACGGCGGCGAGGCCGAGATGTGCGGCAACGGCGCGCGCTGCTTCGGGCGCTTCGCCCAGCGCGTCAGCGGAAAAGCGGGCGACATCGCGTTCGAGACGCTCGCCGGGAAGATCATCGCGCAGTTTATCGGCGACAACGTCTGCATCCAGATGAGCGAGCCGCATTCGCTCCGTCTGAACGCCTCGCTCGATTCCGGCGGCGAAGTGCTCACCGTCCACTCGGTGAATACCGGTGTGCCGCACGCGGTCGTGCAGGTCGATGACCTCGAAGGTGTGGACGTGCGCCGCTTCGGCGCCGGCCTGCGCTACCACAGCCACTTCGCACCCAAGGGAACCAACGCCAATTTCGTGAAGCAGGTCGGCCCACAGAGCATCGCCATCCGCACCTACGAGCGCGGGGTGGAAGACGAGACGCTGGCCTGCGGCACCGGCATGGTCGCCTGCGCGCTCATTTTCCATGAACTCACCGGCGCCGCCTCCCCGATCGCTGTGAAAGTGCAAGGCGGCGACACCCTCGAGATCGCCTTCCGCAAAGACGGCGCGACCTACAAGGACGTGACCCTCACCGGCCCCGCCGACTTCGTCTTCGACGGTCAGGTCTCGCTCTAATCCCGCAGCAGCACCGAGCGCGGGTTTTTCTATCCAAGCCCGACGTTCTCGCTTAAAACCGCACGCTCTATGTTTGCAGGCACTTACACGGCGCTCGTGACGCCATTTATCAACGACCAGGTCGACGAAGCGGCGTTCGCGCGGCTCGTCGAAGGGCAGATCGCGGGCGGTGTCACTGGCATCGTCCCGGTCGGCACCACCGGCGAATCCGCCACGCTCGACCACGGGGAACACAATCGCGTCATCGAACTCGGTGTGAAAGCGGCGGCCGGGCGTTGCAAGGTCATCGGCGGCACCGGCTCGAACTCCACCAGCGAAGCCGTCTCGCTCACCGTCGAAGCCGAGAAGCTCGGTTGCGACGGCGCGCTACTCGTGGCGCCGTATTACAACAAGCCCTCGCAGGAAGGCCTCTTCCGCCACTTCGCCAAGATCGCCGAGGCGACCAAGCTGCCGATCATCCTTTATTCGATCCCAGGCCGATGCGGCATCGAGATCGGCGTGGAAGTCACCGTGCGTCTGGCTAGGGCGTTCCCAAACATTGTCGCGATCAAGGAAGCGGGCGGTTCGGTCGAGCGCGTGAGTGCGCTGCGGGCGGTGCTGCCGCCGGAGTTCACCATCCTTTCCGGGGACGATTCGCTCACCCTGCCCTTCATGGCCGCGGGTGCGCAGGGCGTGATCAGCGTCGCGTCGAATGTCGTCCCCGCCGAAGTCTCCGCGCTGGTGAACGCCGCCCTCGCGGGCGACTTCGCCAAGGCCCGCGAGATTCACTTCCGGCTCTACCCGCTCTTCAAGGATCTCTTCATCGAGCCCAACCCGGTGCCCGCGAAACATGCGCTGGCCTTGCGCGGTGAGATGCGGCCCGACGTGCGCCTGCCGCTCTGCGAGATGGGCGACGCCACCCGCGCGAAGCTCGAAGCGACCCTGCGCCAACTCCAACTCATCCCGTAGCCATGCCGCTCGAACTCCTCATCAACGGCTCCAAGGGCCGCATGGGCCAGGCGCTCATCGCCTGCGCTGCGGACGATTCAGAACTCCACGTTGCTGCCGCGATCGATGCCGGTGACGACTTCGCTGCTGCGCTGGCCAAAGTGGAGGCCGTGATCGACTTCAGCCACCACTCGACGATCGAGGCAGTGCTCGCGCGGTGCGTGGAGCACAAAAAGACGCTCGTCATCGGCACCACCGGCCACACCGACGCGCAGGTCGCCGCGATCAAGCACGCTGCCGCAAACATCCCGATCGTCTTCGCACCGAACTACAGCGTGGGCGTGAACACCCTTTTCTGGCTCACCCGCAAAGCCACCGAGATCCTCGGCCCCGACTTCGACCTCGAAGTCGTCGAGATGCATCACCGCTTGAAAAAGGACGCGCCCAGCGGCACGGCCAAGCGCCTCGTCGAGATCCTCGCGGAAGTGCGCGAGCTCGAATACAACAAGGACGCACGGCACGGGCGGCACGGCATCGTCGGCGAACGCACCAACACGGAGATCGGCGTGCATGCCGTCCGCGGTGGCGACGTCGTGGGCGATCACACCGTCATCTACGCCGCGCAAGGCGAGCGCGTGGAGCTCACGCACAAAGCCTCCAGCCGCGACACCTTCGCCAAGGGCGCTCTCCGCGCCGCGGTCTGGGCGCATGGCCAGCCTGCCGGTCTCTACGACATGCAGGACGTGCTCGGTTTGAAATAAGCCCATGCGCGCCGGCATCGCGCTCGGGTCAAATCTGGGCGACCGTCTCGCCCACTTGCGGAGCGGGCGGCAGCACCTGCTCGAACTGCCCGGCGTTTCCGGCCCGGTCATCGACTCACGCGTTTACGAAACCGAGCCCGTGCAAAGCAGCGACCCCGACGCTGGCGCCTACCTCAATGCCATCGTCGAGATCGAATACACCGGCCAGCCCATCACCCTGCTCGATGGACTCCAGCAGATCGAAGCCGCGCTCGGCCGCCCTTCCAAGCGCCCACGCAACGCCTCGCGCACTATCGACCTCGATATCCTCTACGTCGGCAACCTCGTCCTCTCGAACGAGGAAGTCGTCATCCCGCATCCGCGCCTGCACCAGCGCCGCTTCGTGCTCGCGCCGCTCGCCGATCTGCGCCCCGAACTCATCCTCCCCGGCCAGCACGACACCGTCGCCGCGCTCCTCGCGCGGTTGAATGATCCGTCAGCCGTGGAACTGTTTGCTGAAACATGGACGTGACCCTTCCCCGCCCCACCGCCGCGACCCTGCGCGCCATGAAACAGCGCGGGGAAAAGATCGCCGTCCTCACGGCCTACGATTACCCCACCGCTCGGCTGCTCGATGAATGCGGCGTGGACGTGCTGCTCGTTGGCGATTCGCTCGGCATGGTCGTGCTCGGCTACCCCGACACCACCCACGTCACCATCGCCGAGATGGAGCACCACACCCGCGCCGTGGCCCGCGGCACCACGCACGCCATGATCTGGAGCGACCTCCCGATCCACACCTTCGACACCCCTGAGCAAGCGGTCGAGAACGCCCGCCGCCTCGTCGCCGCCGGCGCCCACGCCATCAAGCTCGAAGGCGGCCGCTCCCATGTCCCGCAGATCGCGGCCCTCGTCTCCGCCGGCATCCCCGCCATCGCGCACATCGGCATGATGCCGCAGCGCGTGAAGGAGGAAGGCGGCTACCGCATCAAGGGCAAGACCCCCGAGCAGGCCGATGCCCTGCTCACCGACGCCCTCGCCGTGGAAGCCGCGGGCGCCTTCGCCGTGCTCCTCGAGCTCGTCGTGCCCGAAGTCGCGGCCACCATCTCCCAGCGCCTGAGCATCCCGACCATCGGCATCGGCGCCGGGGTGAAGTGCGACGGGCAGGTCCTGGTCACGCCCGATCTCGTCGGGCAGTTCCCGTGGTTCACGCCGAAGTTCGTCACCCAGCGCGCCCACATCGCCGACGACATCCGCCGCGCCGCCACCGAGTACATCGCCGACCTCAGGCAGGCGCGGTAAGTCTGGTGAAAACCGCCGCGTTCCCAAAGTCGGGTAATCCCATCCCGCTCGGCGACATGACTTGAGGAACGTCGCCGCAAATCCAACGCCCTCGTCGTCGGAACTCTGGCCCACAGTCTCAGCCACGAAGCGCTGCGCTACTTCGGCCTCATGGAAATCCAGCGCGCGGCAGCCTCGGGAACCTCCTCGCGAATGCCATTCTAAGTTGTTCTTTTGTTTTCCTTCGCGCTAAACGGCTTGCCGATTTCATGGACATCTTTACCGCCATCCAGGCCAACCTCCTCTCGCCCGCTGTCCTCTTCTTCGTGCTCGGCCTCATCGCCGCGTTGACGAAGAGTGACCTGAAATTTCCCGAACCGCTCTACGTCGGCCTCACGATCTATCTGCTGATCGCCATCGGTTTCAAAGGCGGCGTCGCCATCGCGGAGGCCGGGTTGGCGAAAGTCTGGCTGCCCGCGTTTGCCGCGATGGGGCTCGGCGCACTGATTCCGCTGTGGACTTATCCGGTGCTGCGTTTCGGCGGGAAGCTGCCGGGCGTCGATGCCGCCGCGATCGCCGCGCACTACGGGTCGGTCAGCGCGGTCACTTTCATCGCCGCGACCAACTACCTGAAGGCCATCGACCAACCCTTTGAAAACTACGCCACCGCCTTTCTCGCCGTCATGGAATCGCCCGCGATCCTCGTCGGCGTGGTGCTCGGCAAGATGGCTACCAAGAAGAGCGGCGAGTCATCAGCCGCCTCGATGCGCACCGCCGTCCACGAGGCGTTGTTTGGCCGCAGCATCTTCCTTTTGGTTGGCGCGCTCGTCGTGGGATACCTCTGCGGTGCGCCCGGGATGAAAAAAGTGGAGGCGTTTTTCGTCACCCCGTTTCAGGGCGTGCTCGCGCTGTTCCTCCTGGAGATGGGTGTCGTCGCCGGAAGGCGGGTCGGGGACTTGCGAAAAGTCGGCGCGTTCCTCCTCGGCTTCGGCATCATCGTGCCGATCATCAATGGCGCACTCGGCGTCGTGCTCGGCAAGATGACCGGCCTCGAACTCGGCGGCGCGACGCTACTCGGCGTGCTTTCTTCGAGCGCCTCCTACATCGCCGCGCCTGCCGCCATCCGCATGTCCTTGCCGGAGGCAAATCCCACGCTCTACCTCACTTCATCGCTCGCCATCACGTTCCCTTTCAACATCACCCTTGGCATCCCGATCTATTTCGAAATCGCGCGCGCCCTTTACCCCTGAGACGCCATGAACACCCACCCGATGAAACTCGTCACCATCGTCTGCGAAGCCTACGCGCTGGACGCGGTGAAGAAGCTGCTGCCCCAAGTCGGCGCACATGGCTGCACGCATTTCCCCGTCGAAGGCGACGGCGCCGGCGGGGCGCGCACCGGCGAGATGAAGGAATTCGCCAACGTGCAAATCGAAGTCGTCCTCACCGCCGCCGCCGCGAGTGCGTTGCTCGCACGGATCGAGAAAGAGCTGATCCCGCGCTATGGCATGATCGTTTTCGAATCCGACGTGCGGGTGCTGCGGGCGGGTAAATTCTGAAGATCAACCACTCCCTAACTGTCAAAAAACTGCGGTCCTCACCCGGCGGATCTCCTGCATGCGGTGCTGCTAAAAGCACGCAAGCGCCGGTAATTTCATGCCGATCTACATTCCGCGTGGGAAACGGGAAGGTCATCCGTGAATCCAAGACACCCCGCAAACCGTACAACTTGGGGCAGCAAGCTACCTCCCCATGAATCTCAACAAACTCAAGCGCTCCAAAGTTTCATTTCTCCTCATCGTCGTGCCGAGTGTCCTCGCGGCGCTCTGGCTGGTGAGCACTTCCCGCGCGGCGACGGAGACTCCCGACTACGGAGTCGTCCGCACCGACGGAAAATTCGAGATCCGCGACTACCCGGCGCTCACCGTAGCCACGACCCCGATGGAAAGTGATGAAATGAACCGCGGCTTCGGCCAACTCTTCAAATTCATCACCGGCAGCAATGAAGGGGCCGAGAAGATCGCGATGACCTCGCCGGTGCTGATCGATACCGCGAAGGACAAGCAGACGATGAGTTTCATCATGCCGAAGACGTCCGTGGAGAAGGGCGTGCCGAAGCCTGTGGGCGACAGCGTGACCCTGGGCAAAGTCGAGGCGGCGAGATTCGCGGTGCTGCGGTTCGACGGCGGGCGCACGACCGAGAATGAGCAGGCCGCCATCGAGAAACTCAAAGGATGGCTCGACGGGCAGAAGCTGGCGGGAAAAGGCGACCCGCTTTTTGCTTACTATGATCCACCGTGGACCCCGGTCTTCCTGCGCCGCAACGAGGTGCTGATCCGCATCGAAAAAATCCATGAATAGGTCCGTCACCCGCTGCCTGCTCGTCGCGTTGGCGAGTCTCCTCACCGCCTGTGCGTCTCCGCAGATTTCTCCACGCGAGATCCGGAAGTCCGATCCGGGTGCGGTCGCACTGCTGGCTGCATCACGGCGGGCGCACGGGGAAAAAGCGTTCATGAAAGTTCGCGATGTGAGTGTGCGCTACGAAGGGCGATGGGCGTCGATCGGACCGCGTTTCCAGCCCGTGCTCTCAGATACCGGGTTTCGGCGCGGGTCCGAAGAACGGCTGCTTGTCGGGCCGCGCATCATCGCGCAGGAGCACTCGGGGCCGGCGGGGAAAAAGCTCGTCCTCCGTGAGTCAGGCGCCATCACCGTAGCCTACGACGGCGCGCTCTCGACCGACGACGAAACCAAGCGGGCAGCCGCTCTCGTGGCCGATGCCTACACGCTCTTCCTACTCGGGCCATTCTACTTCGACCGCCCGGGCGTCGTCCTCACGCTCAATGGCGAAGCCATCGTGGACAAAGCCGCGTGCGACCAAGTGCTCGCCGTGTTGCGTCCGGGATTTGGAATGTCGGCGGAAGACCGCGTGATCCTCTTCATCGACCGTTCGACCCGGCACCTCCGCCGCGTGCGCATGACCTTGAACGGTCTCGAAAGCACGCGCGGCGCGGAGGTCGATGTGACCTTCCGCAAATTCCGCACGATCGGCGGCATCACCTGGCCCACAGATTTCGACGAACGCATCCGTGTGCCTTTTGATCTGCACGCGCATCACTGGCGGATGCTCGGCCTCGACCTCAATCGCGGACTCCGCGGCTCGGACTTCTCGATGGCCGGATGGAAAGGCCGTGCGGCGGCTCCGGCGACAGCGCTGAAATCACCATCGGACTGACCGAACAGGCGCGGTGATGAAATTTCACACAATGCCGTGTCGGGTAAGTCGCCGAGCGAGATGCGAATCTCAGGCTGGTGTGACGAGGCTGTGGCCGGTCATCTCCGCGGGCTGCGGGACGCCGAGGAGTTGGAGCAAGGTCGGCGCAACGTCGGCGAGGATACCGTCGCTCAGCTTCACGGACGCGGCGTCGGCACCGACGTAGATGAAGTGGACGAGGTTGGTGGTGTGCGCGGTGTTGGGCGAGCCGTCGGGGTTGCGCATGAGCTCGCAATTGCCGTGATCGGCGGTGAGCAGGAGCTTGCCGCCAAGTTCCAGCGTGCGCTCCACGAGGAGCCGCACGGCCACATCGATCGTCTCGACAGCGTGGATGCCGGCCTCGACGACGCCGGTGTGGCCGACCATGTCGGGATTGGCGAAGTTCACGATCACGAGGTCGTAGTCCGGCAAGCGGCGGCGGACCTCGAAGGCGAGGTCGGGCGCGCTCATCTGCGGCATCATGTCGTAGGTCGGGAGCGGGACTTCCTTGCCGGCCTTGCTGTAGTTCTTCGGGCTGAGCGTGAGGTAACGCGCTTCACCCTCGAAGGGCGTGTCGCTGCCGCCATTAAAGAAGAAGGTGACGTGCGGGAACTTCTCGGTTTCGGCGGCGCGGAGTTGCTTGAGGCCAGCCTGGGAGACAACTCCGCCGAGGAGGTTGTCCATGCTCTCCGGCGCGAACACATACTTCACGCCGAGCGCGGCGTAGCTCTCCTTGTATTCGGTGAGCGTGTAATAACCGGCGAGCTTGGGCTTGCCCTCGGTGTCGAAGGCCGCGAACGCCGGGTCCATGAAGGCCTCGGTGAGCTGGCGCGCGCGATCGGCGCGGAAGTTAATCCAGAGGACCACATCGCCGTCGCGGATGCGCGGCTCGTTGGCTTGGGAGAAGATGATCGGCTGTAGAAATTCGTCGCCCCGCGGATCGGCCGGATATTCGGCGCGGATCGCTTCGGAGGGCGTGGAAGTGCTGATCGGGCCGCGTCCGAGCACGATGGCGTCCCACGCGAGCTTGTTGCGCTCCCAGCGTTTGTCGCGGTCCATGGCGAAGTAGCGCCCGATGACCGTGGCGACTTTCGCGTTGGTCGCCGCGATGCCTTTTTCCACGATGGAGAGATAGTCCGCGCCGCTGGTGGGCGAGGTGTCGCGCCCGTCGGTGATGGCGTGGATGAGGATGTCCTTCACGCCGGCGGCGGTGGCGGCCTTGCTCAGCGCGATGAGGTGATCCTGATGCGAATGCACGCCGCCGTCGCTGACGAGGCCGATCAAGTGCAGCCGCGAACCGCTAGCTTTGGCGAAGGCTTCGGCGAGCACGGGGTTGGTGGAAAATTCCCCGTCGATGATGGCTTTGTTGATCCGCGTGAGGTCCTGATAAACGATGCGCCCGGCGCCGAGGTTGAGATGGCCGACTTCGCTGTTGCCCATCTGCCCGGGGGGCAGGCCGACATCCATGCCGCTCGCGGAGAGGCGCGACTGCGGATACCCGGCGTAGAGTGCGTCGTGAAAAGGAGTCTTGGCGAGGAGCGTGGCGTCGCCGTTTTCGACGGCCTTGGCGCGACCACCGGGGTTCACTCCCCAACCATCGCGAATGATGAGAACAACAGGCTTTTTGGACATGGCCGCGCAGGAAAGCACATGCGCCCGGCCAGCGCGAGCCTCGACTCGCGCCACGCGCGCCAGGAGCGCGCGCTCAGCTTTCCTCGAGGCGCGCCGCGAATACCGAAACGATCCCGCGCTCCACCGCCTCGTCGAAAGGCAGCGCGTTGATCAGCGCCAGACTCGCGCTGCGGCGCAGGGCGTGAGCCGCTTCGCGACGGTAGGCCGCGGCGACGGCGGCACGAAACGTGGCATCGTTCGGCAAGCCCTCCACGGCCAGTTGCGCGAACAATTCCCGGGCAATTTCCGCCGCCATCCCCGCCAGCGAAGTCTCGGCGGGTTGATGCTTGTGATCGTAGCCGGGGCCGCCATCGACCTGACAGACCTCGCGCGGATCGACCCGGCGAAAAACTTCGCAAAGCTGCCCGATCTCCAGTCCCCAGCCGGAGCTCTTCGGGAGCGCTGCTGCGAGGTCGCGAGTCAGCGCGACTTCACCCGCGAGCGGATAGCGAAAGCTGAGCAGGAAATCGACGAGCGGCTGGTGCCCGGCCACCCGGAGAATCGCGTGGAGCAGCGGCGTGAGGAACAGACGCGAAACCCGGCCGTAGAGCCGATCAGTGACGCGTGAGTAGTACATCTTGGCGAAGCGAAAGCCGAGTTGCGGATGCGCGACCGCATAGCAAAGCCGCGCGAGATCGGCCCGCTGAAAGCTGGCGACATCGCAATCCTGCGTGGCGAAGATTTCGCATTCGCCACCTGCCACGAGATGCGCGAAAGCCGCGCGCACATTCCTCCCCTTCCCTGCCGACTCGTCCGCAGTGGCGTCGTTTTCCAGGAGGGTGAGTTCCTGCGACAGCCCTTCGAGCCGCTGCGGCAAAACTTCGCGCGCGGCGGGCGCGACATCGTTCATGCTCACGACGATCTCGCGCACGAAAGTCGCGCCGCGCAATTCCTCGATCATCCGCGCAAAGGCCGGCTGTTCCAGGTCGCGACCGTGACACGGCAGCACCAGGCCGATCGGGCGGTCGAGAGCTAGTGCGGCGACCTCCGCCTCGATCCGCGCGAGGTGCGAATCATTGAGGCGCTGGAGCGTGCAGATCAGGCCGTTCTGGGCGAAATCGCTCACGACAAGCGACTACGGGCTTTGGAGTGGTTCGTCGTCGTCCTCCACTTCCTCCTCGATCTCCTGCTTCATTTTCCGCGAGAGGAATGGGCGCAGGAAGCCGTAGAGCAGATAGACGATGAAGATGACGGCGGGCATCCACTGGTAGTTCATGACCGTGAAAATCATGACGCCGACGATGCCGATGAACTTCGGCAGCGAACGTGTGGTGCGCCAGTTGAGCGACTTGAAACTCGGATACTTGAAGCCGCTGAACATCATCCACGAGAGGAAAATCATCAGCCCGGCGAGAACGTATTTGCCGTGGCCGATATCGCGCCCCCGCTCGTCGAACCAGAGCATGAAAAGCGTGAGCGAGGCGATAACGCCGGCCGCCGCGGGGATCGGAAAGCCGCGGAATTCCTTGTTCGCAGCGGCGGAATCGGCGGCGGCGAGACAATTGAAACGGGCGAGGCGCAGCGCGCCGCAGATCAGGTACAACGACGCGATGACCCAACCGGCGTTGGGAAATTCGTGCAGCACGATGCGATAGACCATGAGCGCCGGGGCGACACCGAACGAGACGATATCGGCCAGCGAATCGAACTCGCGCCCGAACGGGCTCTCGTGGCCACCGAGGCGCGCGAGCCGGCCATCCAGCGCGTCGAAAACGCACGAGGCGAGAATGCACCAGATCGCAAAGTGGAATTTCGCAGCGGCCGCGGCTTCGACCGCATCGGAAAGCGGCAGCGGCGCGGCAGCCTGGATGAGCGCGCCTTCGAGGATCGTGAGCGTGGCCGCAAACCCGCAGAACAAGTTTCCCGCCGTCATCAGATTCGGCAGGAGGTAAATCTTCGGGTTGCCGTCGTCGCTCATGATTTTAGGCGAGTTTGGCGATCACCGTCTGCGCGCCTTTGACCCGATCGCCAACCTTCACCGTCACCTCGGCATCGAGCGGGAGATAAACCTCGGTGCGCGAGCCAAAGCGGATCATGCCGAAGCGGAAGCCCTTGGAGACGCTGTCGCCGACCTTTGACCACGGCACGATGCGCCGGGCAATCGCCCCCGTGAGCAGGCGGACGACGAGCGTCGCCTTCGCACCCTCGAAGGCCCAGGTGAGCGCTTCGTTTTTCTCCGAGCAGGCCGGATCGCGCGCGTCGAGGAAGAGGCCGGAGTGATGCTGGATGTAGCTGACCTTCCCGGCGATCGGCGCCTTGTTCACATGCACGTCGAAGACCGACAGGAAAATGCCGACGCGGCGACAGCGGGTCTTGAGCACTTCGGTTTCTTCGATCTCGATGATTTCGCTGACCACGCCATCAGCCGCCGCGACGACGACATCCTCGCCGTCCGGCACTTTGCGGTCCGGGTCGCGGAAAAAATTGAGACAGAAGAGGAAAAGCAGGAAGGCGAGGATGACGAGCCAGTGCTGGCCGAAGTAGAGGCCGACCCAGCCGAGCACGGCCACGGCAAAAAATATCCACCGACCTTCAATGAGAGTCTGAAAACGCATGAGAGGGCGGACGCTACCCGCGGGGTCGGTTCCGGTAAAGTGCGCGTTTGTCAGCGGCGGAAGGCGCCGCTAGCTTGCCGCCATGTCCACTGTCACGACGATCGACCCACAGATCACGATGCGCGAACTGCTCGTGCGCTTTCCCGGCGCTCAGCGGGCGCTCTTTCGCCGCTACCACATCGGCGGCTGCTCGAGCTGCGGCTTCCAGCCCGAGGAGACGCTGGCCGGGGTCTGCGAGCGCAACGACAAGCTGTCCGTGGACGAAGCGATCGAGCACATTCTCACCAGCCACGAGGCGGACCTGAAGATGCAGATCGCGCCGACCGAACTCGCGGCAGCGCTGCAGGACGATCCCGACGCCAGGCTCGTGGACATCCGCACGCGCGAGGAATTCGACGCGGTGCATATCGAAGGCGCGATCTTTTTCACCCAGGAGCTGATGCAGGAGATCCAGATGAAGTGGGATCGGCGCGCGCTCATCGCCATCCTCGATCACCAAGGCACGCGAAGCATGGATGCGGCCGCCTATTTCGCCGGGCACGGCTTTGAAAATGTGCGCGCAGTGCGCGGCGGCCTTGACGCGTGGAGCCAGGAGGTCGATCCGAATCTCCCGCGCTACGAACTCGAATAAACCATGAGTGATGACCTCCAACAACGCATCCACGACGCCATCGCCAATCCAAAGAACGTCGGCGAGATGGAAAACGCCGATTCCGTCGGCACAGTCGGCAGCGCGGACTGCGGCGACATGCTGCGGATGTGGGTGAAGTTCAAGGATCAGGACGGGAAGAAGGTGATCGACCGCGCGACCTTCCAAACCTTCGGCTGCGAGACGGCGATCGCCGTGGCGAGCGTGGCCACGGAACTCATCGCCGGCAAAACCGTGGAGGAAGCGCTCTCGATGTCCGGCGCTGATCTCTCCGCGCCGCTCGGCGCGCTGCCGCCGATGAAGATTCACTGCGCGCAACTCGTGGAAGGAGCACTCCGCTCCGCGCTCGCGCCCCAGCCCGCGCCCATCGCACCATCTGCTCCGGTGGCAAAATCAACGACCCTTTTCGACCAACTGCACGCCGCCACCGCTCCCGAGCGGAAGGTGAAGGTGGTGCTGAAAACTCCGAACTCCTGACCATGCACGAAAACACCGAAAAAACTCTCCTGCGCGATTGCCCTGCGACGCGCATCCCCAGCGGCGAAGCCATCACCCTTGAAAAAGGCACGCCCGTTTTCATCACCCAGGCCCTCGGCGGCAGCTACACCGTGGCCACTGATCAAGGTCTCGCCCGCATCGCCGACGAAGACGCCGACGCGCTCGGCCTCGAGCGCGCCATCGCCGCCGCGGCTCCGGTGGTGACGAATGGGCCGGTCGATGAAAAGGCGGTGTGGGACCAGCTCCGCACCTGCTACGACCCGGAAATTCCCGTCAACATCGTCGATCTCGGTCTCGTCTATGATTGCGTGATCACGCCGCGCGAAACGGCCGGCGCCATGGTGGATGTGAAGATGACGCTGACCGCGCCGGGCTGCGGCATGGGGCCGACGATTGCCGCCGAAGCGAAATCCAAGGTGCTCGGCGTACCGGGCGTGGGCGATGCGGAGGTCGAACTCGTGTGGGACCCGCCGTGGAATCAGGCGATGATCAGCGAGGTCGGCAAGATGAAGCTCGGCCTCATCTGACCTCCTGAGTCAGCCCCACGAGGGCGCCCGCATAACCGGTGAGTTCCATGTAGCCGTGCCCGCGCAGAGCAGCTCCGTTGCGCTGCCCCGCGACCTCGATCAGCCCTTCCCAATATGCGACGGGTTGGAGAACGAGTTCCTGGTCGGGGAGCGGCGTGTCGATCGTCGCGCGCAGGTTGAGCTTCGGCACCTCGAGCCGCCACGCGATCGGGTAACGCCCGCCGGTCGCTTTGCTCGTCCAGTATTTCATCGGCGTAAGCTGGTAATCGCCGACGCCGAGGTGCTGGGCTGCACCTGCGCGATCGATGAAGGTGCCGCTGGAATTTGGATCGAGGCCGCCGTCCCGCGTGCGCATCTGGTAGAGCATCAGCTCGGTGCCGTCATCGAACTGTACGCTGAACCAATTCCAGCCGATTTGCTCGGGCGTGAGTTGATTCGACGCCCACTCGCGATCGAGCCAGCTCTCGCCCGTCACCGCCCGGGTGCGCCCATCGAGCGTCACTGAGCCTTCCGTCTTCAGCCGCGTCGCCGAGTAATAATGCGAGGCACGCCCCTCACCCGTTGCCTTTTGGCTGACCCCATTCTCGCCGTGGACTACGAACGGCTTGGCGTTTTCCAGCTTCAGCTTCAGCGCTGCTTTGTCGTTCTTCGCGCTCAATTCGAACCCACCGCTCGGCAGCAAGACCAGCGACCAATCGTCGATCCAGGCCAGCCGTTCGTCACCGCCGAAACCCGCTTCACCGAAAGCGCCCCGGCTGAGCTTCTGCTGAAAGTGGAAGCGCTGCCCGCCGATGTCGCTGAGCGCGAAGTGCGCGAACTTCACATCCGCGACCACGAACCGGGAAGTCGCGGCGGCCCCGGCGGCGGGCGGGCGCAGACCCTGCCGGAAGAACGTGAGCTGGTAGCCATAGATCCCGCCTTTTTCATCCGCGACGCGACCCGTGAAATACCACCACTCCGTCTTGAAATCAGGATGAGCGTGATGGTCGCGCGGGAACTCATACTTCCAGCCGGGCAAGGCGACTCGCCAGTCCGCCGCTTGGAGATTCACCGCGAAGGACAAGAAGAGCACGAACAGGAAATGCGCAGTTCTTATTCCGATCTTCATGCTCTTCGTGTCCTTCCTGGTTTTCATCATTCCTCGCGCACAGCTTGGGCGATGTCTTTGCGGCTCGCCTGCCACGCGGGATACCAGGCAGCGAGCAGCGCGGCGGGCAGGATCCAGAGCGGCGTAGCCAGCAGGCTGGCCCACGGGATGCGCAGCGCGATGGTCCAGCCGAAGAACGCCGGATTTACCACCCACGTCAGCGCGCCGGCGAGGATCAGACCGGATGCCGTCCCGAGCAGGGTCGCGACGACGCCGATCATTCCCGCCTCAGTCATCAGAAAACCCAGCACCTGCCCGCGCGAAGCGCCGACGGCACGCAGCACGCCGATCTCGCGTTCGCGCTCCGCGACGAGCGTGGTGATGGATAGGAAGATGCCGGCGATGGCCACAAGCAGAGCGACCGTGCGCAGGATGTAGGTCACGGCAAAGGTTTGGTCGAAGATTGAAAAGATGCGCTCCCGCAACGCGCGATTCGAGTAGATGACGAACTCTCCCTCGCGGCTGAATTGCGCGCGAAAAGTGTCGGCCAGGGCGTCGGCACCAGCACCGGGGCGGAGATAAACGGCGAGCGATTGCACCGAGGGATCATTCCACCACTGGTCGAAATTGGCGCGCGCGATCAGCACCACGCCTTGATCCCGCGTGTAGTCGGAATAGACGCCGGCGATCTCAAACTCCGCCGCGCCGCGCGGCGTCGCGAGCACGATCCGGTCGCCGTCGCGCACGTGGTGCTTGCGGGCAAAAGGTTCGGTGACGGCCACGCTTTGACCTCGCTGGACGCGCTCCATTTTCGCCGCGTCTCCTCCTCCGACAAAGGTGAGGTTTCTCCGATACTGCCCATCGACGACCGCGAGCCGGGCGATCCGCGGCTCCTCGGAACGTCCGGCGACCTGCAAGGTGCATTCCATTTCCCGGAACGTGTCCACGCTGGCGACTTCGGGCCGCGCCTTCAGCCACGCGATTGCGGCGGGCGGCACCGAGGCTTCGAGGCCGATGGTTTCGTTGGAAGCTGGAGCGAGGAAAAGATCAGCGACGATCCCGCGGTCGATCCACGCATTCACGCTGCCGCGGAAGGAAAAGATCATGACCACGAGACCGATCATCATGGCGATGGCTGCGGCGAGCGCGGCGACGGTGATTCCATTGCGATGAATCGATTGCCGGAGGTGATCGGCCGCGAGCCGCCAGACCGCTCCGAAGCGAGAGAGATGCGTGGCTGCGAGGCCAAACTGCCAGGTCGCTCCGGGCGAAAGAAAAGCGAAGCCCGTCAGGATGAAGAACGCCGAGCCAAAGGCCCACGCGGGCGGCCCGACGCGCAACGCCAGCACCGCGGTGATCACCGCGGCCACGAGCGAGGCCACGGCGAACCAACCCCAGCGCGGAACGTGGACGATGGCCTGCTCGGCGCGCGTGCCGAGGCTCAACGCGCCGATCGGATCAATCCGCGCGGCTTCATTCGCCGGCCGCCACGCCCCGACCAGCACCGTGCCGAAGCCGAGGACCGCTGCGGTGATGAATTGCCAAGGCGAAAGCCAACTCCGCTCGATGCTCAGCAGCATGTAAAGCGAAGACACTGTCTTGCCCACTGCCCCGGTCAAAATCTGCGCGAGCCAGACACCGCCGAGCATTCCCACACCGATCCCCAGCACCCCGAGCAGCGCCGCTTCGCCCAGAAAAAGCGCACGCACTTCCCAGCGCGTGGCGCCGATCGAACGCAGGATGCCGATCTCCACGCGCCGCCGCGCCACCGAGGCGGAGATGGTGTTGTAGATCAGGAAAATGCCGACGAGCAGCGAGACCATGCTCAGTGCAGTCAGGTTGAGCTGAAACGCGGAGAGCATATTTTGGATTTGGTAGCTGCGCTGGCGCGGCGGCGCGGCGCGCAGACTCGGCGGCAGCAGCGTGTTGAGTTGCGCGGCCACCGCCGCCGCGCGAGCCGGGTCGTCGAGGAGCAGTTGGAGCGACGAGAGCTTTCCCTGCCGGCCAAAGAGTTCCTGCGCCCAGCCGATGTCCATCACGGCGAAACGCGACTGCACCGCGCCGGGCGAATCTTCCCCCGCGAGCAGCGCTCCCACTTTCACCGTCCGCGCCTCGCTGTTCACGAGCACGCTCACGCGATCGCCGACCTTTAAGCCATGCGCATTGGCAAACTCCGCCGTGAGAGCCACGACACCGGATTCCCCCATCCATTGTTCAATCGGTACGCCTGCGCTTTTGCTCCCGATCTCGAAGGTGCGGAACGGTTCGCCGCTGAATAAATCCACGCCGACTACACGCACATACTCGCCGGGCCATTGCGGAAAAGTCATCACGCCCTCGACCAATCCCGTGACGGCTTGCACGCCTTGTTGCCGAGCCAGC
This sequence comes from Chthoniobacterales bacterium, assembly GCA_038208565.1. Classification (GTDB taxonomy): domain Bacteria; phylum Verrucomicrobiota; class Verrucomicrobiia; order Chthoniobacterales; family Chthoniobacteraceae; genus Chthoniobacter. Next base: position 31,645 of record JBBQYR010000032.1, read on the forward strand.
ACCGGCCAGAGCATTTCGTCCACATCGCCCCGCACCTCGAGATGCGCACGGCCCGCCACGAGATCGATGCCCGCGGCGAAAGAACGGTTCGCGCTGTGATTGGCGATCTGGATGGCCAGATACACGGCGATCCCGAGCGCCACGCTGAGCACGTTCAGCAAAGCCAGCAGCGGATGCCGCCGCAGATGTCGCACGACGTGCCAGAGAAAGATGCGCGGGAATTGGGGCGTCATGATTGGACGAGAGTCCAATCCTCTACGCGGGCGGCGTCGCCTGCGATGCGACTTGCAGCGCTTTCTGCAAACTCGCGAGAACCGCAGCCGTGCGGACCTTGCGGCCATCCGGGTCGGTCACGTAGAAGGCATCGATCGCGGCGCCCTTCTCCGTGGAGATGCGCGAGAGCGCGATTTGCACGCCGGTTTCAGCAAACGCGCAGAGCAATTTGTAGAGCAGGCCGAGCCGGTCGGGCGTCTGGATGTCGACGAGCGTGTAGATCGGGTGGGCGTCGTTATCGATGACGATGCGCGTCGGGAAATCGAGTTCCTGCGAGAGCTGAAAGCCGCGCTTCTTGAGCGATTTGGCGAGCAGTGGATTGAAGTCGAACTCATCGGCATCGAGCGCCTGGCGGAGGCGTTTCTCGACGAGCGCCATGTCCTTCTCGTCCGTCACGGCTTCGAACTTCGTGTTGCAGACGCGGAAGATATCCAGCACGAGGTTATCGGTGCGGGTGAAGACGTCGGCGCCGAGGATGTTCAACTGCGCAACCGACAGCGACCCGGCGATGCTCGCCAGCAGTTCCTTGCGATCCCAGCCGCAGAACAGGAATTCACTGTGGCCACGGTTGGGGTGCGAAATCCATTTCACCGCGGGCGCGAGCGGCGTGCTCTCGCCCTGATTCCGGTTCTCAAGGAAAGTGCGGAAAAGCCGGATGTGCTCGACGATATCGGCGGCACTGTAGGCTTGGAAATAGCGCTCCGGCATGTGCTCGAAGTGCGCGTCGATTTCCTCGCGGAATTCGGCGGACATTTTCTTCCGGACCAAGCCGCGCATTTCTTCGCGCTCGATGGTCCGCTGGCGGTAGAACGCTTCGCCGTCGGCGAGGTAGGAACTGGTGTTGCGGTAGAGCTGCCAGACGAGGCCTTCCTTCCAGTCCGACCAGTTTTCGTCGCCCGTGCCCTGCCCGTCGGCCAGCGTGAGCAGCATCAGCAGGTCGAGATTGCGCTGGTTGCGAATCAGCCCGGCAAACTCCGCGATGGTCGCGGAATCGTCGAGGTTGCGCCGCTGTGCGGTCATCGACAGGACGATGTGATTGTCCACGAGCAGAACGAGCGATTTGCGCTGCTCGGCGTTGAGTTGCAGGCGGCGGGAAACCTTCTGGGCAAAAAGCGCGCTCGCTTCCGCGTGAACCTTTGCATTTGCCGCCTTGCCCGTGTCGTGCAGGAGCATGGCGAGATACAACACGCACGGATCCTCGATCGTCTGGAACAATTTCTTGTATTCCGCAAAGCGCGGCTCGGGCGTATCGACGAGCATGTCGAGCTTCTCCACGCAAACGAGGGTGTGCTCGTCGGCGGTGTAGCGGTGGAAAAATTCGTGCTGCACGAGGCAGGTCAGTTGCCCGAATTCCGGAATGTAACGCCCGAGAAAATCGACCTCGTGCATCGCGCGAAAAATCCGCCCGACCTCGCCCTTCCGCGAGCAGATCGCGAGGAAGGTTTCGCGCGTCGCCCGCGCATACTGGAACGTCCGATCCACGAGGTGCAACCGGCGGCGGACGAGCTGCGCGAGCTCGGGGCTGATGTCCAGGCCCCGCTGCTGCATGTGCTGAAAGAGGCGCATCATGCGCGCCGGCTCTTGATTAAAGACGCTCGAAGACTCCGTGCAGATCTGGCCGCCGACGCTGAAAAAGCCGTCAAACTCCTCGGTCTTGGGCGGCTTCGCCTTGCGCAAGAACCCGAGCAGACCACCCGGCTTCTGCGCCGCGCCGGGGTTCAGGCAGAGGCGCTCGGAGAGCAGCTCAGTGATCGAGTAGATATTGCGCGCGTGCTGGTAGTAGTCGCGCATGAAGGCCTCGCTGCGACGCAGGATATTCTTCTGCGGATAGTTCAGCTTGTTCGCGATCTGAACCTGCTGACTCATGATGATCACGTCGGCCGAGCGCTTGTTCAGGTAGTGCAGCTCCGTCCGAATACGCAGGAGAAAATCGTAGGCGCGATCGATCTGCCGGCGCTCCGCTTCATTGATGAGTTTTTTTTCCACCAAGCCCGCCGTGGTCTGCACGCGTTCCTTGAAAAAGCTGATCCACAAAAGGTTCTGGTAGTCGCGCAAGCCACCGCAGCCATTCTTGATATTCGGTTCCTGGAGATAAATCGTCCGGCCAAACTTCTCGTGCCGCTCGGTCTGGTTCGTCACGCGCTGGGCGATGTATTCGTCCACGTAGCCTTCCACGCAGTTCTTCACGAAGGCCGCGCGAAATTTCTCGAAGAGCGCTTCGTCGCCCGCAATCAACCGCGATTCGAGCAGCGCGGTCTTGGAGAGCATGTCCTCATTGGCCTGCTTAACTGCGCCGGAGATCGAGCGCGTGGAGTGACCGACTTTAAAGCCGACATCCCAGAGCATGTAGAGGATCTGCTGCACGATGTCGTTCAGCCGCGGATCGAGCTGCTTCATCGAGTCGTCGTGGAGAAACATGATGTCCACGTCGCTGTAGGGATT
>JBBQYR010000033.1:0-34181 GCA_038208565.1 Chthoniobacterales bacterium
GTCGCGGCCGAACACCGCTTACAATTTCTACTCCACCGGCCTCGCCGACCTGATGATGGACAAGGGCCTCGCTCCAACTGCACTGATCGGTGAACTGAAAAAGAGGCCTGACTTTCACGCTGCACCATTCCTCGGCAACTACTTCGTGCGGTTCAACGTGACGCGGAAGCCGTTCAACGACGCGCGGGTGCGCAAGGCCTTCGCGCTCGCCGTAGACAAGCAGTATCTCGTCGAGCGGATTACGCGCGCCGGCGAGCGGCCGGCAATGAGTTTTGTTCCGCCGGGTACGGGCGCGGGTTACGAGCCGCCGCCGGGCTACGAGCGCGATGTGGTGAAAGCGCGCCAGCTCCTTGCTGAGGCGGGCTTTCCCGAGGGAAAAAATTTCCCCGTCGTCTATTATCTCTATCGCGCGGATTCCGATCTCGATCAGGACATCGGAGTGGAATTGCAAAACATGTTTCGCCGGGAACTGGGCGTGACCATCCAACTGGCGCGGCAGGAGTGGACGGTTTACCTCAACTCCCAGCAGGGGCTTGACTACGATCTCAGCCGGTCTTCGTGGGTTGGCGATTACAACGATCCAAACACCTTCCTCGACATGTTCGTCACCGGCGGTGGCAACAATAACACTGGCTGGAGCAATAAACGCTACGATGAACTCATCGCCGCCGCTGGCCGCGAGAACGACCGGGACAAGCGCTTCGCCATCTTCCGTGAAGCCGAGAAAATACTCGTCACGGACGAAGCGCCGATCTGTCCGCTCTATTACTACGTCGGCATCCAGTTCTACGACCCTGAGCGCCTCGGTGGCATCGAAGCCAACCTGCTCGACGAGCATCCGATCAAGGCGATGTATTGGAAGAAGCGCTGATGGATCGCTTTGTCTTCGCGATCTATCGGCTCCTCACCGGGGTCATCGGTCTGTTGCCGCTCACCGCCGTCTTCCGGCTCGGCTGGTTCCTCGGAACGATGGCTTACTTCCTCGCCTGGCCTTATCGACGCCTCGTCCTGAGCAATCTGCGCATCGCCTTTGAGGGCGAGAAGTCACCCGAGGAAATGCGCGAGCTTGCCCGCCGACACTTCGCCACGCTCGGTGCGAACATTTTCTCTAGTCTCAAGCTGCCGCAGATGTCGCGAGAGGAGATCCTCGCAGTGGTGACGATGGAGGGCCTGGAGATTTTCCATGCAGCGGGTGCCGCGGGTTGCGGCCTCACGAATATCGTCAGTCATCTCGGCAACTGGGAGTTGTTCGCACAGCTTTCACCGATCGCTTTCCCCTGCAAAAGCGGCACCATTTTTCAGGCGCTGAGCAACCGCTATATCGATGCGGAAGTGCGGCGTGACCGGGCCCGGCTTGGGCTCGCGCTCTTTGAAAAAAAGGAAGGGTTCATCGAAGCATGCCGGTTTATGCGCACCGGTGGTGCGGTGGGATTTTTGGCGGATCAGCATGCGGGTGACATTGGTCAATGGTCGCCTTTTTTTGGCCGGCTCGCTTCGACCACCACGCTGCCGGCCACACTCGCGCTGCGCACCGGCGCGTGGATTGTCCCCGCCGCCGTCTACACGATCGGAGTCGCCCGCTGGAAAGCGGTCTTCGGCCCGCGGATCGAACCGCTGGGCGAGACGGCCGAGCAGATCACGGTGCGCGTGAACGCAGCGATTGAACGGCAGATTCGCACGCAGCCCGCCGATTGGTTTTGGGTGCATAACCGCTGGAAAACGCCCCGCCCGAAATTCCTCCTCTCGACCTACAAGCGGGGAGTGACGCTGGCCGCGGGCACCGATGCGTCCTCCTTGAAGCCGTTCAAGATTCTCATCCGCGGCAGCAACTGGCTCGGGGACGCGATCATGAGCGTGCCGGCCGTGCGCGCGATCAAGCGCGGGCGCGTCGATGCGCATGTCACGGTGCTCACCCCAGCGAAGCTCGCCGATGTGTGGAAGACTGTCGCGGAAGTGGATGACGTGATCACGATCGACGCGGGCGAAAACGTCTTCGCCGTCGCGCGGAAGATCCGGCGCGACTTTGACGTTGCGATCGTGCTGCCTCATTCCCTGCGCACCGCGCTGGAGCCTTGGCTCGCCGGTATTCCGCGCCGGGTCGGCTATCCCGGCCACCATCGTCGCGCTTTGCTGAACCAGGTCTTTACCGCGAAAAAAAAGAAGCAGCCGGTGCCGCCGCGTCATCAGGTGCATCACTATCTCGCGCTCGCGGAGTTTGTCGGCGCCAGTCTTCCGCCCGGGGCGGCAGATTTCCCGACCCGCGCGAACCCTAAACGATCCGGCACGCCGGTGCTTGGCCTCTGCCCCGGCGCCGAGTATGGCCCGGCGAAACGCTGGTTGCCTGAGCGCTACGCCGAGGTCATCCGCTTGATTCACGAACAGACCGGCGCGGAGTGGCGCATCTTCGGTGTCGAGAAGGACCGCCCGGTGGCCGACGCGATCGTCTCCGCGGCCGGCGTGCCCTGCACGGATCGGGTCGGCAAGACCACGCTGGCGCTACTCATGGACGAGCTGCGCGAATGCGATCTCCTGCTCACCAATGACACCGGCACCATGCACCTCGCCGCTTTCCTCGGCGTGCCGACGGTTTCGATCTTTGGTTCCACCGAGCCCAGCCTCACCGGCCCGCTCGGCGCCGGGCACCGCGTGCTGCGCCGCCACGTGGACTGCAGCCCGTGTTTCCTGCGCGAGTGCCCGCTGGATTTTCGCTGCATGAAGGCGGTCAGTGCAAGTGAAGTGACCGAGGCCGTGCTCGCGCAGTGGAACCACGACCGACCACTCGATTCAGTGCCTGGAAGCCGGGCGTGAAATCTTTTCCCCAAGCCCGCACCACGAGATCGCTTGCAGGCAGTTGTATTTGGCCTGCAAATAGCCTTCGACGGCCTGCCGGTCGGGGTCAGAAAGCGCGCGGTCGTAGAGGAAAATTTCGGCGATGTATCCCGAATACGGGCCATAATCGCCGCCGCCGACACGGTTCGGGGCGAAGACATGGTCTTTGGGTGAAGTCAGGCCGGTGTGCAGGAGTGCGCCGCAGAGGTAGATGGAGGGGGTCCGGTTGACGTAGCGGATGGTCAGGGGACAGGTCGTGGAGACCCCGTCGGGCAGGAAATGCACGGCGAGGGCCGGCATGTAACCACCGGGATAGGCGGTTCCGTAGTCGAAAACGCTCACCCCATTGGCCACGAGCGAGAGGCAGGCGCCGGCGTCGCTGCCGGCCGGATTGTCGGACGCCAGCACATAACACTGGCCGGTGCGCCCGGCGGTGCCGGTGGTCCTTTCCGGTGGAAAGGTGAGACTTCCCGAGGGACCGGCGACGACGAAGATGGTGAAATCGTCCGCGGCGACAAACCCGGTCGCGCTGAGGAAATCGTCCAACCCATCGAACCAAATGCCGGGGAATCCGTTGAAGATGTTGTCGAAGACCTCGGGCCGAAAGGCCTCAATGAGCTGGGTGACGTGCCCGCCGCGGCCCGAGAGATCCTGCCACCAGATCACCCGGCGGCTGGCATCCATCTGCACCCCCGCCTCGGACGTGAGCCAAAGCACCGGGGCCGCCCCAATGGCGGTTGCTTCGCCGGAACGGGAGCCGCAGTAGATGGAGCGCGGCCCGGTAGTCTTCGTAAAGCGCGGTGTGCGTCGGCGGGGGGCGAAGGTCAAGGGAAAGTTTGTCTTTTTTCAAGAGGCAAGACTCGAGCCCGGTGCGGGCGCCGCGCAGAAAATCTACAGTTGAACGGGAATGCCGGGGCGGAGTCTTATCCCGCTCCACATCTTCATGAGCACCACCCAGGAAATCACCGAGCAAGTCAAACAAGCCAGCCAATGGATCAAGCCGCTGCAGGATGAAATCGCGCGGGTGGTGGTCGGGCAAAAATACCTCGTCGATGGCCTGCTCGTCGGCCTCCTCACGAACGGCCACATCCTGCTCGAAGGTGTGCCCGGTTTGGCGAAGACGCTGACGGTGAAGACGCTCGCTTCGTGTATCCACACCGGTTTCCAGCGCATCCAGTTTACGCCGGACCTTCTGCCCGCCGACTTGATCGGCACGCTGATCTACAATCCGCGGAGCGGCGAGTTCACCACGAAACACGGCCCGCTTTTCTCCAACCTGATCCTCGCCGATGAAATCAACCGCGCGCCGGCCAAGGTGCAGAGCGCGTTGCTTGAGGCGATGCAGGAGCGGCAGGTCACGATCGGGGAGACGACCTATCCGCTGGCCGATCCGTTCCTCGTGCTCGCGACGCAGAATCCGCTGGAGCAGGAAGGCACCTATCAGCTTCCCGAGGCGCAGCTCGACCGCTTCATGCTCAAGCTGAAGGTCGGCTACCCCACGAAAGTGGAAGAGCGCAAGATTCTCGACCTCATGGCGACCAGCATGCCGGACTTGAACGTGCTGAAGATCATTGAGCCCGCCGACATCATCCGCGCTCGCGAGATCGTGAACACGATCTACGTCGATGATCGCGTGAAGGATTACATCGTCGATGTGGTTTTCGCCACGCGCGAGCCTGCCGCCTACAAGCTCCCGCTGGAAGGCATGATCCGCTACGGGGCTTCGCCGCGGGCGACGATCGCGCTGACGCTGGCGGCACGCGCTCGCGCCTTCATCGCCGGTCGCGGTTACGTGACACCGCAGGATGTGAAGAATGTCGGCTTCGATGTTCTCCGGCATCGCATCATCGTGAGCTACGAGGCCGAGGCCGAGGAGATGACGAGCGAGCAGATCATCGAGAAGATCTTCGCCGGTTTGGTCGTCCCCTAAGTCGCCTGCACGTCGCTCACTCCGAGCCACGTCTTCCGTCATGGATTCCGCCCGCGCCATTCTCAAAAAAATCCGTCGCATCGAGCTGAAGACGCGCGGCTTGGTCGCGGCCACATTTTCGGGGCAATACCGCAGTGTGTTCAAGGGGCGCGGGATGAACTTTGAGGAAGTCCGCGAATACCAGCCGGGCGATGAGGTGCGGGCGATCGATTGGAATGTGACGGCGAAATTCGGCGAGGTGCGCGGCGAGGCCTATGTCAAAAAATTCACCGAGGAGCGTGAATTGACGGTGATGCTGGTCGTGGACGTGAGTGCGTCGGGGGATTTTGGCAGCGTGCATCTCAGCAAGCGCGAACTGGCCGCGGAAGTGGCCTGCTTGCTGGCTTTCAGCGCCATCCGCAACAACGACAAGGTCGGGCTCATCCTCTTTTCAGATCACGTCGAGCTCTTCATCCCGCCGAAGAAGGGGCGCCTGCACACGCTGCGGTTGATTCGGGAAATTGTTTACTTTGAGCCGAAAGGGCGCGGCACGCTGCCGGCGACGGCGCTCGATTATCTCAATCAGGTCGTGCATCGCCGCTCGGTTGTTTTCCTCATCTCCGATTTTCAGGCACCGGATTTTACCAAGGCTCTCGGGGTGACGAGCCGGCGGCATGATCTCATCGCGATCCCGATCATCGATCCGCGCGAGGAGGAACTGCCGGACGTGGGTTTGCTCACGCTCGAAGACGCCGAGACGGGCGAGCAATTGGAGATCAACACGTCCGATCGCACCACGCGCCTCGCGTTCCTGAAGTCGGTGGATCAACGCACCACCGAGCGGTCGCGCAATTTTCGGCAGAAGCGGATCGATGCGATCTCGCTGAAGACGAACGAAGACTACGTGCCGGCGTTGCGGGCCTTTTTCCGCAACCGCGAGCGCCGGTTGCAGATCCGATGATGGCCTCGCTGCTCGCCCCTTTCATCCTGGCGGCCATCACGGTCGCTCCAGGCACGCCTGCGCCAGCCGGTGCGCCCGACGCGGTGGAGATTCGCGACATTGCGCCGCCGCTGGATGTGTTCCCGTATCCGCCGTGGATGGTGGCGGTGGCGGCGACGCTCGCCCTGATCATCCTCGGCCTGCTGGTGTGGTTGATCGTGCGCTGGATACGCACCCGGCCCGGCCCGGCGCCGCTCAGTGCTTCCCAAATTGCCCTTGGCGAATTGGAGAAGCTGCGCGCCCGGACGAACGAGATCGAACCGTATCTGTTCAGCATCGCGGTCTCGGATGTGCTGCGCACTTTCATCAGCAACGCCAAGTTCCGCCTGCCGGCGACGCACCAGACCTCGCCGGAATTTCTCGCGGCGATCTCCGATTCCCCGCTCTTCAGCGAGAAGGACCGCACGCTGCTCGCGGGCGTCTTGGAAAAGACCGACATGATCAAGTTCGCGCGGTTGCAGGCCACGAGCGCGGACAACACGGAACTGGTCGAGAGCGCGCTGACTTTTGTGCGAGGAGGCCAGGCGTGAATTTTCTGAGCGACGGCGCGTTCGAGTTTGCGAATCCGTGGATGCTGCTCGGCCTGCTGCTCATCCCGCTGGTTGCGCTCCTGCAGGGCGGCAAAGGCGCGGCGCCGGCGATCGTCTTTTCATCGCTCAAGCCGCTGCGGGAACACGGACGAGTGCGCCGGTCGCGGATGGGCGCGTGGCTAACGAGCCTGCTGCTGCTGGCGCTCGCGCTTTTGGTCACGGCCCTCGCGCGACCTCGGCAGGGGAAGACGATCAGCCAGGTGCAGGCGAGCGGCATCGACATCATGCTCGCGCTCGACGTTTCGGGCTCCATGCAGGCGGAGGATTTCACGATCGGCGGCGAACGCGCGAACCGGCTCGAAGTGGTGAAGCAGGTGACGAAGAAATTCATCGAAGAGCGCCCCAACGACCGCATCGGCATCGTCTGTTTTGCCGGTCGGCCTTATCTCGTCAGCCCGCTCACGCTGGATCATGGCTGGCTGCTCGCGAATCTGGAGCGGGTAAAGATCGGGCTCGTCGAAGATGGCACGGCGATCGGTTCGGCCATCGCTTCGGCGGCGAATCGACTTAAGGAAAAGGAAGCCAAGAGCAAGATCGTGGTGCTGCTGACCGACGGCGACAACAACGCGGGGAAGGTGACGCCGCTCACCGCGGCGGAGGCGGCGAAGGCGCTTGGGATCAAGGTCTACACCATCGGCGCTGGGACCCGTGGTTTTGCGCCGATGCCGGTGCAGGACCAGTTTGGTCGCCGGCTGTACCGCAATGTGAAGGTGGACGTGGACGAGGATACGCTGAAGAAAATCGCCGACCTGACGAACGCCAAATTTTACCGCGCCACGGACACGAAGACGCTCGGGCAGATTTTTGAGCAGATCGACAAGCTGGAGAAATCGACGGTCGAGTTGAATCAATACACGCAATACCGGGAGCTGTTTCCGTGGTTTCTGGCGGCGGGATTTGCCGTGCTCGCGTTGCAGTCGGTGCTGGCGCAGACCGTGGGAAGGAGGCTGCCGTGAGCTTTGCTGAGCCGTTGTGGTTTTGGGCCTTGGCGCTGCTGCCGGTGCTGATCGCGATTTTCTCGGCCAACGAGCGGCGCCGGGAAAAGCTGGTTCTTCAATTGGTCGCTGCTCGTTTGCAGGATCGGCTGGCCGGCACGGTGAGCGTCGGACGGCGGCGCCTGCGGTTCCTGCTGCTCCTGCTGGCGCTGGCTTGCCTCATCGTGGCGCTCGCCCGCCCGCAACTCGGTTTTACGTGGGAGCAGAGCAAACGCAAAGGTCGCGACGTGATCATCGCGATCGATTGCTCCCGCAGCATGCTCGCGACCGACCTCGCGCCCAGCCGACTCGGCCGGGCGAAGCTGGCCGCGCAGGACTTCGTGGCGCAACTCACCGGCGACCGCATCGGGCTGATTGCGTTTGCGGGCAGCGCCTTTCTCCAGGCGCCGCTCACCGTGGATTATGGCGCGGTGCTGACTTCCCTGAACGAACTCGATACCAGCATCATCCCGCGCGGCGGGACGAACATCGCGGCCGCGATCAAGGAAGCCGACGAGGCTTTCGGCAAAGGCGAGGGCGAGAGTCGGTGCCTGGTGATTTTCACTGATGGCGAGGAGCTCGATGCCGACGGAATCACCGTGGCGGCGGCGCAGAAGGATAAGATCAAGATCTTCACGGTCGGCCTCGGCTCGGTGGATGGCTCGCTCATCCCGATCCCCGGGCAGAGTGGTGGCACGGAGTTTGTGAAGGATGACCAGGGCCAGATCGTGAAGTCGCGGCTCGACGAAGATCGTCTCAGGAAAATTGCGGAAGCGACGGGAGGCTTCTATCTTCACCTCCAGTCCGGCCCGGCGGAGATGCAGAAAATCGTCCGTGAGGGCCTCGGCCAGATGAAAGAACAAGAAATCGATGCCCGTATGTCGCGCCGACCGATCGAGCGCTATCAATGGCCGCTTGCCGCGGGCCTGGCGTTTCTTTTTGCCTCGACGCTGGTGAGTGAGCGGAAGCGCCCGGCGCGCGCCAAAGGCTCGTCGCCGAAGCTCGCCGTGTGGGCGGCGCTGCTCCTCCTGCCGTTTTCAGCGGTGGCGAAGAATAGCGGGGTCGAAGCTTACGAGCGCGAGGATTACAAGGGCGCGCTGGATGAGTTTGGGCGGCAACTCGGACGGCAGCGCAATTCCGAGGCGCTGCATTTCAACCTCGGCGCGGCGGCTTACAAATCGGGCGATTTTGCGAAGGCGCTGGATTCTTTCGCGAAGGCTGTCACTTCCCCCGACCCGGCCTTGCGCGCAGCGGCGGAATACAATCTCGGCAACACGCTTTTCCAGCGTGGCGCGGCGGCGGCGGAAAAGGACAAGAAGGTGCGCGAGTGGAAGGATGCGCTGCAGCATTACGAGCAGGCATTGAAAGTGGAGCCGCAGAATCCGAACGCGGAGCACAACCGCGATGTCGTGCGCAAGCTGCTCGAAGAGCTCGAGAAGCAGCCGCCACAGCAGGAGCAGCAGCCACCGGAGGATCAGAAAAAGGACGACCAGAAAAAGGAGAATCAGGACCAGCAACAACAGCAGCAGTCGCAGGACAAGCAGCAGGAGAAACAGGACAAGCAAGATCAGCAGAAACAGTCGAAGGATCAGCAGCAGTCGCAAAAAGATCAGTCGCAGGAGCAATCGCAGCAGTCGCAGAAATCACAGGGCGACGAGCAGAAGGATCAATCAAAGCAGGGCGAGTCGAAGCCGGAGCCGTCCAAGGAGAAACAAGACCAGTCCAAGCAACCGCCGGAGAACAAGGACGGACAAAAGGATCCGAACCAACCGAAGGACGGCGATGGGCAGAAGGATCAGAAAAAGCAGGAACAGCCCGCGCCTTCACCCGAGCAGACCGACAAAAAACGCGAGGGAGAAATAAAGGCCCAAGGCGAACCGGCCCCGCCGACCGATGCCCAGCAGGAAGCGGCGGCGGAAGCGCAGGCCGCCGCCGAGGGCAAGATGACCGAGGCGCAGGCGATGAATTTGCTGGAGTCGCTGAAGGGCGAGGACGATCGCGTGCAACTGCTCAAACCGAACGAGCGCCGACCGACGCGGCTCTTCCGTGATTGGTAGGACGATGACGATTCCCGCGACCTTTCACCTCCGGCGTCTGAGCCTGATGTTGGCCATGCTGCTGCTGACGGCGGGACTCGCACGGGCGGCTGAGATCACGGCTCGCGCCAGCTTGAGTCGCGGGATCACGGTCATCGGAGACGCCGTGCAATATCAGATCAAGATTTCCGGGGCGCGCCGGGTGGGGAATCCACCCGAGGTTACGGTCGATGGGCTGGAGGTGCGCTACTCCGGGCCGTCGGAGAGCTCGGTAGTGCGTTTTCAGAACGGCAGCTTTGTGGCGGAGCGCAGTGTCACTTTCATCTACCAAGTCATGCCGGAAAAAAATGGGACGTTCACGATTCCGGCGATGACGGTCGAGGCGGAGGGGAAAACGTTTCGCACAGAATCCGTCGCGCTGACCGTCCAGCCGAGCACCGCGAGTGGCGCGACCGACGATCCGAAGGTGCTGGGTTTTGCGGAATTTTTGGTGCCCAAAAAGACCGCCTATCTCGGCGAGACGATCCCGGTGGAACTGAAGCTCTATGTGGATTCGCGGATTCGCTGGCAGCCGGTGGCGATGCCCGAGATCACCGGTGAAGGATTCACGAAGCAAAAACTTCCCGAGCCGCAGCGCGACCAGGTGCAGAAAAACGGTCGCGACTATGACGTGCTCACTTTCAAAACCGCGATCACGCCGAGCCGGGCCGGGAAGATCACGATTGGGCCGAGCGTCATTCCTTACAACGCCCGCGTGCCGCGCGCTCGAAAGAGCGGGCCGCGCTCACTGTTCGACATGTTCGACGACGATGTCTTCGGCGACCCGTTTTTCTCCGCGGTGCAGCAGATGAAGGCGCGGGCCGAGCAGATCGAGATCGCCGTGAAGCCGCTTCCCGCGGCGGATCGCCCGGCGAATTTCTCGGGTGCGGTGGGCGCGTTCCAATTCTCCGCGGAAGGCACGCCGAAGAACGTGAAGATCGGTGATCCGGTGGCGATGAAACTGAAGGTCAGCGGGCGCGGAAACTTCGATCGGCTGGCGGCGCCGGCGCTGAAAGATCCCGCGGGCTGGCGGACGTATCCGCCGTCGAACAACTTCAAGGCGGACGACGAGGTCGGCTACGCGGGCACGAAGACCTTCGACATGGCGGTGGTGCCTGAGACGCACCAGACGGAGATGCCGGTCTTCCAGTTTTCCTATTTCGATCCGCTCTCGGAGAAATATGTGACGGTGAATTCCGAGCCCGCGGCGTTGACCGTCGAACGTGCGACGGCTCCCGCGCCCGCGCCGACCGCGACGCCAGCGCTGGTGGCTTCGTCGGGCGCTCCGGCGACGCCACCGCCTTCCGCTGCGCCTCGCCCGGATGACATTCTCGGCCTGCGCTACGACCTCGATCCCCCGCAGAGTTTTGCGCCGCTCTATTCGCGCCGGGAGTTTTGGTATGCCCAAGGTGGCTTCGCTTTGGTGTGGCTGCTGGTCCTCGGTCTTCGCGCGCGGCGGGCGCCGGATGCGGCGCTGCAGGCGGCGGAGGAATTACGCCGTGAAAAGACCGCGGTATTGGCGCGAGTAAGAGGCGCGAATCTTGGGCAGACGGAATTCATGGAAGGGGCAACTCGCGTGGCTCAATTAGAAACGGCGCTGCTCACGGGTCGCTCGGCGGAAAGCATCGACGCGGCGGCGGTGGCTGCGGCTGCGGGCTTGAGCGAAGAGGATCGGGCGCTCGTGGAGGTTCTCTTTAGCGCTCGGGCGGAAGTGCTTTATGCCGGTGGTTCTTCGGGTGGTGAAAAGATTGTTGCGGTTGATCGCGCGCGGGTGCTGGCGGTGTTGGAAAAACTCGGGAAGGGTCATGGGCGCGTTTAACCACATCGTGCGCAGTTGCTGGATGCCTGCGGCGCGTGTGCTTCTCGCGATCGTAGCCCTGTGCTCGGCGGCGAGGGCGGGGGACTTCGAGACTGGCAATGATCTTTACGACCAAGGCAAATACGCCGAGGCGAAACAACGTTACGAGGCGCTGGTTGCAGCGGGACACGCCGGAGCGAATGTCTTTTTCAATCTCGGGAACGCCGTTCACCGCCTCGGTTTGCCGGGACGGGCGATCTTGAATTACGAGCGAGCCGTGGCGCTGGAGCCCGGCCATCCCGAGGCACGCGCCAATCTCAACCTGCTCCGTCAGCAGGCTGGTGCGAAGCTGCCGAGTCTGTCGTGGGCCGAGAAGACTTCCTCCAGCCGTTCGCTGACTTTTTGGATCGTCGCGGCGTCACTGACCGGCTGGCTCTTTGTCTTCGGGGTCGGTTTCATTGCGACCAGTTCGCGCGCGGAAAAAGGTGCGTTGTGGCTGGTGACGTTGAGCGGAGCCGCGGGCCTCGCTTTTTCCGGGGGTGCCGTCTGGCTGGAAATGAAGGATCAAGCGCTGGCCATCATCACCGCGAAGCAAACCGAAGCCCGGCTCGCGCCCGCGGCAAGCTCGGGAGTAGCGGAGGCCTTGCCGGCGGGAAGCCGGGTGCGCGTGCTGAGTGAACGCGGACCGTGGGTTTACTGCGAATTGCCGGGCCTCGGTCGGGGCTGGGTTGCGCAAGAAGCTGTGGAGCGGGTGAGGCCACCGCGGTCGTGAAACGCTGGGCCTTCCTTCTTTTTTGCCTGCTGGCGCTCCCGGTTTTTGGGGCTGACTGGCGGGATACGCTCGCTGAGCCACGACCCGGAAAGTTCCCGCTCCTGCGCCCGGTGAAAGCGTCGTATCGCTTCGGCTGGAGTGGAGTGACTGCAGCGCAGGCGGACTTCGATTTTTCCAAGGCCACGCGCGGGCAGTTGCGGCTCTCGATGAAGACGCAGACGATCGGGCTGGTGCGCACGATGTGGCGTATGGATTCGCAGCACACCGCGTTTTGCGAGGCCACGACGCTGCGTCCGATCCGGCTGCAACAGACAGAGATTTACTCGGGTGAGACGGAGTCGACGCAGGCGGATTTTTTCCCGGAGGAAGTGCGCCGAAAAACGCACGTCATGCCGCTCAAGGGCCCGCAGGACAGGGAGCGGCGCTTCAAGATGCCCAACGTGCTCGACCTGCAGACGGGGCTCCTATTTGTCCGCAGCCAGCGTTTGCACGCGGGTGATCGCCACCGCTTCGTCGTCTATCCCTCGACTAGCGGTTACCTCGCGGAGATCGAAGTCGTCGGGCGCGAGAAGGTGAAGGTCGCGGCGGGGAGCTACGATGCGATCAAGTGCCAGGTGCGACTGCAGGGGATCACGAAAAAATACGAACTCGCGCCGCACAAGAAGTTCAAGCGCGCTTACGCCTGGCTGTCCGACGACAAGGACCGGCTGCTCCTCCGGATCGAAGCGGAAATTTTCGTGGGAAGCGTGTGGGCGGAACTGCAGTCCGCCGAGTTTCAACCCTGAGCGCTCAGCGATCGACCCAGACTCCGCGATAGACGCGGAGCGACCAGCGGGAGCCGCCGACCGAGAACTGCGAGGACTTGGGCGCCAGGCGCAGCTCGTTCATCGTCTCGACATCCAGTCGCCCGGTGAGTGTCAGGCGACTCGCGCGTTGAAAAGTCAGCAATGCTTCCTCGGTCGCTGGGCCCGGCAATCCGTCCACGATGTCGCGATAGAAGCCGCGGCTGGCCAGCAACGACTGGGCTTTGCGCAGCGTGGATTGCTGGACGGTAACGGGAGCGTTGGCGTAGGGCGTGCCCGCGAAGAGCACGGGAAAGTCCGCGCTCGGCGCGTCGAGCGGGGCGGGGGGATCGATGACCGAATCGTCGCGCGGCGGAGGGGGATCTACTGGCGAGAGCGGGGCCACGGCGTCGGGGATTCGGGGGTTCCGGGATTCGGAGCGCCGGAGGAAATCCCGATCGCTTTCCTCGACAGGCTCGGGGCGGCGCAGATTGACGGGAGGCGCTTTCTTTTCGGTCACCGGCGGTGCTGCCGGAGCCGGTTTGGCCGCCGCCGTGGGGGCTTTGGCCGGGCCCATTTTCAGAGCCGCGAGCGTTTCCTTGTTGAGCGTGCCCGTGACTTCGAGGCCGTTGCGGATTTGGTAGCGACGGAGCGCAGCCGTCGTTTCGGCGCTCTGCTGGCCATTCGCGTCGCCGTAGTAGAAACCGAGATTTTTCAGCTCGCTCTGGACGTTGCGGAGCTGGTCGTCGGCCCAGCCACTCGCACTGAGAGCGAGCAAAGCCAGCGGGAAAAGGGCGATTGTTTTCATCACAAGTATCACTTGGACGGGATCAGTGCCCGGCCATTCACTTGCCGGCTTGGGCGATTTTCGTCGGCGGCGTGACGGGCTGCGGACGGGTCTTCTGGTAGCTCATGATGCCCTCGGCCACCGCGCGGGCGAGGCGCTCGCGATATTCGCTGTTGGAGATGAGTTGGGCCTCGAGCGGGTTGTTGATGAACCCACCTTCGACCAGTACCGCCGGGCAGCGCGTGTGCCGGACGACGTAAAGTTCGCGGCCCTTGATGCCGCGGTTGACGGCGTCGGTCCGCATGACCAGCGCAGTTTGGATAAAACCGGCGAGCGTTTCGCCGTTGTCCGCCGCAGCTTCTGGTTTGTTGAACATCCCAACCCACGTCCAATCGGCCTCCGGCGGCACCTTCTGGGAGGCGTAGAAAGTCTCCACGCCCGTCGAACTGCGATCGGGTGCGTGATTGAAGTGGATGCTGACGAAGACGGCGTTCTCAATGCGATTGGCGATCGCTGCACGTTCCTCGAGGCTGATGAAGTTGTCGTCCCGGCGCGTCAGGACGACAGGGAAATTGAATGGCTTGAGAATTTTTTCGACACGCAGCGCAACATCGAGGCTGAGGTTTTTCTCGGTCAGGCCATTGGCGCGCGCGCCGTCGTCCTTGCCGCCATGGCCGGGGTCGATGACCACCGTGGCGAAAGGGTTCAGGACCGCCTGCACTTTGCTTTCAAGGCTCGGCCCTTCATCGGGCGCGACGATGAAGGTGAGGCAGCCGCCGAGGACGACGAGGCCGACGCATGGTGCGGCGTTTTTTACCCGGAAAGCTCGGCGCAATATACGACTCAATCCAACGAGCCTTTTGTGGATGGTTTCTTTCACGGTTGATTTGGATCTATTGCAGTGTAACTCGAATTTCAGCGTCCGCCAGTGTGCGCCAGGTCATGGGCAGTGGGCTGGAGTATTCCAAAATGGCGGCTTCGATGGCGGCCCCGGCGAGTTGTTCCGCGCGATGTCCGGCGATCTGTTCCTTCGTGGGCGGCTCGTCTTTTGGATCTGCCGAAAGCGTGAGGTGCCCGACAGTCCAGGCATCGAGGGCGATGCTCAGCGCCCGGTCGAGGCTCGCGGCAGGGAGGGTTTGTTTGCGGAGAAATTCCTCCATCCTCGTAGTCGAGGTGGCAGTGCCGGAGATCACGCCATATTCCTCGATCGCCCGGCGGAAGACGCCGCCATTGGTGTGAATGGCGCCGTCGTAGTCGAGGCGCAGAAAAGAATTGGGTGCGCCGTTACGACCGAGTTCGGCGAAGAGCATGCGTGCGAGGTAGGGCGGGCCGTAGACTTGCTCGAAGGCGGCTTTGAGCAGCGGGCTGAGGGAGTAGTTGGCGAGGCGGCGCAAGGAGACATCGTGGGCTGAGCGGGCGAAGCCTTCGGTGCTGGTCAACTCGATGGCCGCCATGCGCAGCCGCTCGATGTCGCCGGGATGTCCGATGCCGCCCATGCCGATGCGGTCGTAGATTTCGAAAAGCTTCTGCCGCTCGCGACCGAGGGTGAAAAGCAGGATGCCGCCGCGATAGCTGAGCGCGGCGATCGGACTGCCGCCGGAGAGTTGGTGCTCGATGTATTCGCGACGATTAGCGATGGCTTCGACCCAGCGGTAGGGTTCTTCGATCATGAA
The DNA here is from genome assembly GCA_038208565.1 of Chthoniobacterales bacterium. Taxonomy (GTDB): domain Bacteria; phylum Verrucomicrobiota; class Verrucomicrobiia; order Chthoniobacterales; family Chthoniobacteraceae; genus Chthoniobacter. The sequence goes on from JBBQYR010000033.1 coordinate 15,190, forward strand.
ACCTCCCGTTGGAAAACCCGCGCGAGATCCTTCTCGGCAAGAGTGCGGATGCCGGCTTTCGAGATGATCTTGATGATCGGGTAGACGCGTCCGCGGCGGTCGACGCCTCCGGTTGCGGTGTCGGTTTCGGCGGCGGTGTCGAGCGCGCGCAGGGCGAGCACGATGGCTTCGGATTCGCGGCGCTTCACGAGCGGTTTGGTGCCCCAGGTGTTTTCGTAATGCAGCACGCTGCGCACGGCGGGTGAACCGGAGCCGGTGGCCGCGTAGTCGGCGGCCTCGAATTGCGCGCCCATCGCGTCGTAGAAATAAAGCCGCGCGGTCGCCGCGATGGTGTCGAACGCCGCGAAGATCGGGACGACGACGCCGACGCCTTGGAGCACGAAGCCGAGGTTGTCGCGAAGCAGCTTGGAAAGCGCGCGCACTTTCCCCTCGAGACTCATCTCCTGGAGCTGGCTGCGCCGGTAAAATTGGAACGAGTGCTCCAGCACGCGGGCCATTTCCCAGGCCGTCGCGGGGACGCCGGCGATGGCCATGAGCGAGTGCGTGTCGATCTCGAGGACCTTGTCCGCGCGATCATAGACGACCGTATTACCCGCGGTCGCACGGCGATCACCGGCGACGAGCACGCCGCCGGCAAACTTGAACGCGAGGATCGTCGTGGCCTGCGTCGGCGTCGCGAAAGGCGATCCCGCCGAAGGTGCGGCGATGGCGGCTTGCGGTGGATAAAGCCCGTGCTGGCGGAGCAGGGTGGCGAAGTCTCCTGCGTCCGGCGACGCGGGTTCGCGCGCGGCGCGAAGTTCCATTATTGGCCGGTGCGCTGGCGGTAGCGCTTCGATTGGTTGGGATCGACCCGGCGCATGCGCTGGAGCAAATCCTTGGTGTCGGGCTTGGAAACGTCGGGCGACTTGGGACCGCCGCCGTCGCCTTGTTGCGGACCCCACGGTGCGGGGCCGACGGGTTTTTGCGTCCTGTCAGGCATATCGCGAAAATACCGGCAGTCGAAAAAAACGCAAGGTTCGCACCGCGGAGTGGAGAAATACGGCAGGCACTTGCCAGTCTCGGGCGAAAGTGAGAAACAAGGGCATGCGAACCTCCTTATCGCTGCTCGCCGCGCTCGGCGCTGCGGTTTTCATCTCGACGCCGGCCCAAGCCGAAGAAGCCACGCCGACGCAGGAATTGCGCGAACTGCGCCAGGCCGTTCAGCAGCAGTCCAAGCAGATCGAATTGCTCGCCGAGCAAGTGGCTCGGCTGACTCGCGGGTTGGATTCGCAGAAAATCGCCGAAGCGGGGACGGCGACTACTTCTGTCGAAGCGCCCAAACCCGCGCTGGAGTTTGCGACGGACGTTCCGAAGGCGGAGGCCGTGACCCCGGGGCCGCGGCACGTCGTGGTGAAGGGCGAAACGTTGACCTCCATCGCCAAGCAATACACCATTCCGATCAACGAACTGAAGACCGCCAACAAGATCGAAAACGAGCGCAAGCTTCAGATCGGGCAGGTTCTCATCTTGCCTACCCCCAAAACACCCGAGACGACCGATAAAAAAGAAAACCCCTGATATGGAACTCGCCCAGACTTGGTACCTAATGAAGAACGACGACGGCACGATTTTCGGGCCGATCAGTTTTGAGCAATTGCGGCAATGGGCGCTCGATGCGCAAGTGTCGCCGCTCGATAAAGTGTCGAATGACGAAAAGACATGGATCAAGGCGCCGATGGTGCCGGAACTGGAGATGGATTTCCTCGTCGAGGTGAGCCCCGATCAATTTTACGGTCCGACGACTGTGGGCGCGGTGCGCGAATTTTTGCAGGTCGGCGAAATCAATGGCGACACCCCGATCACCAATTGCCGTGACGGTTCGGTGAAGCAGGTGAAGGACGTTCCGGAATTGCAGATCCGCGGGGAAGCCGAGGATACGACGCAACCGGTCCGGACGAGCATTCGCATCAATCTTCAGCAGCGGGTGCGCGATCTCGAAGAAGCGCTCATGGAAGAGCGCCGCGCGCGTGAGCAGGCGGAGCATCTGGTGGAGCGGCTCGAAGCTCGCCTCGCGGACATCACCCGCGCCGCTTCGCTCTAAGTCAGCAGAGCGCGGACTTCGCTTTCGTAGGTGTCGAATGGGTCTGGCATCAGCACGCCGGGACTGTTGTCCAGCGTGATGCCGTCCCAGTTGATCACGTAGGGCAGGCTGCGTTCTTGAAAGAGCGAAACCGCAACGCCGCGTCCGTGCGCGCGGGTATCGGCGGGTGGGCGTGACATCGCTTCCGGTCGCTGGACGCGCTGGTTGAACTCCCCGATGCCCTTGGCCGGCGTGAGTGCGAAGAACAGGCCCTTGGCCGGATTGATGTTGTGGTATTCGAGGTCGAGGCTTTGCAGCCACGGGTCCTCCCAGGTGAGGCCTTCGCTTTCGCGGAAGGTCTCGAGCAGCCACTTCTTGGAGATCCAATCCACGCCGCCGAGCAGGAGTTCCGGCTTGGTGCAGAGCGCGTCGAGGGTAAAAGCCCACGTTTCCAAAATCCAATCCGTCTCGGCGTCGCGTCCGCGGAGCGAGCGTTGCGCGGCGGCGAGAAACTCGCGCTGGATATCGAGCGCCGAGCGCGTCCGTCCGTCGTCGAGTTGCACCACCGCGGCGCCGGTTCCTTCGTGCGAGATTTGCCGGGTGGCGAGGACGGCATCGAGCAGGATCACGTCGTCCGGCAGGCAGCCTTCTTCGAGCAAGGTGAGGACAAGTGCGGTCGTGCCGACTTTTAGCGCGGTGGCAAAGGGCGACATGTTCGAGTCGCCGATGAGCAGATGCAGGCGGCGATACTTGCGGTAGTCGGCGAGCGGTTCGTCGCGGGCGTTGATGATCGCGCGGTTAAACTGCACCCACTGGTAGATGTCGTTGACGATGTGATCGGCGCGCTGGCTGAGCTGAAACGGCACGGCCCCAAGGCGCGGCGAAGGCTCGAAATCAAAGGCCAGCGGGCTCGCCTGGCCGACGCGGCCCGCGCCGGTGTAAAGCTGCCGCGTGGCGAGAAACGAGAGCAGTGTGCCGAGCAGTTGCGGGTTGAATTGCAGCTCGCGCTTCATCAGGTAGTTCTCGTGACACCCGAAGGTTGCGCCGGTGTGGTGATCGACGTTGTTCTTGATGAAGGCGACCTCTTCGCTGACACCGAGTGCTTCCAGGGCCGACTGGAGCAGCCGATCGCCCGCGAGGTCGTAGGCCACGGAGTCCTCGATCGTGCGGCACTCGGGCGAGGAATATTCGAGATGGCCCATGTCGATGTAGAGCCGCCCACCGTTCAGCAAAAAGCCGCCGTTTCCCGGTGGCTCTTCGTAGTCGCGATAGTGGAGGTCGATCACTCCCGCCTTCGCTTTTTTGAAAAGGTAGTTCTTCACCCGCGCCGGCCAGGCCTCGGGAGCGTGCTGCAGATCGCCGCTGACGAGGCAGCCATACTCCGTTTCGATGCCGACGACGCGATTCATGGTAAAGGTCGAGTGGTAAGTTCAGCGCGGACGCTCGTCGAGGGGGCGGTGCTTGCACCGCGGACGGCTCACTGGGCCGCGTAAAGGATGCGCCCGCATTGTTCGCAATGAACGATCTCGCGGTTGCCGCGGACGCGCACCGAAGTCTGGGTCGTGATCTTCATGTGACAGCCGGTGCAGACGTCGTGTTCGAGGGCGACGACGGCTTCGTTCTTGTTCGTGAAGAGCCGGTTGAAAGTGTCGAGCAGGTCTTCGTCCACGTCGGCGGCGAAGCCCGCGCGCTCGGTTTCGAGCTGCTTGAGCTGGGCGGTGAGCGCTTCCTGTTTGGCGGCGATGTCGGTGAGCTGGCGCTCGACTTGAGCTTTCGTCGCCTGCGTTTCCTTGTCGGTCGCCGCGATGGAGATTCTCGCGGTCTCGGCGGTTTCCATTAGTTCGAGTTCGCGGTCTTCGATCCCGCGAATCTCGCCCTCGTAACGCGTGATCTCATTGTTCAGCGCCTGAAATTCCTCGTTCTTCCGCGTCTGGAATTTCTGCGTCTGATACTTCGCGATCGTGTCCCGCTTGGTCTGGGCCTCGATCTCCAGCTTCTTGCGCTCCACTTCCATCTCCTTGGCCTTGAGCTTCACTGCTTCCAGATTTTTCAGCGTGGCGGTCAGTTTTTCGTCCAGCTCCTTGCTCTCCAGCGGCGCCATCTTCAGCCCCTGTCTGAGTGTGCGAATTTTACGGTCGCGGTCTTGCAGGATGAGCAGCTTTTGGATTTCCGGGAGCATTGGCCGGATAGTGTGGGAAAAGCTGCGGACGCGTCAATGGTGCCGCACCATCAATACAGCATCGACTCTTCCGGCGGGTTGGTCTTCTCGACCTTCTCCGCCTTGAGCACCGAGATGCGGCGACCGTTTTCGATCGGGAACGTCGCCTTGCCCGTCACCTTGATCCACGTCATCTCGGGCAGCTCCGGCTTTTGTTCGATCTCGAAAAGGGTCGCGACCGGGCGGGCGTCGGCGGCGCAGCAGGTCATGAACATGCGCACGGCCTTGTAGCGTTTGCCGCCCGCGTTGTTCGCTGTGTCGGGCATGAGCTGGCCGATGAGCTCGACGGGCTTGTCTTCGAAATCTTTGCGCAGGGCGTTGTCCTGCGCGGCGTAAAGCAGGTCGAGTACTTCGGCGATGATCCGGCCATCGGGCGTGCGCTGGAGATAATCCTGCGCGGCGGCTGGTGGCTGCGTGCTGGTCGTGGCGGAGTTGGGATCGTTGCTCGGGAGCGGGAGGTCAGGTGCGGTGATTGGCTGGTCGAGCTTCGCTGTCGGCGGTCGCAGCGCCGAGGCGTCGGTGATGATGCCCCGGTTCAGGATCGCGCCTTTGCCAAAGCCATCGGGCGAGAAAACCGCCGCGGCCGTAACCGGTACGAGCAGGACGAGAAAGGTGAGGATTTTCCCGGAGGCGAGGCGCGACAGACCGTGACCGCATTCTGCGGAAGAGCAGCAGTCGGCATCGGCCGGGAAGAGCAGGAAAACCGCCGTCATCCCGGCGAGCACCACGCCTGCGACGAGCACATAGGGTCGGAACATCGGATGCAGAAACGACGCGATGCGCCCGCTGAAGTAGAAGTAGAGCAGCACCGCACTCCACGAGGCGAGCGTCACGCAGGGGAGCCAACGGGAGAAGAGCTTATTCATGGCGATGGTCGGAAGATAGCGGCGGTGAGCAGCGAAGCAAAAATTGATTTAGAAGCGCGGCAGGCCGGCGGCGAAGACGCCCGCTGCATCGAGCCTCCAGCAGATGAGGAAGATGAAAGCGAACAGAAACAAGCCGAGCAGCGCCACGTAGCGGCGCTTGAAGAGCACGCCGTAGAGCCAGAACAGCTTCAGGTCGAAGACCGGGCCGAAGAGCAGGAAGGCGAGCTTTGCGGCCGAGGGGAAGGTGGTGAACGTCCACGCGATGAATGCATCGGTCGTGCTGCAGAGCGCGAGGAGCGCGGCGAGGCCCATGAGCGAGAGGATCGCCACCGGGGTGTTCGTGGCCAGCGGCAGGATGACCTCCTGCTTCACTGCCGTATTAAAGACGCTGGCCAGCGCGGTGCCGATGATCAGGTAAAAGGCCACGTCGAGGAAGTCGGCGGTCGCGCTTTGGATGGCGAGCAACAGCTTCTTCGGGGTGCTCGCCGTCGCCACGATGATCGAGAAATCCCGCTGTCCCTCGGCCACGGGTTCGCCGCTGATGCTCAGCCCCGTGCGGCGTCGGGCGGCGTCGCCCAGCACGCCCGGTTGCAGGATTCGCGAGGAGCCGATGGCATAGACGATGAACCCGACGGTGACGGCTACGAGATAGCCGATGCTCAGTCGGAGCGAAGTCATCAGCCACGGGTCCTCGCCCTTGAACGCCGCCCAGGTGCTCAGCGCGACGAGCGGGCTGACGATCGGCGCGGCGAGCATGTAGGTCGTCGCCGCGGAGAGAGGCAGCCCTTTTTTGATGAAGCGCCGGATGACGATGACGCTGCCGCATTCGCACATCGGGAAAACCAGCCCGAGCAGGCCGCCGACGAAGATCGAGGCGGCGGGATTGCGCGGCAGCATCTTCTGCATCCGCTCGCTGGAAACGAAGACATCGACCAGCCCCGAAATCAGCGACCCCAGGAGAAGAAACGGGACGCCCTCGAAGAGCACACTGAGAAAGGAAAAGGCGAAATCGTTGGGGTCGAAATTGAACCAGGACATGCGGAGTAGGTCGGCGGGAAAATGAAGGGCGCTACGGTGGAGGGCAGGGGCATAAGTTGCAAGCGCTCCGCCCTCTTAGTGATGACGTGAATTCTGTCTCATCTGTCATCTTCGCCAGTCGTCGATGATCCGGCGGATTCCCCGGGTGCCGGGGAGCCGGTGCGAGCGGGCCGCGGGATCTCTGCGGAGCCGAGTTCGCGTTGGGAAAAATGCCGCTGACCACCGGGTGCGGCTTTGCTCCTGGCTACTTCGTGTAGGATTCTTCGACGCGGCGGGCCACGTCGAGGTAGCCGTAATCCGCTTCGTAGATCTGCTTGAAGCACTCCATGGATTCCGCACCTTTGCTCATGCGCTCATAGACGAGGCCGAGCTTGTAGAGGATTTCCTTCTTGGTGACGTCCATGGCCAGCATCTCGCTCGCGGCGTCCTGAAATTGCTTCACCGCGAGGTCGAGCATGTTTTTCTCGGTGTAGCACTGGCCGAGGAGGTTCATCGCCCGGAGCCGCGCGTTGGGGTTCTGCCGGGCTTTTTGCAGTTCTTGGATGGCTTCGGTGAATTGTTTGGCGATGACCAACTGCTCGCCGAGTTCGTAGCGAAGCTGGAGGTCGGTGGGGTTGCGTTCCACGCGTTTGCGGGCGTCGGTGATCTGCATCTCGGCGCGCTGCTGCTTGAGCTCGTCGAGTTCGCGTTTCGAGTCTTCGAGCGCCTGCCGGTAGGTGTCGGCTTCCTCGTGTCCGGCGCCTTCGCCATTCAGCCACGCCTCGGTCTGCGTGACGTATTCCTCGTGGGCTTTGATCTTGGCATCGAGGCTCTTGAGCTGAAGTTCGGCGAGCTTGCGCACCACGACGGGGTCGGCGCCGCCGCTCAGTTCGTTGCTGTGGTGAAAGTAGTAATAAGCGCCGTTCAGGCTTTCCTCGTCCTGCTGCTGCTCGTAGCGATCCTCCCAGAGCTTGGCGATCTTCCGGGTGAGATCGATGCTCTGCTGGTTCGCTTCCCACTCGGGCGTCAGCTCGGCGAGCTGCTGGTCGATCATGTCCGCGCTCTTGACCACGCGGCTCTGCTGCTCGAGCGAGACGGCCTCATCCTTGTTCTTCATCATGCTGCGGTAGTCGCCGCCGCCGGTCCATCCGCCGCTCTTCATGGAATGTGTCGCGGCCGCATCTTTGCTGCGTTTCACGGCGGTGAGATCCGCCGGATTGATCTCCGCGATCTTGCTGTAAATCGTCACCGCCTTGTCGGCGTCGCCCATCGAGAGGTAATGCTCGCCGAGCTCGTGCATCGTTTTGGTGTCGTTCGGATTTGCCTCGACGATGGTTTCGAGCGCAAAGGCCGCGATCTCCGGAAAGCCCGCCGCCTTGGCCGCTTCCTTGAGCAGATGATTCACCTGCGTATTGGTCGGATCAGCTTCGAGCGTTTTCTCCGCGAGTTCCATCGCGGCGAGCGGGTCCTTCTTCACCATGCCCGCGCCTTTCATCGACGCCGTGGAGAGGCCGGAGAGAAAGCTTTTTTTGCCCTTGGTGGAGATGACTTCGACTTTGCGCAGGCGTTTGCGGCCTTCGAGAAAACCGGGGAACTCCTTCAAAATCGCCTGCACCAGCGAGATCGCGTAGCCGTAGTTGCGAAGCTCCACGGCGTGGAGCGATTTGAGCCAAAGGGCGCGCGCGTTGTCGGAAAGTTCCTTCTCGGTCTGGATGGGCATAGCTGGGGCCGGGGAACGTAGCACCGCCCCGCGAGTTTTGACAATGCCCCCGTGCGCGGAATTCGCGCTTTGGGCCGGCTTAAGCCGCCTAGGCCGTTTAGTGAAGCGGCGGCGTCAGTGTATCGCTGCCGTCCTTCGGCTTTTCGATCTTCACGCCGACCATCGCTTTCAGGGTCTCGGCTTCCTTCCTGGCATTCTCGGAAAAGTTCGCCGGGCCGTGCTCGAAGATCACGGTAAAGAAGAACGTCGCGCCGAGGAAAATCGCGGTCCAAAAGAGAGTGCGGATGAGAGCCATGGCTTTGTGAAGTCTGCCTTTAGTGCAAAGTCCATGCCGCGGCAACGGTCATTTCTTCATGAACCGGCGGGTGGAACCGCAGGCGCCGAGACGTGCAAGTGGGTGAGCGCGTAGAGCGTGGCGTAGGAGAGGATCGAGAAGGTGAAGAACGTGACGCAAAAGATGGTCATCTCGGGGTGCTTCATAAAATCCAGCCGTTCCGCGACATCGCCCGCGAGCCCGAGCGGGCGAGTGAGCACATCCCAGCTATTCCAGCGCAGAAAGCGCCCGAGGTAGATCCCGAAGGAACTCAGCGCCAGCATCGTGCCCGCGAAAGCCCAGCCCCACGCGCGGCCTTTCCGGCGCCGCACCACTTCCTGCATGAGCAGCAGCGAGAGGTAGCCGAGGATCAGCCCCGTCCATGCAAAAGACATCATCATCGTCAGATCGAACCACTTCGGCACCGGGTCGCGCGACTTCAGGTGCAGCATGTCCGTCACGAGATACGGCGCATTCGGGAAAAACAAAAACCACGGCACCGCCCACACGGCCAGCCAGCCAGTGCGCGGCGGATGGATCGCATCGAGCCGGTAAAAACGCAGGGCAAAAAGCAGCGGCAGCCACGCCAGCACGAGATTCCAAATGTAGAAGCTAAGCTGGAGCCGCCCGGCGAAGATCGTGCGCCCGCCGAGCATCATGAGGCTCAGCACCGAGGCGAAAAGGAGCGCGAGCACCGCGGGCCGCACGCGTTCGTCGGAGATCAGGCGCCCGTGCATGGAGAGGGTGCCGCGTTCTTAAAGCGTCGTCGTCCGGATCGTCACCGTCCGGATCATCTTCCACTCGCCGCCGTCCTTGCGCAGCGTGTGCACGCCTTCCACGAGGTGAGTCGGCACATCGGCGGGCCCGGCGACCTTGGTGGTCTTCTGGACGAAGCTCACCTTCACTTCCTCCGGGGTGGCGCTGACCACTTTCAAGTCGCGCAGCTCGTATTTGAAATCGAACTTGGCGAACAACTCCCCGGTCACCCCGCGGGTCGCTTCGAAGTCGGGGCTCTCCGGATGAATCGTCGCCATGACACCCGCGAGATCCTCGCGCTGCATGGCGTCGATGTTCTTTTCGAGGACGCCGAAGAGCGCGGCTTGATCGACTTTATTCTGTGGGCCGCAGGCCGTGAGGAAAGCGGTGGCGACGATGACGAGGAGCGGGCGGAAGTGCATGGGCGTGAGGAAGCGGGATGGATAGCGCAGCGCGGCGGTCGGGCAAAGTCCATTTCCGCGCCGAGCCGTTGCGTTTGCCGGGGAAAAATCTTGCCCGCTCTGCTTTTCGCTGCGCGGACTTCCCGCGTCCATGCCCGACCACTTCGCCATCCTCGCCCAGCCCCGCCGTCCGTGGCTCGATGCCGAAGCGCTGAAGGAGGCCTTTCACCGCGCCACTGCGCAGGAGCATCCCGATGTGGCCGGCGGCAGCGGGGAAAATGCTGCCGCACTCAATGCTGCCTATGCCGTGTTGCGTAATCCGGCCATGCGTCTGCGTCACCTCGCGGAACTGGAGTGGCCGGGCGTCACTCCGCCGCCCTCGGCCATTCCCACAGCGCTGGCGGATTTCTTCGGGCGCATCGCCACGCTCCGCCAGGCGGGTCCGGCGCTCGCGAAAAAGGAAGCCGCGGCGCAGTCGCCGCTCGCCCGGGCTTTGCTGGCCGGCGACCGCGCCGTGCAACGCCGCGACTTGCAGACCGTGCTCGGCGAACTCGAAGCCACCGAAGTCGCCACCCTCGCCGACTTGCGCACTCTCGATGCCGAGTGGAACCAGCGCGATGCCAGCACGCCGCCCCGCCTCGCCGCGGCGCAGCAGCAGTTCAGCTTCCTCGCCAAATGGCAGGCGCAGCTTCGCGAAGATCTCTTTCGCCTCGAAGACTGACTCGTCGCGCTGGCCAACGCGCCCGCGCTTCCGCATCTTTCCCACATGATCGTCGGCATCGACCTCGGCACTACCAATTCCCTCATCGGCGCGATGGACGCGGGTTTTCCCATCCTGCTCGCGGACGCCGCCGGCGAGCGACTCACGCCGTCGGTCGTCCATTTTCCGGAAACCGGCGAGCCCCTCGTCGGGCGCCCCGCGAGCCGCATGCGCGCCGTCGATCCGGCGCAGACCGTCTATTCCGTGAAACGCTTCATCGGCCGCCGCGTCGGCGAAGAAGCGGACGACGTCAGCTACCAGCTCGCGGGTGAAAAAGGTGCGCCGGTGAGCATTCGGGTGCGGGGTCGCGAATTCACGCCCGAGGAAGTGTCCGCGCTGATCTTGAAAAAACTCCGCGCTGATGCCGAGCAAGCGCTCGGCACCGCGATCACCCGCGCCGTCATCACCGTCCCCGCCTACTTCAATGACGCCCAACGCAACGCCACCAAAGCTGCCGGCGAACTCGCCGGCCTGACCGTCGAGCGCATCGTTAATGAACCCACCGCCGCCGCGCTCGCCTACGGTCTCGATAAACTCCGCGATCGTTCCAGGATCGCCGTCTTCGATCTCGGCGGCGGCACCTTCGACATCTCGATCCTCGAGCTGAATCAAGGCGTCTTCCAGGTCCTCGCGACCAACGGCAACACGCGGCTCGGCGGCGACGACATCGACGCTGCGCTTGTCGCCCACCTTTTGGAGAAAACCACGGGAGACACGGGGAGCACGGGGCAAACGGAGACGGCCCGCCGTGGTTCAAATGTTTCCGTGCGCCTGCGCGAAGCCGCCATCGCGGCCAAGCACCGCCTCTCTACGGAAGACACCGTCGCCATCGACCTCCCGTTCATCGATGGCGAGCGCAGCCTCTCGCTCACGGTCACCCGTGCGGAACTCGAAACCATCGCCGCGCCGATCGTCGAAAAAACCCGCTGGCACTGCCGCCGGGTTTTGGCCGATGCCAAATTGCAACCGAGCGACCTCGACGAAATCATCCTCGTCGGCGGCCAGACACGCATGCCGCTCGTCCGGCGCCACGTCGCGGAAATCTTCGGCCGCGAGCCAAACACCACGCAAAACCCCGATGAAGCCGTGGCTCTTGGCGCGACCATTCAGGCCGGCATCCTCGGCGGCACTGTGCAAAATGTCGTCCTGCTCGACATCACCCCGCTCTCGCTCGGCATCGAGACGTTCGGCGGGCTCATGAACGTGATCATCCCGCGCAACTCGACGATCCCGATCAAAGCCGGCGAGATGTTCACCAACGCCGTCTCCGGCCAGCAATCGATGCTCATCAAAGTGCTGCAAGGCGAGCGTGAACTCGCCAAAGACAACTGGCCGCTCGGGCACTTCGACCTGCCCTTCGAGCCCGCGCCGAAAGGCCACGCGCGGGTCGGCGTGCAGTTCGAGATCGACGCCAATGGCATACTCCATGTGCTCGCCCGCGACACCAAAACCGGGGCCGAAAAAACCGTGCAAGTCAGCAGCGCAATCGATGTCTCCGACGAAGCCGTGGAGAAGATGCTCGAGGAATCGCTGGAGCACGCCTTCGAGGACATGAGCGACCGCGTCTTCACCGAGGCCAAACTCAAGTCCGACGAACTCCTGCCCGCCGTCCGCAGCGCGCTGGCGAAAATCGGCGGGCAGCTTACGCCCGACGAACACACGCAAATCGCCGCGGCGGTCGCGGAAGTCGAAAGCGCCCTCACGGCCGGCGAACCGCATCGTTTGAAACGCGCCAATGCCGCGCTCGACGAAGCGACGCAACGCCTCGCGACGCTCCTCATCGAGCAGGCCATGGCCGCCGCGCGTCCGTAACGCCGCCCATCCTTTCACTGCCTCCATGTCCGAAGTGCTCGCCTCGTCTTTTGAATCGCTGCCGTATCGCCACGGCGCGATTCCGGAGACCCACCCGGCGCGCATCGGCGCCATCGCGCGGTTGCTCGGGTTGAAGGCGACCGCGCCGGATTACTGCCGCGTGCTTGAACTGGGTTGTGGCGAAGGCATGAACCTGCTGCCGCTCGCCGAGCGGTTCCCACACAGTGAGTTCGTCGGTGTGGATTTTTCCGCCGCGCATATCGCCGTCGCGGAAGAAGCCAGCGCTGCGGCCGGGGTCGGCAACGCCCGCTTCGAGTGCGCTGATCTGCGGAGCTACAATGTGGCGCCGGGCGCGTTCGACTACGTGATCGCCCACGGAGTTTATTCGTGGGTTTCCGCCGATGTGCGGGAAAGTCTGCTCGCGCTCTGTGCCCGCGCGCTCACGCCGGACGGGGTGGCTTATGTCAGCTACAACGTGCATCCCGCATGGGGCGTGATCGGCGGACTGCGCGCCATGCTCCGCGCCGAACTCTCCGGCGTTGCCGATCCCGTGGCCCACATCGGGCGTCTGCTCCCGGTCTTGGAGAAAGCGTTCGCTGGTCAGGTCACGCCTTACGCGACCTTGATGCGCGAAGCGCTCGCCGAGATGCGCGCCAAGCCGCCGGAATTGCTTTTGCACGACGAACTGGAGGTCAGCAACGACCCCGTGACCTTCCTCGAATTCACCGCCCACGCGCAGCTTCACGGCTTGCACTACCTCGCCGAGGCCCACTTCCCCTCAATGCCGCTGGATCATCTGCCGCAGCCCGCGCGGCAGGCGCTGGCCGAACTCGATCCCGATTTTTTCCGCGGTCAGCAGTTCCTCGATCTGCTCGGCAACCGCCGCTTTCGCAACAGCCTGCTCATTCGCGGCGAACCGCCCGCGGCGCGCACGCCTGATCCCGCGGCGGTCGCGGAGTGCGCCATCGGCCTGCACCTGCGTCCCGCCGACGGAATGATCGATCTCTCTCCCGGGGTTTCGCTGCGCCTCGTCGGGCGGCACGGATTTCAACTCTCCGTCTCCGCTCCGGCGCAAAAGGCGTTCTTCGCCGCGCTGTGTGAAGTCGCGCCCGCGCGAGTGGCGTTTGGCGATGCGGTGAAGCGTGCGCAGCACCTCCTCGCGCAGAGCGGCCAGGCGCCGGTCGTCGATCCAGCACCGATGGCGGCAGGACTTGCGCGCCTTTTTGCGATCGACCAATGCGATCTCGCCCTCGCCGGCAGCGGCGAATGGCTGCACCTCTCGTCCTCGCCCGCGCCCAGCGCGCTCATGCGGCATCAGGCGCGCCGCGGGCTGCACGTGACCAATCGCTGGCACGAGGTCGTCGATCTCACCGACGAGGATCGGCGCTGGCTCGCGGGCGAAGGCCCGACGACGAATGAAGCCGCGCTCATCCGCACCGGCCTCGCTTTTTAGTGCAGCATCGGCTGCGGATTCGGCACGCGGATGAGCTGCGCGTCGAGGTCGAGGAAGTAGTCGAGTCGGCGTTCCGTTGCTTCGAGGTCGATCTGCCGCGCCATGATCAGGTAACTCGCGTAGTGGTTGCCCTCGCTCTCGACGAGGCTGGCGTAGAAATCCGCGAGTGGCGCATCGAGGTCGCGCACGCCCTCGGCGAGGATCTGGAATTTCTCGCAGCTCCGCCCTTCGACGAGCGCGAGGACCACGAGATGATCGATGACCTGCTCCTTCCGCCCCTTGCGCACATGGCTCATCATGCCGCTGATCCACGGGCTGCGCTGCGGATTGGTGAAGCCGATGCCGCGCTCGCGGAGGAGCTGGAGCACGAGGGCAAAGTGCTGGAGTTCCTCGATGGCGATGGCGTTCAGCTCGCTCACGCGGTCGTGCAGCTCCACGTATTTTTCCAGGTTCAGCGCGGAGGTCGCGGCCTTGCGTTCGAGATGGGCGTGATCCACGAGCACCGGTCCGAGGTTCGCGCGGATCTGCGGCAGCCAGGTGTCGGGAAGTTTATCGCGCCAGAGGAGCATCGCGTCATGTTTGGGAAAATGTCGCGCGGCGCAAGAAAACAGGGGAGCACTGGCCATCTTCGGGTTATCGATTCCGCCATGCTGCGTCCCCGCCTTGCCCTGCTCTCCGGCCTCACGCTCCTCGCTAGCCCGCTGGTGGCGTTGGCCGCGGCGCCACCGTTTGCGGAAGTGGGCGTCGCTTTCCTGCAAAAGCACTGCGTGGATTGCCACGGCCCGGAAAAGCAGAAGGGCAACCTGACTTTGCATCAGATCAAGGACGAGCGTTCGCTGCTCCGCGCGGGGCGCAAGTGGAAGGACGTGCTGAATCTCGTGCAGTCCGGCGAGATGCCGCCGGAGGATCGCGAGCGTCCGACCGCGGAGGAGCGGAAGCGTTTTCTGGAGTCCTCGATGGCCGCCTTCGCCCGCGCGGATCAAGCGCCGCCCGATCCTGGACGGCTCACGCTGCGGCGGCTCAATCGCACGGAATACAACAACACCATCCGCGATCTTCTGAAGGTCGAGTTTAAGCCGGCGGATAACTTTCCCACCGACGATGTCGGCTACGGCTTCGACAATATCGCCGACGTGCTCTCGGTCTCGCCGGTGCTCATGGAGCGTTACCTCGAGGCCGCGACGAGCATCGCCGAGCAGGCCATCCCGCTCACCGCCGCGCTGCCGCCGAAACGCCGGTTGCTCGCGAAGTATTGCGAGCCCGCGGAGCCGGGCGTGACGGAGAAGCCCTTCCGTCCGATCAACGCCTCGGAAAAGCGCTGGATGCACTCGGGGCCGATGCACACCCTCGTGCGGGTTTTGCCGGAAAATGAATACGTGATGCGGGTGCGCCTGTATGCGCAGAGCGCGAACGGAGAACCGGTGAAGGTGGCGTTGCTGGCGGCGGGCGAGAAGCTCGCGAAACCCTCGCCCGCGGCGGAGATCGCGCGGCTGGATGGTGAAGCGATGCAGGCCTTGCAGCCGTGCGTGATTCTGAAGATCGCTGATGTCACCGCGCGCGACGAAAGCCAGGCGCAGATTTTTGAAGCGAAGATCTCCAAGCTTGTGGGTGTCGAGCGCATCGCCATCGCCGCGCTCAAACCCACCCGCGGACAGCCGCCCCCCACGCTCTTCGTGGAATGGCTGGAAAGCGAAGGTCCGCTCGATCCGCGTTCGCCGACGACCAAAGCGTTGATGGTTTTCAGCCCTGATAAATCGCCCCGCGATCAGGCGCGCGAGGTCTTGATCCGCTTCGTTTCGCGCGCCTGGCGGCGACCGATCACGCAGGAGGAACTCGATCGCCTGGCTGGCCTCATGGAATACACCGTGGGCCACGGCGAGAGCTGGGAGGAAGCGCTGCGCCGGGCGATCACCGCGGTGCTGGCGTCTCCGAAATTTGTCTTTCGCTACGAGCCCGACGACCAGCCAGAGAACCCGGTCGCGCACGCCATCACCGATTTCCAACTCGCCACGCGGCTTTCCTATTTCCTGTGGAGTTCGTGTCCGGACGGCGAACTGCTGCGCCTCGCTTCGCAGCGAAAGCTTGTCGCGAATCTCGACGCCCAGATTCAGCGCATGCTCAAGGACCCGAGGGCCAGCGCGCTGGTGGATAACTTTGCCATCCAGTGGCTGCAGATCGGTCGTCTCGCCGGGCACACCGCGGATGCGAAAACCTTCCCGCGCTGGCAGCCGGAATTGCGCGCCTCGATGCTGGAGGAGACCCGCCGCTTCTGCGCCGAGATTTTCCGCGAAGACCGCAGCATCCTCGACTTGCTCGACGCTGATTTCACATGGGTCGATCGGCGCCTCGCCGAGCTTTATCGCGTGCAGCCGCCGGGCGGATTTCGCGGCGAAGAGTGGCGCCGCGTTTCGCTTGCCGGGACCCCGCGCGGCGGCTTGCTCACGCAGGCCAGCGTGCTCACGGTTACGTCGAATCCCACGCGCACTTCGCCGGTGAAACGCGGCAAGTGGGTGCTGGAGCAATTGCTCGGCGCGCCCCCACCGCCCGCGCCGCCGAATGTGCCGTCGCTCGACGACGCGCAGCGCAAGGAACTGAGCGGCACCTTTCGCCAAAAGCTGGAGCAGCACCGCGCCGATCCGCAATGCGCGGGCTGCCACGAGAAGATGGATGCGTTTGGGCTCACGCTGGAAAATTTCGATGGCATCGGCCAGTGGCGCGACCGCGACGAAACGGGTGCCCGCATCGACGCCTCGGCGAAGCTTCCCGGGCACCCGCTGCTCGCCGGTTTCGCCGACATGAAAACCGTGCTGCGCGACCACCAGCGCGACTTCACGCGCTGCTTCACGGAAAAGATGCTCATCTACGCGCTCGGGCGCGGCCTCGATCACTACGACGAGCCCGCGATCGAACGCATCCAGAGCGCGCTGTCGCGGAAGGAATATCGATTCTCGGTGCTCGTCAGCGAGATCGTGAAGAGCACGCCCTTTCTCCTGCGCCGCGGGAAAGACCAGATCGAAACCACCATCGCCAAAACGCCATGAAAACTCCGCCAATCTCCCGCCGTACCATGCTCCGAGGAATCGGCACGACGCTCGCCCTGCCCTGGCTTGAAGCGATGGGCCAGATGACCGCGTGGGCCGCCGAGACGCCGGGTCGCCGCGTGGCACCGAATCGCCTCGCCTTTCTCTACGTGCCGAATGGCAAGGATATGCCCAACTGGACGCCCTCGGCGACGGGCAAGCTCACGGATTTGCCGCCGATCCTCTCCGCGCTCGCGCCGGTGAAGGATGACCTGCTCGTGCTCACCGGGCTCGCGGCGGACAAGGCGCGACCGCATGGCGATGGCGGCGGCGATCATGCCCGCGCGATGTCGGCCTTCCTGACCGGCGTGCAGCCGCGCAAGACCGATGGCCACGACATCCGCGCTGGCGTGTCGGTCGATCAACTCGCGGCGCAAAAAATCGGCGATCAGACGCGGCTTTCGTCGCTCGAGATCGGGTGCGAAGCGAGTGGCATGGCGGGGAGCTGCGACTCCGGTTACTCGTGCGTTTACAGCTCCACGGTTTCCTGGAAATCCGCGACGCAGCCGCTGCCGAAGGAGGTGAATCCGAAGTTTGTCTTCGACCGCCTGTTCAGCCGCCACGGCAGCGCCGAGCGCGTGCGGCAGGAGGCGGCGCGGAAGAGTGTGCTCGATTACATCCGCGAAGATTCGCGCGGATTGCTGGCCAAAGTCGGGACGGGCGATCGGCAAAAGCTCGACGAGTATTTCACCTAGATCCGCGAGATCGAACTGCGCATGGAGCGCGCGGAAAAGATGCCCGCCGTCCCGGTGCCGAACGGCGTGACCGCGCCGACCGAAATCCCCGCAAACCTCAGCGAGCATCTGCGGATCATGTGCGATCTGCTCGTGCTCGCCTTCCAGACCGACTCCACGCGGATCGCGACCTTCGTGTTTGCCAATGAGGGGAGCAATCTCAGCTACCCCAACCTCGGCGTGAACGAAGGCCACCACGAGATTTCCCACCACGGGCGCGACCCGGAGAAAGTCCGCAAGATTCGCGAGATCAATAAATTTCACGTCGCCCAGTTCGCTTATCTGCTGAAGCGGTTGAAGAGCGTGCCGGAAGGCGAGGGCACGCTGCTCGATCACTGCATGCTGGTCTATGGCAGCGGGAACAGTGATGGCGACCGGCACAACCACGACGACCTGCCGATCCTCGTCGCCGGGCGCGGCGGCGGCACGATCAAGACCGGGCGCCATGTGCGCCTCGCGGGCGAAACGCCGGTCGCGAATCTCTGGGCTTCTCTGCTCGAGCGGATGGACGTGCGCGTGCCGTTCATCGGTGACAGCACCGGTCAGCTTGGCGCGCTGAACGCGGGTTGATCTACGCCCCGGATGGAGCGAAAAACCCCGTCATTCTGAGCGCAGCGAAGAACCTCTGGCTTCGGTTTTTTTCACCAGCGTCGCGTTTTAGGAACGGCAGAGGTCAGAGATCCTTCGCAAGCTCAGGATGACGGGTTTTAAAGACGAAGCCGCCTTTCAATTGGCGTGCCCGTCGCCTACTTCCGAAACGACTTCGTGAAGTCCTCGGTCTGCACCTGCACGACTTTCTTCTCGTGTTTGGAGTGGGCGATCAGATCGTTGAGCTTTGCCTCCCACGCGGCGCTGTCCATCGGCAGCGCGACGGTCTGCTCTATAAGCGAGGAGTAAAGCAGCACGTTCGCGAGTTCCACCGAGCCCATGCCTTCGAAGCCGGGCGCGATGAGCGGGGTGCCGTCGAGGATCGCGTCCACGAAGTTTTGCAGCAGCACGGCGTGGGCGTTCGGCACGCTCTCAAACGGGATGTCGATATTCCAGACCTCGGGCTTCGCAAACCCGCTTTTCACCGTCTTGCTGAACTCGATCATGTCGGCGTCGTTGCGGGTGAAAGTGAGCTGGTTGTTTTCCAGCACCACCTTGCCGCGCGTGCCCACGAGCTCGAAGCGGTTCGTCCCCGGCGCTTCGCCGGTCGAGGAGATAAAGCTGCCCGTCGCGCCATTCGGCCACTCGAGATAGCAGTTCACCGCGTCCTCGACTTCGATGTCGTGGAACTGCCCGATCTGGCAAAAGCCGCGCACCTTCGACGGCATCCCGCACAGCCACTGCAGCATGTCGAGCTGGTGCAGGCATTGATTCAGCAGCACGCCGCCGCCCTCGCCCTTCCACGTCGCGCGCCAGCCGCCGCTCGCATAATACGCCTCGGTGCGGAACCAGTCGGTGATGATCCAGTTCACGCGCACCAGCTTGCCGAGCTCCTGCTCGATGAGCTGGCGGATCTTGAGATAACGCGGTTCGACGCGCATCTGAAACATGCCCGCGAAGACCTGCTGCGGGTGCTCCTTGGCGACCGCGAAGAGCCGCTCTGCATCCGCCTTGTGCGCGGAGATCGGCTTCTCGATCATCGTGTGCAGGCCGTTCTTCAGCGCATCGATGCCCAGCGTGGTGTGGAGAAAATGCGGCGTCGCCACCACGATCGCATCGATCTTCCCCGAGCGGATCATGTCCTCGCATTTGTCGAACGTCGCGATGCCCTTCGCCTTGAACGGCTCGAGACTCGGCGCAAACGCATCGCTCACC
>JBBQYR010000034.1:0-33858 GCA_038208565.1 Chthoniobacterales bacterium
GCTGCGGCGGAAGTAAATGTCGATCTGCGGATCGAAGCAGGAGAAGAACAAGAAGGTCTCCTTTCCCGCAACGAACAGCACGGGATCGAAGTCGGCCTTGCCCGCGATGTCCTGCAAGACGGTCGCCTCGCCCCAGGAGCGTCCCTGATCCGACGAAAACGCCTGCACGATGCGCTGCGATTCCGCGCCCTCCGATGGCGACGAAAACCAAACCGCCATCAAGCGCCCATCCGGCAGCACCGTGATGCTCGGCCCCAGATTGTAGCCCGAGATGTTCGCCGGGTCCTTCGGATCAGTGCTCGTGTGTTTGAAGACGACTGTGTGATCGGTGATCTGGATGGGCGATGTTTCAGCGGCTTGGAGCGGCGCGAGCAGCAGGGCGGTGAGAGCCGAGCGAAGCAAGACAGCCTGCCAAGCTGATTTCAAAGGATCGCGGGCAACGGTCAGGGTGTGTTTCATGTTCGGAGTGGTGGTGACAAAAGAATGGGGAGACGGAAATCGGAGTTTCATTCCTTTTCTCATTTCTACTAGGAAATTGCTTTTTGAGGAGTGACGCCGAGTTGGCTCTGGACCCTCGACGAATCCACTGGATTCGCCCGATGGAAGAGCGTGTTTGATTCAGACGCAAGTGATGGGCAGGAAATCTATTCCCGAGATCGTTTCTGCATTTGGTTTAGGCGACAATCACTCAAATCCTATGAGAGCCGCGTTTTCGCGATTTACACTTGTTCTCGACCCAATGAGCGCCGATACGCGCACGCAACGCGGTCTCCAAAGCCTTTGTGGGAGCGGCTTCCACCTGGATACCCCTCGCCAATTCCGTGCGGAAATCTGGGCTTACAGAGCTGTAAAGCAGGCCCGCTGATTTACACCTACTTTACTGCTGTCCCGGCACGAACGAACCCGATGATGCGCGCGACGATCGGGGCGGAGCTTGACGACGCCGCGACCGTCGATGCCGCCGTCGCCGCTGCGCCCTGTGACCGGTAAAGTTTCGCTGACGCTCTGGCGGAAGGAACCGACGTGAAATGACCCTGCCGACGACCGCGTTCACGAACAGCGCGGGTGAAAACAACGAACCGTATCCGTTGCCTTCCGGACCAGTGGCGGTGGTTCCACTGCCAATTCACTTCGCGTTCAACTTTTCCGGTAAGGTCGTCCAAGGAATTGAAGTTGTGCTATGAAGCAGACGTGTCCCATGGAAAGACACCGTCCATCGAGAGCGTAGATGGTACGGACTTCCACGTTTGCTATTTGCCGTCAGTGCTGGGCGCTATCTTGTTGGCCTTTGAATAGAATGTCTATGGCAATTATGTAGGCTTTCTTCATCGCGTCGAAAAGCAGCTTCAGTCCCGATGGGGTCTTGAAGAGGCGAGTGGTGGAACTTATACGGGAGCACATTGTCGATACGAGCCAGCGTTTCATTTTACAAAGCACGAGCTCGCCTTTGGCCCGAAATCGGAGGACACCGAAACTAGGCTGAAGTATTGCCGTAGGCCATACCAATTCTGCAACCAGATCTCTGATCAGAGCAAGGGATTCGAAGATCGGGTTTCGAGTGCGTTTCCAGGCTATTCGATCGGTAGAACATTTCGAAACCTGATGATCGGGTATGATGCGGATTTTCTTCTCAGGGGCGTGAGTGCTTCGGCATGGAGCAGTTTGGTGAAGGTTTCCGACAGGTGGCGTGACTTGTGCCGACTGACTCGTCGAGAGGGGGTGATCATGCCGAGCTACTCCAGCAAGGGTTCGTTGAAGCAACTGCTCGGCGACGAGTTTGGCCAAATAGACAACGAGAAAGAAGTCCAACTCAGAGATTGGGCTTTGGATGCCTTGGAAGTGAGGTTTGGGGCGGATCACCGAGTCTTGCGGCAAGCCGTCGAAACTGCTCAATGGCGGTTTCTTGGGGAAGAGTCCCCGATGGCGATCGTCGCTCAAACCAAGGAGGAGATTATCAAAGGGTTTCAGTCTTACCTGAGTCCCTTCCTTAAGGAACCGCTGATTAAAGACTCCGATGCACAGGAGCCCCTTGCGCGGATGGTTTGAGCACACAGTTTCCACTGTGCGCTGGAAGAGTAGGAGCGCAGAAGCGAGCTGCCGGTGTGGAAAATCGGCTAATCTGAAGGAATGGGGCAGGCCTTCGGCGCATTCTCCTGCATTTACGCACGCGCGGCGCGCAGCCGTGAGCGTCGGACGATGAAGCGGTTAGCTAGCGCGAATAGACTCATCAGGTGGGCGGTGTTCTTCGCGAGTCCGCGGTAGCGCTTCTGGCGGTGTTTGAAGAGGTTCTCAATGATATGGAAAGGATGCTCTACCCGTGCGCGCACTTGCGCCTTGGCCCTTTCGGAGGCTTGGGTCAGTTCTTTGAGTCTTCCTTCCGCCATGGTTTTTACCTTGCCGCGCTTGGCGGCCACATACCATTGCACGTCCTTGGCCTTGGCGATGACTTCCGCGCGCTTCTCTACTCCGAGGTAACCAGCATCTGCATAGACATGCTTTTCCTTCCCATGTAGTAACTCATGGGTCTGGGCGATGTCGGCCACGTTGGCCGCCGTGCCAGTCACGCTCTGCACCAGCCCGGACTACGCGTCAGCACCGCTGTGCGCCTTCATCCCAAAATGCCATTGGTGGCCCTTCTCGGTCTGGTGCATCTCTGGGGCGCGCGCCTTGCTCGCATTCTTGGTCGAGGAGGGGGCCGCGATGATCGTGGCATCAACCATCGTGCCTTCCTTCATCAGCAACTGGCGTTCGCTGAGCATGGCATTGACTTCCGAGAAGATTGCCCGAGTTAGATCGTGCGCTTCCAGCAAGTGCCGGAACTTCAGCAAGGTCGTGGCATCGGGCTCCGCCTCCACGCTCAGATCGATGCCGGCAAAAGTCCGCATCGCCTGACTGTCGTAGAGCGCATCTTCGAGCGCCTCATCGGCCAGCGCATACCATTGCTGGAAAAAATGAATGCGTAGCATCCGCTCGATGCCGATCGGCGGACGTCCGCGCCTGCCCTGCGGATAATGCGGCTCGCTGGCCCCACAAATCCGCTCCCACCGCACCACTTTTTCCATCTCTCCAAGGAAGCGTTCCCGCCGGGTCACGTTTTTCTTCCCGGCATATTCGGATTGCGCGAAACTCATCTGCTTTTCCATGCTCTGCATGCTAACAAAGACCTCGCTCGTCTAAAACCTCTATCTATGCTAGGAAGCGATTAAATCAGCGTTTCCCTAGCTCCTGATGCAGCCGCGTGGTGGTGAAATACATATTCCCCGGCACTACATCGCCCGGCTTGATGAGTAACTTGGAAAGGATGTTTTCCGCTCCGCGAACCTGATGGGTGGGCGTGATGTGCGCGTAGCCATAGACGCGCCGGATGACTTCCTCCAGATGGTAGAAGTTCCGGCTGCCTGCGTAACTTTCATCGCCCATCATCATGCCCGCCCACTGGCGGTCGCTCATCGCGCCGGTGCCGCTGTCGGTGAGCAGGTCGATATAGACGTCCTCCGAGCGCAGGAGAAAAGTGTTATAGCCCGCGCACAACTGCGCCGCGCGCCGCTCCTCCGCGCCCAGCATCCGCAGCGGCTCGACCACCTTCACCTTCCACGGCTCCGCCCACGACCGCTTCGCCGGACGCCAGCCTATCGTCGCCGTGCGTGGCAGCGGCGCCGCCTCGCGTCTGGTTTTGGAAACGCCGCTGCCCGTCGCCGTCGTCGCGCTGGATTGCGGCTTCTACGATCACAGCGCCCTCACCACCGCCTTTCGCGAAGCCACCGGCATGACACCCACGCAGAGCGCAGCGTTTTTCATCAGCGCAGGAAGACCGCCGGCAGGCGGCGGATCGCCCTTGCCCTTGCTCTTGCCGGAGCCATCGAGATGCGACGGCGCGACGACCACATACCCGTGCTCCGCCCAATGCTTTGCGATGTCTGTGAACGCCGTGCGATCCGCTCCGAAGCCATGCGAGAATGCGATGAGCGGCAGCTTGTCACCCACTGCCGGGAAATAGACGCGACATTCGATGGCCTTTCCCCGTTTGCCATCGTGTAGAGTGAGATCGTCGACAATCACATCGGCAGCGTGTGTTGCGGTGTGCGCGAGGACCAAGGCGAACAATAGGGATGGTGGAATCAGTCTCATTATGGATTGGAGGAATCGGGCGCAATGTAGCTGGCAGCGCTTGAGGGTGCTACCGCAGAACTTCTCTCAAGCCATTGCCAAGGTTTCATGGGTTATCTGGTGCGCGAATTAATTCTCAGTCCGCAGGAAGTCCCGCGCGCTGCCTTGCTGCGCGCGGATCGTCCTTGGTCACGCGGCCAGCGACCTCGCGACGAACTGGATAGGGCGGATCGAATGGAGGCTCGTGAAATTTCCGCTCACGCCGCTCAAGGCGGGTAATGACGCGATGAAAGCGGTCACCTTTTCGTCCGGAGACCTCAAGGCGAAAGCCCTCCTCAACAGCTTCGAATCGACCAGTTCCCTGCCCGCCTTCGATCCGAGATAACTCAAAACACAACGAACGACCTGCTTCTATTTTGAAACGGTGGTGCCTTCCGGGTCAGGTTTATGTCCTACGGCCACCGATTGAGCCAATCGCCTGTCCTTAGAAAACAACCGACTCTCGACCAGCGTGCTCCATGATTGAATTGATCGCGGCTCTAAGCCTGCGTTTCGGAGAGTCGCCGTGTCGATCAGACTTTCGGCTCCCAACCCTGGCGGTAATCGCGCTTCCAGAGCTTTTCACCAGCGGGGTTGTTAATCAGTTTGCCGGTCTTGGGATCGACGAGCACCACGGTATTGGTGCGGTAAGCGATGTTGCCGAGGTGACAAAGCATCGCGCTTTTCTGCCCTTCGATGATCGGGCTGTTGAGCTGGGCTTTCCCCCGGATGGTGTCGAGAAAATTGCCGATGTGCGCCGCGTCACCGCCACTCTCGCCCTTACCCTCGCTTACTTTCACCCCCTTCGAATCATAGACCGTCCACGCACTGCCGCTGATCGCGAAGGTGCCACCCTCACCGTAGAACAGGCATTCACCGAGCGGCTTCTCCGCCGAGCGCGGGTGGCTGCTACTCTGCACCCATTCCATGCCGACTTTGCCGCAATCAAACACCGCGGTGCCGGTGTCAGGCGTCTCCTGTTTGTCGTCGTGCCAATAGCGCCCACCGTTGTAAGTCACGCGCTGCGGGTAATCGACCCGCAGCCCCCATCGCAGGATGTCGAGGTGATGCACACCGTTGTTGCCGAGCTCGCCATTACCCCAGTGCCAGAGCCAATGCCAGTCGTAGTGGCGGTAAGCCGTCATGTCGCGTTCGTCGGTCACGGGTCCCTGCCAGAGATCGGTGTCGAGTTCGGCGGGCGCCTTGTTAGCCGCCTGCGCGATGGCCGCACGACCATTGTAGTAAAAGGAACGCGCATACCGCACTTCGCCGATCGCGCCCGCATGCAGCGCGGCGATCGCTTCCTTCATCCAGGTCCGCCGCTGATTGCCCATCTGCACGATGCGATCGTATTTCTTCGACGCCGCGACGATCATCTCGGCCTCGTGCGGATTCCCGCTGCCGGGTTTCTCGACATAGACGTGTTTGCCAGCCTGCATCGCGAGAAGCGCGGCGGGCGTGTGCCAGTAGTTCGGCGTCGCGATGAAGACCGCATCGAGCGACTTGTCATCGAGGAACGTGCGGAAATCCGTTACCCCTGTGCATGACGAACCCTGCTTCTCCGTCACTGCTTTCAACCCGCGCTCGAGGCGCTTCGGATCGACCTCTGCGAGATAGACGATTTCCACGTCGGGCAGCTTGAGCAGCGCCTGCACGTGACCCATCCCCCGCCCTAGGGCGACCACCGCGACGCGCAGTTTGCGGCCCGCGGCGTCTGCGGCACGGAGATTCGGGAGCGTGGAAAAAGCGGCCCCGAGGGCGAGGGCGGCGGTGCGTTGCAAGGCGGAGCGGCGGGAGATGTTCATGTGGAGGGAAGGGTTTAAAGATTTAATCTGTCGATGAGCCTGAAATTAGACGGCCCGTGCAATCACGGCCGGTTGAAACGATGGATGCGGCCGTAGATGTTGTATTCTGAGACGAAGACATCGCCGCGTTCGTTGCAGGCCACGCCGTGGGGCGCGGTGACCACGCCGGTCCGCCATTTATCCGGCTCGGTTTTGTTCGTGCCCACTTCATCCGCTGCGGTATTCGCCCCCATCTGCGCCACGATCGCACCGGCTTTATCGAGGATCGTGACCCGTCCCTTGATCTCGCCGATCACCGCGTGGTCACCGTGGATTGCCACGGCTGCAGGGAGCAGCAGGTCCTTCGCGATGACGCCGAGGAATTCCCCATCGAGCGAGAGATGCACGACGCGCAGATTCGCCCGGTCGCAGCCGATGATCCGCGGCGGATCGAAGCGCGGATCGATGGCGATTTTGTGCAGAGTCTTGAAGCCGAATGGTTCTTTCTTTCCCCCGAAGGACTTGAGGTATTTGCCCGCCTTGTCGAAGCGATGGACGTAGTCGCTGGAGTAGCCATCGGTGACAAACAGATCGCCATTCGGCGCGACATCCATTGATGTAAAACGCACAACCGTTTTCCCATCCTTGCCGGCGCTCCTGTATTCATCAGGCACGGCGGTCGGAGGAATGTTCAGCACCTCCGAACCATCGACTGTCAGCTTGAGGATCTGGCCGGTGCCAAGGCGCGCGCCGTAGATGAATTCTCCTCCCGATTCCTTGTGAATGACGAAGCCGTGGAAATCCGGCGGGGCATTCAACACGACCCGCAAAAAAGTGCCGTCCGGCGCATACACCTGCAGGGCTGCCTTGGGGTCCATGACGCTGACATAAACTTCCCCCTTCGAACTCACCGCGATATCGCCGTGCATGTTGCCCATCTGCGGGCGACCGGGTGCGAGCTTATACCAATTGGGGACGGCCTGATAGTCAGCGGCAGGGGCTTGTCCAAGCAGGGCGGCGAGAACGAGTGAGGGGAGCAGTTTCTGGATCATGGGGGAGCGGTTAGAAGACCATTTCGAGGACAGCAGCTTTGGCCAAATCGTCAACCTCGCGCTACCACGCCGCGGAAGCGACACCCACCGTTCACGGCATGGCACTTCGTTGGGGGCGGACTTTTGGCCACCGATATTCACGGATGAAACACGGATGAGGAAAAGGATTCTGCTCGCAATCCGTGTCCATCCGTGGATCGCATCGCTTACGATTCAAACCCGCTTCCTTGCGCTCAGAAAAAGTCTTAACCCGTGGCAAAATGACACCCTGTCCCGCGGTGAAAAGCACCGCATTCTCCGAGCTACAGATACTCCCGTTGTTCGCTCCGAAGCCTCAAACGCCCTGTTCCTGCACCCACTGTGCCGCCCGCGTATACAAATCGGCCGCATTCCGAAGCTGCAGCTTTTCCCGGATGCGACCCCGGTAGCTCGACCGTGCGACTGCTCCTCGGCTGGCTTGCGACGTAGCTCAGCTGGGGCTCGGAGAGCGAGGCGCCGCTGCTCTTCACCGATGACCGCAGCCGCGAGATCGCGATCGATCTCCAGACCTGCAACGGCGACGCGTTGCCGGGCATCACGCTCTCGAGTGCCGAGGCCAGCTTCGCCGTATATCGCGATCCTGGCTCGCACGACCTGCACGCCAAGCTAAAGTTGCCCGGCAGCCACCGCTACCATCACCTCTTCCCGTCCGGCCCCGAGACGATCGTGGATCTGCTCGCCGAGGAAATGAGCCGCGCCAGCACGGGGTCGCATCTACCTGCGGGCTGTGAGGATCATCGAGCCGCTGTTTTAATTACTGGCGGCTCATCAGTTTCGCGGTTTCGGACAGATCGGAATCCACCGTCCGGCACTGACTTCGCGGCTCACGCCGCCGAATCCGCGCCTAGTCTGGAGCGAGCGACGGTTTCAGTGCCGTCCGCGGAAACCGCGTAGCGCATGTAAGTAGCTGGCTCGTCCAGAACGAACCTGTCCGGAAACCCAACCGGGAAACGATACTTAGGCGTAGCATGTACCCAGAGGTGGTATTCATTCCCAGCGTCCACCAGGCGGCTCTCGGCGGGAAAGAGTTCGACAGCCTCGTGCTCCGTTCCGATGAGCTCGTTTTTGATCTGCTGAAAGTGCCGCCAGTTCTTGCAAACACCGCAATCGTGACGCGCAATATCGAGGTGAATAAAGGGCTGCCCGGGCATGATCTCTACATGATAGAGGTTATTTTCGTGAATGTGGGAATAGGTCATCCGCTGCACCATCTGCTCCACGCACATGATCTTCTCGTCGATCGAGGGCAGGCGCCCCTGAAAGAACTTCCGGAAAAAATCGTCGGGCTGCTGAAGCAGCGCCAGTCGCTGCTCCATACTCATCGTTGCAGCCCGCTCGATCCTGACAAACGGTGTCATCGCGTCATCTGAAACCGGTAGTCCTGATGAATGATCAGCGACGGACTCTTGGGAACGCCGCCATGCTGGCCATTCAGGGAATGGTGATGCCGAACAATGATTCGTGACAGGGGCTGTGGAGGTAGTCATGGCGTGTGAGAACCATTTAATCCCGCGCTCTATTTTCCGGCAAAAGACTTGCCTTGTAGCGGAAACTACGACCGACTGAGAAGCAGCACGTTCGTGCCACCCTGATCCTCTCACGCCCCTTGCTCCTGCACCCACTGCGCTGCCCGCGTATACAAATCTGCCGCATTCCGAAGCTGCAGCTTTTCCCGGATGCGAGCCCGATAGGTTTCGATCGTTGTTTCGCCCAGGTGCAGTTGCGAGGCGATCTCGCGGGAGTTATAGCCCTTTCCCACCAACTGGAAGACTTCCAGTTCCCGATCGGCGAGTGATTCCATTCCACTCCCCCCAGTGCGATTGCCCTGCAAAGCCACCTTGGCCAGCATCGCCGCCGTCATCCGTTCGCTCAAATATACCTCACCCTTGAGGACATGACGGATCGCCTTGAGCAGCGTCGAGGATGCCTCGTGTTTGCTGATGTAACCACGGGCGCCGGCCCGCAGAACCCGCTCTGCATAGAGCGCTTCATCATGCATCGACAGAACAAGAACAGGAACCGCCAGACCTTGAGCCTTCAAGTCTTTGATCAACTCCAACCCGCTAGACCCTCGTAAACTAATATCGATGAGAGCGATGTCGGGGCTTTTCTCACGTATCACCTCGAGGGCTTCGAGAATATTGTCGCATTCGCCACAGACGGTAAAGCCGCGATCCTTCGCGATCATCTGGGAGAGCCATTCGCGAAACATTTGATGATCCTCCACTAGGACTACCTTGATGGGCTTTTGACTAGGAGTGGGTGGCATAGGATAGTGGGAAGCTACAAGAGATCGTCGTACCGCGACCGAGTAAAGTATCTACCGCTAATTCGCCGTGAATCAAGCGCGCGCGATATTGCATGGTCCGCAATCCCATTCCTTGCGATGACGCACTTTGACCAGAGAAGCCTCGACCATCGTCAACGATTGACAAATCGCCCCTTCCATCGGCACAGCACAGTGCGATCGTAACTAGGCCTGGCTGGGCATGCTGGATGGCATTGTTGAGGGCCTGCTGGGCGATTCGATATAGGTGCATTGCCGTTTCGGGGTCATCTACCTCGACATCGCTTTCCACATCCAAGGCAACCGTCACCTGGCGCAGACGATTGGTCATTGTGACCAATTCGTGCAACGCGGCAGGCAATCCGTGAGCGTCCATTTGAACCGGGAAGATGCCCCGAGCAAGACTGCGGGCCTCAAGTAAGGCTTCCTTCAGCATCCGCTGAATGACATCGACCGCTTCAGCCTCGGGTAGTTTTTTATTCTCGAGGTCGAACCGCAAACAAGCCGCCGCACAATCAATCGCCGCAAGATTCTGGCAGAGGCCATCGTGTAGATCCTGCCCGATGCGCATCTGTTCGTGCTCACTCACACGCACGATCTCCTGTTCCAATTCGCGCGCCCGCAGCATCGCTTCCATACGGGCGCCCATTTCCTCCCGTTGCGCTTTCATGGCAGCCCCGCCTATCGCGACAAAAAGAAAGTATGCCAGGCGATTAAAGGTTGCCCAAGCATACGCTTCGACGGTCCCGTAAGGGTGCGAGGTTTTTTTGGCAAAGAACCAAACAATGCCGCACGTGATCGCGCACACGATCGCCCATCGCCGATCAGAAAACCAAACCACCAAAAGAATCGGGAACGCGTAAAATAGAAACATGCTAACGTCCCACCCCCCCAGTGAATCAAGGGCTCCAATAACGAGCACGATCAGCAGCGCTTCAAAAAAGACGAGCCCTTTGGGCTGACTGCGTAGGGCATCTGCAATACTCATTGCACGCACCTAAGCAGGCTTCCGTGCGGCAGGCAAACTCGACGCGGCCATCGCCATTGGCCGCGGCAGACCTCGCCAGTCGCTCGATCCAGACAGCATATGTTTCCGAGTCGACGCAGTGCTCCGCGCAGGCTGAGGATCTGGCGGAGATCGCGCCTCACGGTTCTGGTTGCTCAATCCGCAGTCCGAGATCGTCAGGTGCATTGAGGTTTTGGAAAAGTGATCGCTCGGCTTCCTGCGGCGAGAAGCATGTAAAAATACCGTGCGTCACTGCTGCAGCGAGGAACCCTTGAAGCGAACGATCGGCTCCGCTGGACAATATTTCTTCGACAACGGACAGGCACTTCTGTGGATACACTGCGGCGAGCGGTTCAAAGCGATCATCGACGCACGGCACAAGGCCCGCATCCTGTCGGATCGCGGTCTCGACCATGCCACGAAGAAAACCAGACGTCATCGCCGGCAGGTCGACCGCGAGGACGAGCAGATATGGATGCTGCGCCTGGCGCAAAGCGGCGGCTAAGCCGCCGATCGGACCGAGGCCGGGCTCGGCATCGAAGACGATCGGCACATCGGCCCCCATATATGGACCATCCGGTCGCCCGGAGATGAACAACTCCCGCGGCTCCAACGCGCGCAGTGTCGCCAACTGCCGCTGCCACAGCGGTTGCCCTTCGATGACGAGGCCGGCTTTGTCAAAGCCCATGCGCGCGGATTTTCCGCCCGCGAGTAGGACGGCGGAAAAGGGCAGCGAGACGGTGGTCACGCGCAAAGCAAAAGGTGAATCGGCGCGGCTGGCGAGTCCGGGATGCGGCGCGCTTCGCCTCTTTCGCGATTTCCGCGGATCGTTAAT
Organism: Chthoniobacterales bacterium; assembly: GCA_038208565.1. Classification (GTDB taxonomy): domain Bacteria; phylum Verrucomicrobiota; class Verrucomicrobiia; order Chthoniobacterales; family Chthoniobacteraceae; genus Chthoniobacter. Next base: position 11,150 of record JBBQYR010000034.1, read on the forward strand.
GTACTAGCGTGACTTCCGCACCAGCCATCACGATCGAGCGCCTCTATATCTCGCCCGGACACAATTTCTTCGGCCGCCATGGTCAGCCAGCGGGCGAATATGCTTCGCTCGAAATGCCGGAGATCACCTGCCTCGCGGAACGAGGTATCGAGGGTGATCGTTTCCTCGATTTCAAAACCGACTACAAGGGCCAGATCACGTTCTTCGCAGCAGAAATCTACGATGAACTCTGCGCACGGCTCGGGGTGTGGGACCGGCCGCCGTCGGCCTTCCGGCGCAATGTGATCACCCGAGGCGTCGATCTCAATTCGCTGATCGGTCGCGAGTTCACAATCCAAGGTGTGCGCTTTCACGGCATGGCAGAGTGCTCGCCGTGCGCGTGGCAGGACGGAGCCTTTGCGCCGGGCACCGAAGCCGCGCTGCAAGGGCGTGGGGGATTGCGGGCGAAAATCCTGACCGACGGCGTCCTGCGCATCGGATAAGCAGGCGTGGAATCGCATGGACGACTCGAGGACGATGGGGCAAAGAATCCACGCACACCTCCATGAAACGATTCCTATTTTCCCTCCTCGCACTCACCGTCAGCGCGTCGGCCATCGAACTGAAAGGCGACTTCAAAGGCCCGCTCGGGCTGCAACTCTACAGCCTCCGCGAGACTTTCAAGCAGAACCCCACAGCGGCTCTGGACACGACCAAAAACCTCGGTTTCCAATTCGCTGAGCTCTACAGCGGTCTGCCGCTGGAGACGGAAAAATTGAAGATCGAACTCTCCGCGCGTGGCATCACGCCGGTAAGTGGCCACTTCAGCTACGACGCGCTCAAGAAGGACCCGGCGCCTTCCGTGGCGGCGGCCAAGGCGCTCGGCCTCAAGTATGCCGGGGTCGCTTGGATCCCGCACGAGATCGCAAACTTTGGCGAAGCGGATGTGCAGCGGGCCGCCGCGGATTTCAAGGTGTTCGGCGAGGCGTTCAAGGCCGCGGGTATCCAGTTTTTCTACCACGTGCATGGTTATGAATTCCGCCCGGTGAAAGAAGGCGCTACCGAGACGTTTTTCGACCTGCTCGCCAAGGCTTCGGATCCCGAGCTCGTGAAGTTTGAGATGGATGTCTTCTGGGTGGTGCAGCCCGGCGCCGATCCGGTGAAGTTGCTCGAAAAATATCCGGGCCGCTGGGCACTGATGCATCTCAAGGACATCCGCAAAGGCGCGCAAGTCGGCGTCTTCACGGGCAAGGCTCCGCTGACCGATGATGTGGCGCTCGGCACGGGGCAGGTGAATTGGCCCGCGGTGCTTCGCGCGGCGGAGAAATCGGGTGTGAAGTATTACTTCATCGAGGACGAATCGCCGACCGTGCTGGATCAACTGCCGGTGAGCCTTCGCTACCTGCAGACGGTGAAGTAGATCAGCGCGTTCCGCGCTCGAACTGCGGCACCTCGGTGCCACTATCGAGCGGATCGGCGATGGGCTCAGGAGGCGCGTCCAAAACAGGCACCGGCCCCGTCGTCATGGGCGCTCCGCCGCGTATCCAGCCATCGCGCTTGGCGAGATATTCCGCCAACTCGATCGGCCACTCGGGATTGGAGAAGAACTCCTTGCGCCCGCTCTGCTTGATCTGCTGGTAGGTCGAGAGAAAGGCGACGTTTTCGATCGAGTCGCGGATACCCAGCGCCGGGTAAAGGCGGATCGCTTCACGCTGCGCGCTGGCGGTGATGGCGGCGAGATCCTCCGGCGTAGGCTCAGCCGTCGGCGGAGCAGCGGGCGGGTTGGTGGCGACTTCCGGCTCGGGTCGCCCGCCGGAGACGCCCTTGGCGACAGCATTCGGATCAGTCACCTCTACAGCGCTCAGCGGCAGCGAAAGGCGCAGATCGCGGACTGCGAAAGTCGCCTCGTCGCTCTTGGTTTCGATCCATGAAAAAACGTCGCCCGTTTTGATCAAAAACGAACGATCACCAATGACGACCTTGGAATCCTTGAGCACGCGAACCTGCTTCCCATCACCCTCGGGTTTCGTGAGGGCAAAGGCTTGCGTGAGGAGCGGTGGCGAAGCGTCGGCGGCCGTCGATGGAGCAGCGGCCTTGGTCGGCGAATGCCCGGTCATCGCGTTTTTCAGCGCGAGAAAACCGCTCTCGACGAGGGGCACGGCTGCGCCAAGCAGACAGACGATCGCGAGAGCGAAAAAGCCACCGTTGCGCTGCCGGAAGACGTGCAGCCGCGCGAGCACGAAGAGCGCGGTCAAAGTGAGGAGCGCGGTCGCCAGGGAAAGCATCACTTTCGGCCCGGCGAGGAAGAGCGCCACGGTGAGGATGACGAGCGCGAGGAAGATGGTCGCGACGCCCCAGAAGAGATTGCGCGGGCCGAAGCCATGCTCACGCAGCGCGGGCACCTCGACATAGCGCGGGATGATTTTCTCCTTTTCCTCCGGGGCCGGAAGCTCGGTGAGCTTCGGGAGATAGGAGCGGGGGGACTCGGGATTTTTCACGGGGCGGAAGAATGCCACAGCTTTTCTCTCTGAAAAGGGAAAGTGTGCTCCGCCGGCATGTTCGCCAGCCTAGAAGAACTCGGTCATCCCATCGTAGCCGTGGCAGACCTGGATCTCGTGCCCGAGCCGCGCGAGGATCTGCCGGGTGACGTGGAGTTTGTTCTCGAGAAAGGCGTCGTCGTGCAGCGGATCGTGATGCGTGACCACCCAGCGTTTGACGCCGGCGAGCTTCATCAGCGCGCAGGCATTCGAGACCGAACTGTGGCCCCAGCGGATCTTTTTCGGGTATTCCTCGCAGGTGTATTGCGCCTCGTGGATCACGATGTCGGCATCGGCCACGAAGTCGATCATGCGACCATACGGGACGACGAGCGGGTGATCGCGCGTCAGCTCTTCCGGCGGACCGGTATAGCCTTGGAGAAATTCGTTGTCGGGAATCCAGACGATCTTTTTGTCCCCGATCTCGATCTTGTAGCCGACGGTCGCGCCGGGGTGCTGCGCAAATTCCCACGAGATCAGGGCCGAGCCGACGGGCACGGGATTTTCCGCCAGGTGCCGGAACTGGAGATGCGACTCCATGTCCTCCATCTGCACGGGGAAATACTCGCGATCGAGCTGCCCGCGGAAGACCGACTTCAGGTCCTTTCCAAAGCCTTCCGCGCCGTAAATCGTGATCTCGAAACCCGGCAAATAGGCCGGCGTGAAAAAGGGGAAACCCTGGATGTGATCCCAGTGCGTGTGCGTGACGAAGAGGTGCAGCTTGCGCCGCGCACTATTGATCACGTCGAAGCCGAGATCGCGAATGCCGGAGCCCGCGTCGAAGATGAACTGCTCATCGCCGAGCACCACGGACATGCAGGAGGTATTGCCGCCGTGCCGCAGGAAACGCGCGCCCGGCGTGGGCGTGGAACCGCGCGTGCCCCACAGGCTGAAACGGGCATGCGAAGTATCCAGAGCGGGCGCGTAATAGTCCGACGGCACGGGGACACCCGCCGTCGGCGAGGGAAATTCCGGTACGCCTTTGTAGCTGCTGCCCCGGGCAAACCAGGCGTTCACTATTGCCACCAACTGCGCGGGCTCGAAGGGTTTCGTGAGGAAGGCGAAGACGCCCAGGCGCGCCGCCTCGTCGTGTTCCGTTTTGAAATCCTTGGCGCTGCACACGATGACGCCGGTCCGGGCCGTGCGGTGCTCGTCGCGCAAGGCCTTGAGTACTTCGATGCCGTGCATTTTCGGCATCATGATATCGAGCACCACGAGGTCGGGCAGCGTCTTGCGGGCCTTGTCCAGACACTCCTCACCGTCGCTCGCAGTTTCCACTTCGTAACCCGCGCCTTGCAGGGTCTGGGCCATTTTGAAGGCAATGACGCGGACATCTTCAGCGATCAGGATGCGGCCTTTGGCGGATGTCGGGTTGCTCATACCGGGAGCGGATTGAAGCAGGAAATGGCGCGGAGAAAAGCGCTAACCCGCGGTCATCTTGCGCAACGCCGTGGCCAGCCGCTCGAACTCGCGGTGGAGCGACTCCGCCTGTCGTTCGAGCGCTTCCCGGCATTGCCCGTGCCCGGATTCCTCGAGCCGCTTCGCTGCCGCATAGACCTCCGGCGCGTGAAACTCCCCGACCAATCCCTTGAGCCCATGAGCCGCCTGCTCGACTCCGGCACAGTCCTGCTTCTCCACCGCCGCGCGCAGATTTCCGAGCAACCGGGGCGCATCGACTTCCAGGCACAGCCGCACCATTTCCGCGAGCAGTTCGCGATTGCCGCCCATGCTTTCGAGCAAAACCGCGGGGTCAAACGGCGCGTCGTCTGAGCGCATGCCTGGGTCGGGGTCCGATGATGCCGCGGCGAAGCGAGGCACGATGGGCGCACCTTCGAGAATGAAATCCGGCAGCACTGCGGCGATCTCGTTGATCAATTCGTGGCGCCGCATCGGCTTGGCGACGTAGCCATCCATGCCCGCCGCGAGACACTCTTCGCGATACCCTTTCATGACATTCGCCGTCATCGCGATGATCGGCACGCGCCCGCTGCCGCCGCGCTCGCGTTTCCGAATCTCCATCGCCGCTTCGAGGCCGCTCAGGCGCGGCATTTGCGAATCCATGAGGATCACATCGAAGGACTGCGCGGCCGATTGCTCGACGGCTTCCACGCCATCCTGCGCGACGACCACGGTGTGCCCCCAAGATTCGAGATTCACCAAGGCGAGGCGCTGGTTCACGGCGTTGTCCTCCGCGAGCAGGATGCGCAGCGGGCGCTGCGGCGGCACCTCGGCGCTGGAAATCGTCACGCGGCGCCGCGAGCCAGAGCCGACCACATTCACGATCGTGTCCATGAGGGTGGATTGTTTGATCGGCTTGGCGAGATGCGCGGCAATGCCCATGCGGTCGCAGCGCGCGATGTCTTCCGCGCGGTTCGACGACGTGAGCATGATCACGCGCAAGTCGCGCAGCGCGGGATTGGCCCGCAGGCGCTCGACCAAGGCGAAGCCGTCCATCTCCGGCATCATCATGTCGGTTACGACGAGCGTGATCGGCTTTCCCTCCCGCTCCGCCAATTCCAACGCATCGAGCGCCTCGGGGGCGGATTCCGCGAGCACGACCTCCATCCGCCAGCTCGTGAAAAGCTCACGCAGGATGTGGCGGTTCGTGGCGTTGTCATCCACGGCCAGCACCCGCAGATGGTCCAGCTCCGGCGCGTGCTCCGCCGGCCGCTCGGGTTGCCAGCCGAAGTGCGCCGTGAAACTAAACGCGCTCCCCTTCCCCTGCTCGCTGTCCACCGAGATCTCGCCGCCCATCAGCGTCACGAGCTGGCTGGTGATGGCGAGGCCGAGGCCGGTGCCGCCGAAGCGCCGTGTCGTCGAGCTATCCGCCTGCGAGAAGGCGCTGAAAATCCTCGCCTGTGCCTCCGGCGGAATGCCGATGCCGGAGTCGCGCACCACGAATCGCAGCGCCGCATTTTCGCCGGGCAGCTCGGCATTTTCCACGAGCACCGTGACCTCACCGCGCTCGGTGAATTTGAGCGCATTGCCGACCAGATTCACGAGCACCTGCCGCAGCCGGTGCGGGTCGCCGGTGAGGGCGTCGGGGACATCGGGCCGGATCTGCAAAGCGAGCTCCAGCCCCTTGCCGTGAGCGCGCACGGCGAGCGCTTGCATGGTGTCGCCGAGCAGATCGCGCAGGTCGAAGTCCGTTCGCTCCAGCTCCAGTCGACCCGCTTCGATCTTTGAAAAATCGAGGATGTCGTTGAGCAACTCGAGGAGCGTCTCGGCGGAGTTTTTCACCATGTCGAGATACTCGCGCTGGGTGTGCGTGAGCCCGGTGTTCAGCGCGAGGTCGGTCATGCCGATGATGCCATTCATCGGCGTGCGGATTTCGTGGCTCATCACCGCGAGGAAGTCGCGTTTGGCGCGATTGGCGGCGTCGGCGTCCACCGCGAGCTGCTGCGCCTCGGCGGTTTTCATCGTCAGCTTTTCGTTGGAGGCCAGCATCGCGATGTTGCTCTCCACGAGCCGCTCACGGCTGTGCTGCTGCGCGGCGATCATGCGGCGCAAGGCCTCGGCGAGCTTCCCGATTTCGTCGCGCCGCGGCTCGACGGTCACGGGCGCGTCGAGTTCGCCGCCCTCGATGGCCTGCGCCGTGGTCGCCAGCTCGCCAAGCGGGCGGGTGATGTCGCGGATCAAATACCAGCCGAGCACCGAGACGAGCAAGAGCCCGAGCGCGCCGAGGCCGAGCGACGTGCGCACCTTCCGCTCCAGCCCCCCGATGCGCTGCTCGAGCAACTGCTGCAACACCACGCTGACCTGATCCGCGAGCCGGTAGTTCACCTCGAGGCGCGTCGTCATTTTTTCGGCAAGATCGACCGGCGACATCGCGAGCGTGCCGAGGGAGAGCGCCTGGTTCACTGGATCTTCGGCGGCGGTGCTCATGAGTTCGGAAAACTGGAGATGACGACCGACGCCAGGCGCGCCGTCCCACGCTTTGGCGAGCGCGTCCTCGGACTGCGCTCGCTGGAAATCGATGAGGCCGGAAATGCGGATGAGATCATCGCGCGTGGCGGTCGCGATCGGCTGCCCGGGCCCGTTCGCGGCCAGTTTGGCCCAGGCGAGCGCGGTGTGCTCGGCGTGCTGGGGCAGCTTCCAGAGGAAAAGATCCACGAAGTAGTAGCTGCCGATTTCGGGATCGAGAGTCAGCGCGGAATCGTCGCCGATCTGCTTCAGCAGCTCGAAGCCCTGGTGGATCACGACCGTGGTGTCATCGACGGAAGAGGGACCCGGTTCCGCCGCGAGGAGCGCGCGCACGCGGTCGGCGAGCATGGGCCACTCGCCCTTGAGTTTCAGCCGCGAGCGCAGCCGCAGATCCGAGGCATCGAGCGCCGTGACATCGCGATCGAGGGCACCCCGGACTTTCCCGCGCTCTGCTTCCAACCCCGAGGCGCTGAACCCGCGAAAACGCTGCAGATCGTGGAGCAGCGTGAGCAATGGGCGGCTGTATTCCACGCCGAGCAGTTCGTGGCGCGCGGTGGCGATGCCGAGGGAATTGACCGACGAGACAAGCGCGTAGGTGACGATGACCAGCGGGAGCAGAAAGACCGCCCCGAGCAGCACCAGTTTTTGCCAGACGAGCAGGTTCCTCATCGCCGTGGAATCACGCGGACGCCATTACGCCGGAGGGCAGAAGTCATGCGTTTGGGTTAGCTAAACTCCCCTGCCATCACAATCCCAAAAGGTCGCCTGCCATTCCCGAGGCGAAAGACCCGAGGACTTCCTTTGCGATGGACGCGCCTTGCCGTATGGTTTCCCCCGCCCTTGATGATCAAAACCAAAGAGAAAGAAAAAATGGTGGAGCGCGCCCTGCTCGTCGGCGCCTACATCGATGTCAATGCCCGCTCGGAAGCGGCTAGTTTGCTCGAAGAACTCGGTGAACTGGTCGATACGCTCGGCATCCCGATCATCGACCGCATGCTCGTGCATCACCGCGAGCAGCACGCGCGGCTGCTCCTGGGCACGGGCAAGGCCGACGAAATCGTGGCCCGAGTGAAGGAGCAGGGGCTGGACGTGATCGTCTTCGATAACGAGCTGACGCCGAGCCAGCAGCGCAACTGGGAGGCGCTCGCGGGCGTCACCGTGGTCGATCGGCAGGAGATCATCCTCGATATTTTCGCGCGCCGGGCGCAGACCCGCGAAGCGCGGCTCCAGGTGGAACTCGCGCAGCTCGAGTATTCGCTCCCGCGGCTGACCCGCGCCTGGGGTCACCTCGTCCGACAGGGTGGCGGCATCGGCGCGAAGGGCGAAGGCGAGTCGCAACTCGAGCAGGACAAACGCCGGGTGCGCAACGCCATCGACCGCTGCAAACGCGAGCTCGAGCAAGTCCGCGAAGCACGGGCCACGCAGCGCAAAGACCGCAAACGGGCTCCGGTGCCGAACGCGGCCATCGTCGGCTACACCAATTCCGGGAAATCCTCCCTGCTCCGCCGGCTCACCGGCGCGGACGTGCTGATCGAGGACAAGCTTTTCGCCACGCTCGACACGACCACGCGCAAAGTCGCCCTGCCGAACAAGCAGCCGCTCCTGCTCACCGACACCGTCGGCTTCGTCCGCAAGCTGCCGCACCGGTTGGTCGAAGCCTTCAACGCCACGCTCGAAGAAGCCGCGATGTCCGATTTTCTCATCCACCTGCTCGACGCCAGTCAGCCGGAGGTCATGGAGTTTTACAACACGACGATGAAGGTGCTGGCCGAACTGGGTGCGGACGCCAAACGGACGATCGTGGCGTTCAACAAAATCGACAAAGCTGACGATCCCGCGCTGCTGGCCGGGTTGCGCCGCCACTTCCCGGAAGCGGTCTTTCTGTCCGTTCACACGGGCGAAGGGATGACCGAACTGGTGGAACGGATGGGCGAAATGGTCGCGAACACCTCCGTAACCCGCGAGCTGCTGATCCCCCAGAGCGAGGGCGCGCTGCTGGCCCGGTTGCACCGCGGCGCGAGGATCCTCGAGACCACTTATGAGGGCGAGTCGGTCCGCCTCGTGGCGGTGCTTTCGCCCCGTCTGGCGGAAAGCTGCGCCGACTACCTCGTAGGTGACTCTGCAGAAAAAGCTTCCGGTGAGATAATTTTGACAGACAAAATCCCAGCAACCGGGTAACCACTCCCTCCGAAAAGGGACTAGAACCTGCTAAAAATTTTCCAAACCACGAAGGGCTAATGTCATTCCTCGACCGTTTCAAACGCAAGGCGTCCGACGAAAAGCCGTCGGAAACCACGCCTCCCGAGGTAAAATCGGAGGTTTCCGCCGAGCCCGCACCGACGCGTAAAGTGGACCCGGCTGTGCAGATCGCCGCGGCGGCCGTGGCGGCGGGATACAATCCCGATTTCAAGCTCCCGCCGAAGAAGGAAAAGGAGGCTCCAGCAGCCGCCGCTCCCGCGGGGCCGCAGGCAGAGGTCACGCTGGAACTGGGTGATTTCCTCTCACGCCTGCCGACGAACCTGCTCAAGGACGAGACGCACGATCCGAAGACGCCGCTGAATTTTGAAATCGGCGAACTCGCCGATCGTATCTCCCGCGGGCAGACAACAATCCCACTCGTGGATGTGTATCGCCGCGCACCGGGAATCTTCCGCGCCGAAGTCCTCGCTTCCGACAAAACCGAAATCCGTTTCCCGTGGCAGAAGGTGATGAAGATGCTGACCGCGTATCGGTCGCCGGGCGCTCCCGCGCCCACGGGAATGACTTCCGCCGCCGCCGAGTCACTCGCCGAACGCCTCCGTAGCCGTCGCGCCGTCCGCAATATCATCCCCGGCGGACCCGACTCCGATACACCGTCGCCGATTCCGGCACCCGCGCACGTCGCCCCGCCGACCAAGCCGCCGGAGCTCATCGTGCCGACTTCCAATGCCGAGGAAGATCAGCAGATGTCGAAGGAAGAAGCGCTGAAGGCCCGGGACCAAATCCGTAACCAGCTCGTGCGGGTCAAGGGCGAGTTCGAGCGGCACCTGGCCGCGGGCGAGCAGCAGCGCCGCGCCCTGGCCGATGAGCGGGAAAAGGTCTTGGTGGAGCTGGTTCAGACGAAGAAGGAACTCGACGACAAGCTCGAACAGATCGACTTCGAAAAGAGCGTCGCCTCCAAGAGCACCGACAATCTTTCCAAGGTTCAGCAGGAGCGCGATTCCTTCAAACTCGACCTCTCGAATCTCAAGGTCGAAGCCAGCAAACTTTCGCAGCAGAGCGAGCAGCGGATCAAAGACCTCGTCGCCGAACGCGATGCACTCGCCCAGCAGCAGGCCAATCTCGCCAAGCAGATCAGCGAATCTCAGAAACGCGGCAAAATCGGGGCGATTCTCGGCGCCGAAGCCGCGGTGCCAGCAGCCGCAGCCACGGCCGCCGCGGGAGCTGCCGCCGCCGCGGAACGCTCGCAGCGCGAATACCAACGCCAGATCGACGAGCTGCAGCGCCGGATTCAAGTCCTCGAAACCGGCCAGCGGGACGGCGCTCAGGAACTCGGTCGCGAGCGGGAAGCCAAGATCAAGCTCGAGCGCCAGCTCGCCACCGCAGATCGCGGGCAGCAGGAGTCGGTCGCCAAGGTTCAGGAATTGCAGGCCAACCTGCAGCGCGAGCACGAAGCCGCGCTGCGCAAACGCGAAGCCGATGCCGCCCGCGCGCTCAAGGAAGCGCAGGATCAGGTGGCCGCGCTCCAAGCCTCGAATCAGAAAATTCAGACCGAATTCGAAAGCGTCCGCAAACAGTTGGTCGCCGCGCAGGAAGCCGCGGCTGCAGCCGTCGCCCCAGAAGAGTGGGAAGCCCGGATCAGCGCGCAGTTCGAGTCGGACATCGAGTCGTACCGGACCCGCATCAAGACGCTCCTGCAGGAACGCGAATCACTGACCAACGCCAAGAAGGAGCTCGCCGATCAGCTCGTCGTGCGCACCAAGGAAATCGCCCAGCAAACGGCGCAGAAGGACGCGCTGCTCAAGGCGCAGACGGAGAGCCAGCCGAAGTTTAATGCCATTCAGATCCTCGAGCAGAACGAAAAACTACAGGCGCAGATCAAGACCCTGGAAGCCGAGCGCGATGCCCTTTCCGCCAAGGCGCGCGGCGTCGACGAGAAGCTCATCGCGGCAGCCGCACTCACCGTGGCGCTGCAAAAACTCACGACGGAAAAGGCAGACACGCATGCCGAACTGGCCAAGACAAAATCGCAGCTCACGGAGACTTCGACCAAGTATCAGCAGGACTTCCTGAAACTGCAGGAGCGCCACGCAGCCGAGTTTGCAGCCAAGGAAGCTGCGACGCCTGTGGCCAACCCGGAAGAGATCGCCCAGTTGCGCAACGAACTGGAAACCGCCCGCACTGGCAGCAATACCACGATCAGCACTCTCCGCGCGGACAACAAAAAGGCCCTCGCCGACCGCGAAGCAGCGCAGCAGGAACGCGACGCCCTCACCGCCAGGCTCGATCAGCTCAAGGGCAGCCTTGAGGAAGAAAAGCAGCGCCTCGAAAATGAACTGGCTGCAGCCAAGGCCGCACACGAAACCGAAACCAAATCGCTGTCTGAACTAAAAGCGGCTCAGGAAAAAATTCTCGCCGAGAAGAAAGCCCTCGTCGACGAACTCGCGGCGCTGCGTTCTTCTCACGAAGCCGTGACCAGCGACACCGGCGCCGCTTTGGCCGAGCGTGAGAAGGTGCTCGCCGAATTGGACAAGGATCGCGACACCCTCCGCAGTAAGCTGCAAGTCGCGACCAAGGACCTCGCCGCCCTCCAAAAGAATCACGCCGATCTTTCCTCCGAGCGCGAAGCTCTTTCGGGCGAGCACGCTTCCGCGATCAGCACCCTTGAGAAATCTCTCAGCGAGCTGAAAGCAACTCAGGAAAAAATTCTCGCCGAAAAGAAAACGCTGGCCGGGGAACTCACGGCGCTCCGCACTTCCCACGAAACCGCAACCGCCGCCGCCAGCAACACCAGCGCGGCCTTGGCCGAGCGCGAGAAGGTGCTCGCCGAGTTGAACAAGGATCGCGACACCCTCAGCGGCAAACTTCAGACCACGACCAAGGATCTCGCCGCCGTTCAAAAGCAATACGACGACCTCGCCGCCGGCCGCGAAACGCTTTCCGCAGAGAACGCCGCAGCCCGGAGCGCTCTGGAAAAGTCGCTCACCGAAATGACCCGGCAGCGCGACGAACTGCTCACGAAAATCGAGATGCTCGCCGGCGACCTCGCCGCGGCAAAGCAGGAACACGGCGTCGCTTTCGGCGCGCTCGACAAGGACCGCGATTCCCTGCGAGCCGCCCGCGAGGCGCTGGCCGCGGAGTTTGCGACCTTCCGCACGACGAACGAAAAAGCCGTCGCCGACCTGCACGCCAAGCACGACACCCTCGCGGTGAACAAGGCGGAGACCGACAAGCTCCTGGCCGAGGCCCAGCAGCGCATCGAGGAACTCAGCGCGGCACTCCAGAAAACGGATACCACCCTGGCGGAGACCCAAGCCATTCTCAAGAAACGCGACGAAGCTGCCTCGAAGCAGGCCAAGGAACATCAGGAAGCCCTGGTCAACCTCACGAGCAAACACGAGCGCATGCTCGCCGCCCTCGCTGCCGAAAAGGACGCCGCGCTGGCCAAGCTCGTCTCGGAAAAAGCCACACTCGTCGCCGAGGTGGACGACCAGATCGCGACTCTCAAAGCCAAGCACGAAGAAGCCGTCTACTCCCTGCGCGACGAAAAATCCGAGACGATCATCCGCATCACCGACGAGATGAACGCCACCGTCAGCGCGCTGACGATCGAGCGAGACAAGGTGCGCGACACGCTGGCCGAAGCGGAACGCAAATACACTTCCGAAATCGCCGCCCTCATGGAAGCCCGCGACAGCGCCCAGCGCGACGCCGCCACAGTCGCCGAACGACTCGCCGCCATTTCCGTCGAGGCCGAGAAAAAGCAGACATTGCTCACCGGAGAGCGCGATACCCTTCTCGCCGAGAAGCAGAAACTCACCACGGAATTCGAGCAAGCGCGCGAAACGCACAAGGCGCAGGCCGGCGTCTTCGCCAGCGAGTTCAAGACGGTCATCAAGCAGCGCGACGATGTCATCACGCAACTCGAAGCAGAGCGCGCGCGCCTCGCGGAGAAGACCGCCGAGATCGAACGCGAACGCGCCGCCATGGCCGCCGCCGACAAGGAGGCCAAGAGCCGTTTCGAACGCGAAACCGCGCGGATTCGCCGCGAACGCGACAGCATCGTGCAGCAGCGCGACGCCCTGCGAGATCGCATCGAAAAGCAGGTCGACGAACAGCGCCAGATGCTCGATGAAGTGACCTCGCAAGCCGCCTTCACCTCGATGAAGCACAGCGATGCGGCGGCGCGCGCGGAAGCCGATGAAGCCAGCGAACGTCCCGAGCCCGAACCGCCGCCCAAGTCCCGCCGCGAAGCGCACAAGGAAACGAACGTGATCGATATCACCGAGGCCGAGATCGTAGCTCCGCTGCAGGGCGAAGAAGGCCGGCTGAAAATGCCACGCGTGCGCCCGGTGGTCATTCCGCCGCCGCAGGTTCGTAGTCTTTGAGTTCGCGCAAAGCGGCGCGCTCCCCGGCCCAGCGACGCTGGTGGCGGTGGGTGTTCGGGGTGATTCTGGTCCTGGCTCTCGCGCCCGTCATTCAGGTAGCGCTCGTCCGTTTCATCGATCCTCCCGTGACCCCGCTCATGCTCCTGCGATCCGCCGAAGCGCGCTGGGAAAAGCGGCCAGTTCCGGCACGGCAATACCTATGGCGCCCAATCGAACGCATCCCGCCGGACTTTCTCAAGTTTGTCTTCATTGCCGAGGACCAGCGATTCTTTCAACATCACGGCTTTGACTGGCGCGAGGTGGATCTCGCCCGTCGGCAAGCTGAGCGCACCGGCAAGAAGCCGCGTGGCGCTTCCACCATCTCCATGCAATGCGCGCGCTCCCTCTTCCTCTGGCAGGGCCGCTCGTGGGTCCGCAAGGGACTCGAAGCCTACTACACGTTCTGGATGGAGACGCTCCTCAGCAAGCGCCGCATCCTCGAGCTTTACGCAAACGTGATCGAGATGGGCGACGGCATCTACGGCATCGATGCCGCGGCGCGCGCCCACTTCGGCGTCGATGCCGGGCGACTCACGCGCGAGCAGTCCGCCGCCCTCGCCGCCATCCTGCCGAATCCCCGAAAATGGAATCCGCGCGTGCCTTCACCAAAGCTCACCGCACGCTGCGCGAAAATTCTGCGCCAGGAAAAGCAGGTCGCTTTCCCGACAAACTTGCTGCATTAGAACGGCCACAAACGCCAACCTTTGCGCGGTGCTGGCGTCGGTGCAGGGACCGCGCTGCCGGACGTGTCCCAATCGATCCGACCCGTCGAGGGATTGTAGACACCGCTCGCCCGCGCCGGAACTGGAGGCGGTGGCTCCGCGGTCGCTGACGGCATCACGACCGGTTGGTCGAGATTCACCCGCGAAGTCGGCGCCGGCTTATCCTTGGGCCGACTCGTCGATACATCATCGCGCGGCGCATCCACCCATTCATTCTTCGCCGCGTCGAAATAACGCCCGTCGCCTCTCCGCTCCTGTGGCGCCGCATTCGCCGCTCCGGCTGGCCGCGCTTGACGGCGCGCCGCCTCGTCCTTTGGCCACTCGTATTCCCCCGTCTGCGCATTGTAAACGCGGGCATCGCGCCCGCTGCGGAAAGGGTTGAAGGCCGCCAGCGGATTATCGAGCGAACTACAACCGGCCACGGAAATGGCGAGTGCGCCAACGACAACGGAGGAAAGGATTTTCATGAACAGGGAAAGGGCATTGCCAGCGGTCCGGCGGTTCGGATACCAAACTGCCCGCTCACTTCCTTCAACCTATAATTCATCCCGTCATGCTTTCCCACGTCGTCATCTTCTGGACCAATCCCCAAGTTCCCAACGCCGCCGAGGCCTTGATCGCCGGTGCCGAGAAATATCTGCGCCCGATCCCGCTGGTGAAAAGCTTCCACGTCGGACGCATGGTCCCGAGCCATCGCGACGTCGTCGAGCAGAGCTATCAGGTAGCGCTCAATCTCCAATTCGAGGGCAAAGCGCAGGAGGAGGACTACCAAGTGCATCCGCTGCACCTCGACTTCGTGGAGAAAGCCTTCAAGCCGAACTGCGTGAAGGCGGTGATCTACGATTTCGAATAAGCCCCGATCCGCTCAGGACCGCTCCACGGGAAAGACCCGCGCATCGCGCAGGCTGGCAAAAGCAGTGTCGCCGATATTCAGCGCGAGCGTCTGCTCCTCCCGCCGCGGCAGTTCCGCTTCGAGCGACTCGCCGTTGTCCGCCCGCTCGAGTTCGACACGCCCTGCGCCTGCATCAGCGGAATCACTTAGCGGGCGACGAATGGGAACGTGACAAAGATCGTCGCGAGCACGATGCCCGGCACGGCAAAGATGATCCTGATATCGTGAGCGGCGAGATACGGGCCGAACCCGCCTTGCGCGCCAAAGAGCAGCACATAGATGAGGCCGGAAACGACCGGCGAAACGGCGAACGGCAGATCGATCAATGTGATCACCAAGCTGCGCCCCGGAAAACTGAACTTGCCGATGCACCAGGCGGCGCTCAGGCCGAACACCAGATTCAGCGGCACCGCGAGGCCGGCGGTGATCAGGGTGAGCTTGATCGCCGCCAAGGCGTCGGCGTCGTGAAAAGAAGCGAGGTAGACTTGAGCCCCTTTCCGGAAGGCTTCGACGAAAACCGCCAGCAGCGGCCGGAAGAGAAACAGCACCAGGAAAGCGAGCGCCAGCGCCGTCAGGGTCCACCGAACCCAGCGCGATTCGGTCGTCACGCCGACTTGATGCGCCTTCACGACGCTCGCCGGGACATGAAGTGAGACAGCGCCAGCCATGACTCAAACGGGAGCCGAGAAACGCTGGGCTGAAAGCCGTTGCGCGAGATTGATAAGCAACAGGAGGACGAACGAAATGATCAGCATGACCACGGCGAGCGCCGTCGCGCCGCGGTAGTCGTATTCCTCGAGCTTGGTAATGATCAGCAGCGGAGTGATTTCCGTTTTCATCGGCTTGTTGCCAGAGGTGAAAACCACCGAGCCGTATTCCCCGACTGCGCGGGCGAAAGCGAGAGCGAAGCCGGTGAATAGCGCGGGCCAGATTTCCGGGAAGATCACGCGGGTGAAAGTCGCGAGCCGGCCCGCACCGAGCGTGGCGGACGCCTGCTCGATCTCGCTATCGAGATCTTCGAGCACCGGCTGCACCGTCCGCACGACAAAAGGCAGGCCGATGAAAGTGAGCGCGATGGTGACACCGAGCGGGCTGTAGGCCGTCTGGATACCGCCATCGGGAATGATCGACTCCAGCCAGCCAGAGATGCGCTCCATCGGCAACGACCCGCCCAGCTTCGCCAAGCCGGCATCGATCCATAAGAAGGGCGCCGTCAGCGTTGCCCGCAGTGAATCCTCCGTGGGCCATTTTCCAATCCATCCCTTGGGCGCATAGATCGCTGTGAGCGCGATACCCGCGACCGCCGTGGGCAAAGCGAATGGCAGATCGACGAGCCCATCGATGATGCGCTTGCCGGGAAAGGTGTAGCGCACCAGCACCCACGCCACGCGCAAGCCCGCCACAGCAGTAACCGAAGCGGCAATGAGGGAGGCTCCGAACGTCAGCTCATACGAAGCGATCGCCCGCGGCGAAGTCGCCGCGGCCCAAAAACGCTCCCAGGCCATGCCGGAGGTCTTCAAGAATGTGGCCGACAGCGGGATCAGCACGATTAGCGATAAATAGAGCAGCGTGAAGCCAAGCGTGAGGCCGAATCCCGGCAGCACGCGGAACGACTTGCGCACAGGCTTCGCGGCCATCAGAGATCGGCCGCGTAGGAGATCATGCGGCGGTAGTGACGGAGGATTTCCGTGAGCGCGAGGACGAAGGCCTGCCGCTGGGATTCCATCGGAGTGTGATGCGGGGACTCGAGGATGATCTCGCAGGGCGCCGGCGAACTCCCCGGCGGAGCCGTGAGGATGCCATCGTAGGCGGATCTGATGATGCCTTCGACCGCGTGGAAGCCATCGATGATCGCGGATTGATTTACGGGCAGCGCCGCCTCGGCGGCCGCGAACGCCGGTTTCATCAAATGCTCGGTCATCGTCGCGCCGCGCACGAATCCGTAAACGCCGTCGCTCGTGTCATCGGAGTGCAGCGAGATGATGCCGTGGAATTTGTGCGTCAGCAGTTCGTGCTCGATGATTGCGATTTCCGGCTCGAGCGAACCGGACCAGAACTCACGATTCAAAAATGAGATCCGTTGTGTAAAACGGGTTCTTCTGCTTGCCGGCGACCACGGTCAGCCAGTCGTTCGGCTGCCACCCGACAAAGGCCTTGGTGATGAAACTATTGTAGTCATCAAAGCCGTTTTTAAACGTCTGCTCTTCGCTGTCGCTTTGGACGCCAGTACCGAGCGAAAACCCGGCAACCCATTCCCGACCGAGTTTGGCCTCCGCATTCAACCGCAACCGGAAGCGATAGCGCGATTGTTGAAAGTCGTTCCCCGTCTGGGGAACTTGCGCGTCGCGATCCTCATACTGGTAGCGGAGTCGCAGATCCCCACGGGGGAACGCCCTTGGCCTTTTCTTTCGGCCGCAACAACTGCTCAATCATGAAAGGGATCGGCACCTTGTCCCGGCGAAGCTTCTGCAAAGTAATCGCCACGACGTCAGCCAGCACATACCGGTCGAGGATTCGAGCGATGGCATTTCGCACATCGAGCATCAGCATTCGCAACGCGCAATGAGCTTCATCCGGACAAGTGCACCGCTCATAGGCTGTCACACTCACGCATGAAATCGGTGCCAGCGGGCCATCGATCAAGCGGATGATTTCACCCAAGCGAATCTCCTTGGGACTCCGCGCGAGAAAATAACCGCCCGCCTTGCCGCGCTTTGGTTCCGATGTAACCCGCGCCTCGCAACTGTGTGAGGATTTGCTCGAGAAATTTCACCGGCAGCCGTTCCCTCTCCACGATCTCTCCCACCTTGAGTAGGGGGCGGCCCAGTTCATGGGCGATGCCGAAATCGATAAGGGCGCGAAGGGCGTATTCGCCGCGTTTGGAGAGTTTCATGGTCGAAAGGAGCGGGACCCTAATCTCCACGCACAAGCCAGACAAGAACGAGCTCGCGCACGCTACCCCGCATGGATTCGAACCATGACAAAGGGCTTCAAAGACCCTTGTGCTACCGTTACACCACGGGGTAAACTAATGCATTGATTGCAAGGCACTTACGCACCTACCCCGCACGAGCCCCGCAAACACATTGCGTTTCGGAGCCGCGAAGGAGGAGGAGTATGTCATTCACTTCAGCATTCGGCAACGGCGTTTTGTTACCCCTCAGCGCAGCCGACGCCGGCTGAACCATCACTCTCGTTGGTTACCGCGAGTCGGTGCCGACCACCGATCGAGCAACTCGCGCAACGCCTCAGCCGCGACCGGCTTGACGATGTGCTCGGCGAATCCCGCCGCGCGGCTGCGGGCCACATCCTCCTCCATGCCGAAGCCGCTCATCGCCACCGCCGGAATATCCGACTTCTGGCGAAGCGCAGCGATCACATCCAAACCGGACCCATCGGGCGAGCCGAGGTCGCTGAGCAAAAAATCGAAGTCGCCTTCGGCCAGCACGCGGCGCGCTTGCTGCAGGCTGCTCGCGGTGGTCACGGTGTGACCGGCCCGCGCGATCAAGCGCTGAAGGATGTGCCGCGTGTCGTCGTGATCCTCCACCAGGAGCACGCGCAATCGGCGTAAAGGTGCAGACGTGTCGACGGATGGGGCCACCACCTCCGCTGGTGCGCCGGCCCCGGTCAGCAAAGGAAACTCCACCGTGAAGGTCGCGCCCTGATTGTACCCGTCGCTACACACCTCGATCCGGCCACCGTGCGCCTCGACCAATCCCTTGGCCACACTCAACCCCATGCCCAACCCGCCGAAACGCCGGGCGGTGCCCGCCTCACCCTGCCGGAAGGCGTCGAAAATCCGGGGAAGCAATTCGGGAGCGATGCCGATGCCGGTGTCCTCGATTTCCACCCGCACCTCGCCGGCGGTCAGCGAGGTGCGGACGGTCACTCGTCCACCCGCTGCCGTGAACTTGGCCGCATTGGTGAGCAGATTGGAAAAGACCTGCACTATCCGGGCGGCATCTCCGCGCACCGTGGACCGTCCATCCGCCATCTGTACGACCGGGCGGATTTGCTTTTCGCTCAGAGCTGGCTCGGCCATCGCCAAGGCGTCGCGCAGGACGGCATGGAGATCGACCGGCGCGGACTGCAGGCGGAGCTTGCCCCGCGTGATGCGCGTGACATCGAGGAGATCGTCCACGAGGCGGGCCTCCAGCTCGATGTTGCGGCGGATGATCGCGAGCGATTCCTGCAATTCCGCAGGATCAGCCGACGGCGTATTCTGCAAGGCGGAAGCCGCGGCCAGCGCGGGTGTGAGCGGAGTGCGCAATTCATGGCTGAGCACCGCCAGGAAATCATCCTTCGCCGCATTCGCCGTCTCCGCTGCGGATTTCGCGGCCGCCAGCTCCCGGACCATCGCCGCGAGATCTTCCGAACGGCTGTCGAGCGCCTGGCGCAGCATGTCACGGGTCAGTTTGGTCTGAAGCTGATTGCGCACCCGAGCGCGCAGTTCATCGATGGAAAAGGGTTTCAACAGGTAGTCCTGCACGCCTTCGGTGAGGAGGTTTAGCTTCCTGTCCTCATCGGCCTTGGCCGTGAGCATGATCACCGGCACATCCCGCCATTGCTCGTCCTTGCGCAGCGCCGCGACCAATTCGTCTCCGGTCATCACCGGCATCATTATGTCCGTGAGAATCAGATCGGGCACCCGCTCGCGGATCGCGTCCAATGCCGCGCGTCCATCCTCGACCGCACGGGTGCGCGCGTCGGGTTCGAGCACGCGGCAGATAAACTCGCGCATGTCGCGATTGTCCTCGACCACGAGAACCTCGGGCCGATCCGACTCTTCCGGGCGCGCCACCACCGGAGTGCCCATCGTATTGAAGCCCGCCGGAGCTTCCGCCAGCCGCTGGAGCACCGCGTCGGTGCCGCTCCAGGGCGAGGCATGCACCACCACCCCATCGGGAGCCTGCCGAGGCAAACGCACGCGAAACAGCGCGCCCCCGACCGCGCTTTCATCCACGGCAATCGACCCGCCGTGCATTTCGACGAACTCTTTCACGATGGATAGCCCGAGGCCGGTGCCGCCGTAACGCCGCTGCGTATCACAGTCGCCCCGCTGGAAACGCTCGAAGATTTTCCCGCGGAGATCCGGCGGAACACCCGGCCCACCATCTTCCACCGTGAAGACGAGATGTTCGCCCTCCTCGGCCAGCGTCAGCCGCACTGAGCTGTCATCCGGCGCATACTTGAAGGCGTTCGAGAGCAGATTCATGAAAACGCGCTGCAGCTTGTCGCCATCGACTTCGGCGACGGCCGCAGCCGGCGACTGCACCTCCACGCGGATGCCGCGCTCGCCGACCACAGACTCGAAAATGCCAGCCATGGCCCGCGCCATCGCCGCGAGATCGAGGCGCGAGTAGTGCAATTCCATTTTCCCGACCTCCAGCTTCGATACATCGAGCAGATCGTTGACGTGCTTGTGCAAAAGGAGCGCATTGCGGCGGATGACCACCAACTCGCGCCTCGTCGCCGGCTCCGACCCGTTCTGGAGCAATCGCTCCACGGGCGCGAAGATCAACGCCAGCGGCGTGCGCAGCTCATGGCTCACGTTCGCGAAGAAGTTGGTCTTGAGTTGATCGAGTTGCGTGACCTTGGAGTAGAGATCATTCAGTTCACCGTAGGCGCGCTCAAGTTTCTCCCCGCGCTCGCTGGAGGTGCGCGCGGATTCCATGAGGCGGAGAATGCGCGGCACGAGGGGCGGCAGAACAATGGCGGTGATTACCGACGCGATGGCGGTGACAAGCTTTACCCAACCCGACGCCCAGTAGCGGGGGTTCGCCGCGGTCAGCGTCCAGACTTCCATGAAGTGCGTCGCCCCGCAGGCCACGATGAAAATCGCGAACGCCAGCATGATCCAATGAAAAGGCAGCTCCCGCCGCGCCCGATAGACGAGCCACATCAGCGTCGCCGAAATCGACACGTAGGAAAGGCCGATGAGAAAATCCGAGCCGCCGTGTAATTGCATCAAAGGGCGATTGAACAAATAACAATGGGCGTGCGGCATGAAGAAGTCGCCGCCGCTCATACCCATCGTGAGATAGACGCCCGCAGCGAGCAGCGCGAGGGAGAGAACGATCGGGATCGCCGAGAGCAAGAAACGGTTCATGTCATGGGTGGAAAAGAGCGAATGACCGCGGTGCGAGTCTGCACAGTCGCGCCTGGTAAATTATTGGCCGGACACGCATGGAACGGTCAAGCAAAGCGGCGGAATGGGGGGCGCTGAACGGGACAAGAGAGCGGCGCGAATTCCGAAGAGTCCGCGCCGCTGATTGATTGCTGGTGGGTGAGGGATGTCAGAGGCTCGCGAGTTCGTCGCGGATTTCCTCTTTCGTGCGCCCCAGTTTCTTTTGCAAGCGACCGAGCAGTTCGTCATCCTTGCCCTCGGCGAATGTCAGGTCGTCGTCGGTCAATTCGGCATATTTCTGCTTCAGTTTGCCTTTGGTTTCGTTCCAAGTGCCTTTGATTTCGAGTTTAGTCATAACAAAGGAGGATCGCGTATTTCGCTACCCGCGGATGGGTATAAGTTTGGCGCGATCGGGTGGGGCGTTCGATTATACCCCGCCGGCGCTTAATCGCCCGCCTCCAGATTTCCGGCGCTCAGCGGTCTCGGTCTGGTCGGCGCGCTGGGCGTTTTTTGGTGCCTGGTCACTTCGCTGGTCTTGTCGTGCTGAGGGTGATCGGCGCCGGGTAATTATCGTCCGTGACCGTGGCATCGAGCGCGATCTGGGAGAGCGGATAACCTGGAAGGCTCGCGTTATCGACCACCGGGGCCTGATTCAGCGGCACGATGCTCAAGCCGGTAAAGGTGCACGTGTTCAGGCCGACTCCACTGGCGTTGTTCACGCAAAAGCCGACGAACATCGGCGTGGTCGTGATCACGGTCTGCGGCTGGTCGATCTGAATCCACGTTCCCGGACAAAGTGGTCCCGTACCCATAAAGGCAGACTCTTCTGAGTGATTGGGGGTATCTTCGATTCAATGAAAGAGCTACTTTGAAGGTCTGGCACGATGTTGCACGCCACGGGGTTCCCGACCGAACCGGAGCGGCCATTTCGCGGCGGTCATAGTGGGGGATCCATGAGCGTCTGCATCGCGCGGCCCTGCCCTATTTCCTTTTTCTGGCTTATGTCCACAGCATGACCGCGCCACCCGCCATCGCCGCACCCCAAAAAGCAGAAGCGTGGCACCACCTTTCTGCCGAGGATGTGCTGGCCCAGCTCGGCTCCGCGGCGACGGGGCTCTCTGCATCGGAAGCCACGCAACGCCTTGCGACCAATGGCCCGAACGAGTTGAAGGAAGCGAAGCGCATCAGCGCGCTGCAAATCTTTCTCGGCCAATTCAAGAGCCTCATCATTTGGATTCTCATCGTCGCGGGGGTCGTCTCGGGCGTCCTGGGCGAAGTGGTGGACGCCATCGCCATCCTGGCCATCGTCGTGCTCAACGCGGTCATCGGCTTCTATCAGGAATTCAACGCGGAGAAGTCGATCGCCGCGCTCAAGAAGATGACTGCGCCGCAAGCCAAGGTGCGGCGCGACGGGCAACTCACGCTCATTCCCTCGTCGGGCGTGGTCGTCGGCGACATCATCGCCATGGAAGCTGGCGACTTGGTGGCCGCCGATGCCCGGCTGTTGAAGGCCGCGTCGTTCAAGTGCATCGAGGCGGCATTGACCGGGGAGTCGGAAGCGGTGACGAAGCAGCCCGCGACTTTGGAGCAGAGCGACGTCGCGCTCGGTGATCGCGACAACATGGTTTTCATGGGCACCAGCGTCGCGACAGGCACGGCCGAGGCGGTGGTCGTCACGACCGCGATGGGCACCGAGCTGGGCCGCATCGCGGGCCTGATCGAAGCGGCGGGCGCGGACGAGAGCACCCCGCTGCAGAAGAAACTCGATTCGTTCGGGCGTGTGTTGATTTGGGCGACACTCGGCATCGTCGCGCTGCTCTTCGTGCTGGGGCTGATGCGCGGCACGAAACCCTTCGATTTGTTCATGACCTCCGTCAGCCTCGCCGTGGCGGCCGTGCCGGA
>JBBQYR010000035.1:0-33747 GCA_038208565.1 Chthoniobacterales bacterium
TTCCGGGTTTCATGAGGCGCAAGGTAACACTTTTTCCGCCCGCGTGTCGCCGTCGGTTTCACCCTCGGCAATCATCGCGGCGAGTTTCTTCGTCGGAATAGATGCGCGGCTTGGGCAGCGTGCGCTCTTTGCGCAACCGCATGGCGAGGAAGCGGAGCAGTTCTTCCTTTTGCTCGCCGGGCAGCGATTCGGCGGCGGTTTCGATTTCGGCGAGCGTGATCATGGCTTGAAAGTTAGCTTAGGGTTACGGCTCTCAGAGGGCTCGGCAAGCCGTTCATCTTCGATCTTCACACGACGCGACGAGATCGTCGCGCCCATGCTCCAGATGTCGCTGACGGGCTTGGCGTATTTGAAGTTGATGATCTGTTCGCGCGGCAGGTAGAGCGGCGTGCCGGCGTAGGTGCCGGTGAGGGTGAGGCCGCTGAAGCCGGCTTTGGCAAAGTGTTTGGCGAGGCCGAAGTCGGCGATTTTGGCGAGGATCGGGTGGGTCGCGGAGGAGAGGAGGATATTCTGCGGGGCTTCATATCGCGAGGGACGATGCCTTGCGCGTGCGCGAAGGCGAGGCCCTCGAGGGTCTGGAGGATGAGGGGGCCGGCCAGTTCCAGGGGCAGCCTGCCGGAGCTGCGGGAGTCGGCGAGGAGATTTGCGGGCAGGGTCACACGCGTTTTTTGGGGCGCGATGCACGGGCGTGCGGCGAGCTTTTCGGCGGGAATTTTCCGCGCCCCTGCCGGGGCGCATGGATTTTTGTGGGTCGGCTCCGGGGGTGTTACCCCCGGCTAATTTCCAGCGAAGCCTCCAGCTTGCTGCCCCCCGCGCTTTTCCTTCCCGTTACTGCTGTCGTCCGCTCTCGCGCGCGTCGCAGAGAATTTATCCGGGAACCCCAACCCGAGAAATGGGACGGTATTTCGCGACTTGAGGCCAAGTGGGGGCG
This sequence comes from Chthoniobacterales bacterium, assembly GCA_038208565.1. Classification (GTDB taxonomy): domain Bacteria; phylum Verrucomicrobiota; class Verrucomicrobiia; order Chthoniobacterales; family Chthoniobacteraceae; genus Chthoniobacter. Next base: position 932 of record JBBQYR010000035.1, read on the forward strand.
GGTGAGGATTGTTCGCCGGTGGCGACGCCTGGCATCCTTTCCCGGCCAACGAACGCCACCGCACCTATCGATGCGGGCGAGCGTCGTGTTTCACGGACGAGCCGAGACCGGGTGGTTGGCCAGCATCTCATTTACGGCGCGCAGCGGTGTGGTGATCCAATGCGGGCGGTAGCTGAGTTCGTAGCTGATTTCGTAAAGCGCCTTGTGGAGCTGGAAGACTTCGAGGAGCAACTGCGTGTCGCTCGGGCTGGTCGGCAGGAAGGTCGTGCCGGCGGCGGTTTTGAGGTAGGCGCTCAAATACGCTTCGCGCACCCGGGTGACCCAGGCGCGCGCCCATGGGGTCAGCCTTGGCACGTCGTCTTCGCGCACCTGCCGCAGCGCGGTGGTGACGGCATAATCGAAGGAGCGCAGCATGCCGGCCACGTCGCGCAGTGGCGAACGCTTGAGGCGGCGTTCGCTGAGCGGCAGGCGCGGCTCACCTTCGAAGTCGATGATCACGAAATCCTTTCCGGTATTCAGCACTTGGCCGAGATGGAAGTCGCCGTGGATGCGGATTTTCGTGGTTTCGATTTTGTGATCGAGGAGCCGCGCGAAGATCGTCAAAAGCTGGCTGTGCTGAGCAAGCAGGGCGGAGGCGTCGGCACGGGCCTCTTCGGGCAGGCGGGAAAGCTGGCGCTTGAGCTGCCGCAGGACACGGCCCGCCGATCCGCGCATCGACTGATAGAGCGAACGCTGGTAGAGAGTGCTGAACGGTTCGGGGGCAAACTCGGGTCGATCTCCGGCCGCGGCGAGAGCGCGGTGCAGTTCGGCGGTGCGGATGCCGAGTTGCCGGGCGCGTTCGGGATAGACGGCCCCGACCAAGTCGTTGACCGAGGTTTCGTCGAGTTCGCGGCGGGATTCGAGCACGCGGTCGAAGAAGCGCGCGAGGGCGTCGAGCGTGTAGGTCCAGCCGTCACCCTGGTTTTTGGTGAAGCCGACGAGCAGGCCGATGGTGGCTTCGCCCGCTGGATCGGCCAGCAGAAGCGAGCCGCCATAGGGCACAGCGCCCGGCAGGCTGGCCTGCTCGGCGAGATAGCGCGTGATCTCCACATCGGGGTGGGTGCCGCGTTCGAACTTGCGCAGGATTTTTAGAAACCAGGTGTCACCGTAGGCGATCGAGGCGTTGGATTGATCAGCCCCCAGCAGGCGGGAGCTGACCACTGCTTGATCGAGGGTGGCGGGATCGAAAGCCGGGCTGAGGTGGCCGAGAATGCGGGTGCGGCCGCTCGGGGTGGGTTGGCCAGCGACAAGGCGCAAGAGCGTCGCCCGAGTTTCGAGCAACTGCAGTGCGTCGCAGATCGATTGGTTGCCATCGAGCCGCGCGACGACAGACTGCGGCGCTTCGGCGAGCAGGCGCGAGGTGGTGAGCTCGTCAGCGAAGGCCACCGGTACCACATAATTGTCAGGGAGCCCATCGGTGAAAGTGACTTCGACAATGAGCACGCGGGCGGCGGCGGGGTCGGCGCCGAGCGGCACATTCTGCGCGATCTTGAGTTCGCGCATGATGCGCTCTTTTCCGCCAAACCACCGACACGTCGGCAGATAGACCGGCAGGACGTCACGCTCCAGTCGCTTGAGAAGTGCGTTGCTCCACGCTGCGGGCAAGGCGAGATCGGGAGCGGTCCAGGCGATCTCGACGGCGCGGATGGCCGGTGCGGGACGTAAGGCCAGCCAATAGAATCCGTGCGGGCCGAGGGCCAGGGCGGTGGGTGTTTGCTTGAGTTCGGGGAAAGACGAGCGTCCGAAAAGTTCCTGCGGCACGAGCCCGGCGTAGGTCGCCAGATCGAGTTCCACGACTTGTGCGAAGCGCGAGAGATTCGCGACGACGAGCACGGTGTCGTCGCCGAGCCGGCGCACGTAGGCGAGCACCTTGGCGTTGTCAGGATGCAGGAACTCGATCGTGCCGCGGGAAAAGGCGGGCACTTTTTCCCGCACATGCAGGACGCGCCGCATCCACCAAAAGAGGGACGAGACGTTGCGCTGCTGGTTTTCGACGTTGACCGATTCGTAGTGGTAGTCGGGATCGATGACCGCGGGCAGATAGAGCTGCTGCGGATTGGCTTTCGAGAAACCGGCGTTGCGGTCGGGGGACCACTGCATCGGGGTGCGGACGCCGTTGCGGTCGCCGAGGTAGAAGTTGTCGCCCATGCCGATCTCGTCGCCGTAGTAGATGATCGGGGTGCCGGGCAGGGAGAAGAGCAGCGAATTGATGAGCTCGATCTTGCGCCGGTTGTTGCCCATGAGCGGCGCGAGGCGGCGGCGGATGCCGAGATTGATCCGCGCGCGGGTGTCCTCGGCGTAAACGCGATACATATAGTCGCGTTCCTCGTCGGTCACCATTTCGAGGGTCAGTTCGTCGTGGTTACGGAGGAAGATCGCCCACTGGCAATTCTCCGGGATGGCCGGCGTCTGATCGAGGATGTCGATGATCGGAAAGCGATCCTCCATCTGCAGCGCCATGAACATGCGCGGCATGAGCGGGAAGTGGAATTCCATGTGGCACTCGTCGCCGGTGCCGAAGTATTCCACGGAATCCTCAGGCCACTGATTGGCCTCGGCGAGGAGCATGCGGTCGGTGAATTTCGCGTCGATGTGCGCGCGCAGTTTGCGGATGAAGGCGTGGGTCTCCGGGAGGTTTTCGCAGTTCGTGCCTTCGCGCTCGTAGAGATAGGGAATGGCGTCGAGACGCAGACCGTCCACGCCCATCTCGAACCAGAAATCGATGGCGCGCAGCAGCTCGGTGTGGACGAGCGGGTTTTCAAAATTCAGGTCGGGCTGATGCGAATAGAAGCGGTGCCAGAAGTAAGCTTTCGCGACCGGATCCCACGTCCAGTTTGAGGTCTCGAAGTCTTTGAAGATGATCCGTGCGTCGGCGTATTTCTGCGGGTCGTCGCTCCACACGTAGAAATCGCGCTCCGGCGTGCCGGGCGCGGCGCGGCGGGCGCGTTGAAACCAGGCGTTTTGATCCGAGGTATGATTGAGCACCAGCTCGGTAATCACCCGCAGCCCGCGCTCGTGAGCGAGCGCGAGGAAGTTGCGAAAATCGTCGGTCGTGCCGTAGCTGGGATGGACCGCGAAGTAATCCGCGATGTCGTAGCCGTCGTCCTTCAGCGGCGACGGGTAGAACGGCAGCAGCCAGAGCGCGGTGACGCCGAGTTCGGTGAAATAATCGAGCCGGTCGATCAGTCCTCGGAAATCACCGAGACCGTCGCCGTCGCTGTCCTGGAAAGTTTTGACGTGCAGCTCGTAAACGACCGCGTCTTTGAACCAAAGGGGATCTGGCATTGCAGCTCAATACGGATGACGGGTGAATGTTGCGTGCATGTAAGTGAAACAGACAACCGCGCTCGGGAGTCCTCGCGATTGTTTCTCAATCATGGAGGGAACACAACTTTCACAGGGAGCTGAAGTGACACCGTACGGTGTCCGTTATCGCGTTTGGGCGCCCCAGGTGCTGCGTGCCGTCGCGTCCGTTTGCTCGCGTGCTCGCACGGAGCCGCACGACGTGCCGCTCGCGCCGGAAGCCGGCGGTTACCACTGCGGCGTGGATGGCGAAGGCCAAGCCGGTGATCGCTATCTATTTCGTCTCGATGAAAACGCCGGGCTTCCCTGTCCGGCTTCGCGTTTTCAGCCGGACGGAATCTCCGGGCCTTCGCAGGTCGTCGATCCGCGCGAGTATCGCTGGAGTGACCAATCCTGGAGCCGGCCCGCTTTTCGTGACCTGGTGATTTACGAACTGCACGTCGGCACCTTCACGCCCGAAGGCACATTCCGCGCGGTGATCGGGAAGCTGACCTATCTCCGCGATCTCGGCGTGAACGCCATCGAGTTGATGCCGCTCGCGGATTTCCCCGGACAGCGCAACTGGGGCTACGACGGCGTGCGACTCTTTGCGCCTGCGCAGGCCTACGGCACGCCAGACGACCTGCGCGCACTGGTCGATGCGGCGCACGCGCACGGTCTCGCGATCCTCCTCGACGTGGTCTATAACCACTTCGGCCCCGACGGAAATTTCCTCCGGCAATTTTCGCCCGCCTACTTCGAGAGCCGCCATCACACGCCGTGGGGCGAAGCGATCAACTTCAGTACTAGCGAAGTGACACGCGGCTATTTCCGGGAAAACATCGCGTATTGGATGGAGGAGTTTCACGTCGATGGTTTCCGTCTCGATGCCACGCACGAAATTTACGACGACTCATCGCGGCACATGCTCGCGGAGCTGGCCGATCTGGTGCATGGGCGGGGCGGTTACATCATCGGTGAAGACGAGCGCAACGAAGCGCAACTCATCGTGCCGCCGCAGGAAGGAGGCCTGGGTCTCGACGCCGTCTGGGCGGACGATTTTCATCACAGCATCGAAGTCGCGCTGATCGACGCTTCGATCTATGCGACGGAGTACGCGGGCGAACTGCGCGAGTTGGTCTGCGCCTTGGAAAACGGCTGGGTGCATCCTGCGCCGTGGCCGCCCGGCGGGCCACGCCGCAATACCGCCTGCGCGCACCTGCCGCCGGAGCGCTTTGTTTTCTGCATCTCCAATCACGACCAGGCTGGCAACCGCGCACTCGGCGAACGTCTCAATCATCTCGTCTCGCCGGAAACGTATCGCGCAGCGAGCGCCCTGCTCTGCCTCATTCCTTACACGCCGCTGCTCTTCATGGGTCAGGAATGGGGCGCATCCACGCCGTTTCAATATTTCACCGACCACCACGAAGAACTGGGTCGGCTGGTGGACGAGGGACGCCGCCGCGATATGAAGCGTTTCTCCGTGTTCGCCAAAACGCTGGTGATGAGCGATCTGCCTTCGCCGCAAGCGAGCGAGACGTTTGAACGGTCGAAGTTGAATTGGGCCGAAACGGAGCGCGAGGGCCACGGCACCTGTCTGCGCCTTTATCGCGAGGCACTGCGTCTGCGGCGCGAACATGCGGTTTTTCGTCCAAAAGATCGCGCACACACGCACGTCGCGGAGTTGTCCTGCGGCGTCCTCGCGATCCGCGCGCAGCAGCCAGGCGATGACTGGTTGGTGCTCTGCGATCTGCGCGGCGGGCATCACGGCGGTCTCGATGACGAGCCCTTTTGTCAGCTTGCGGCCGGTCAGCGCTGGCGCGTCCGCTTTTCCAGCAACGACCCAAGTTTTGGCGGTCCGGATTCGGTGAGTTTTGATCCTTTGATCGGCAAACTCGTCTTCCAAATTCCCGAGGTGCTCGTGCTCCAGGCCGAATAGTCATGCCCGCAAAAATCCCGACGGCCACCTACCGCTTTCAGTTTCATCAGTGCTTCACCTTTCGCGCCGCGCGCGACCTTGTGCCCTATCTGCATCGCCTCGGGATCAGCCACGTCTATGCGTCGCCGATCTTTCGCGCGGCTCCCGGGAGCATGCATGGTTACGACATCTGTGACCACAACGCCCTCAATCCCGAGATCGGCACACGCGAGGAATTCGACGCGCTCATCGCCGAACTGCACGCCCACGACATGGGGTTCATCGTCGATTTCGTGCCGAATCACATGGGCATCGCCGAGCCCCAAAACAAGTGGTGGATGGATGTCCTCGAAAACGGCCCATCCTCGCCCTACGCGCGTTTTTTCGACATCGATTGGCTGCCGCTCAAACGCGAACTGGAGAACAAGGTGCTGCTCCCGGTGTTGGGCGATCAGTACGGGCGCGTGATCGAACGCGGCGAATTGCGCGTGCATTTCGAAGACGGAAAATTCTGGCTCGATTACTTCGCGCTACGGCTGCCGCTCGGGCCGCGTTCCACGCGCCCGCTGCTTCAGTGCGCCTCAGCTTCGTTCCCCGATCCGCCCGTCGAACTGGAAAGCATCCTCACCGCGCTGGAGCATCTGCCGGCGAGCGTCGAGACGGCGTCGGACAAGATCGCCGAGCGGGTGCGGGAGAAGGAAGTGATCCGCGGCCGGTTGGCGCGACTTTGTGAGGAGACGCCCGCGATCCAGACCGCCATCCATGCCGTCCTCGATGAATTGCACGACGCGACTGACCCCGCGAGTTTCGACCGGCTCGACGCGCTGATCAGCGACCAGACTTATCGCCTCAGCTCGTGGAAAGTCGCCGCCGAGGAAATCAACTACCGGCGATTCTTCGACGTGAACACCCTCGCGGCGATCCGCATCGAACTGCCCGAGGTGTTCGACGCCACCCATCGCCTCGTTCTTGAGCTGATCGAAAGTGGGGCCGTGGATGGCGTGCGCATCGACCACATCGACGGCCTCGCCGACCCGCGGGAATATCTGCGCACCTTGCAAGCGCGGGCGGCGGCGGTGCGCGGCGAGAGCGGCGAGAGCGGCGAACGTGCGATCTATTTGCTGGTCGAAAAGATCCTCGCGACGGGTGAGAAGCTCCGCGCGGATTGGCCGGTAGATGGCACCACCGGCTACGAATTCACGGCGCAAGTGAACGGGGTGCTCGTGGATCGGACGGCGGAGAAAGTCTTGACCGAGGCGTACCAGCGCTTTGTCGGCCGGCAGCTTGGTTTTCAGGAAATTGTCTATCGCAGTAAGCGCCTCGTCACGCAGGTCGCGCTGGCCAGCGAAGTGAATGTGCTCGGCCATCTGCTGAACCGCCTCTCGGAATCGAATCGCTGGTATCGCGACTTCACGATCAACGCGTTGACTACGGCGTTGCGCGAATTGATCGCGTGCTTCCGGGTCTATCGCACCTACCTCGCATTGAACGAGCCGCCCACGGAGGCGGATGTGAAGGTCATCAATCGCGCCGTGGCCGAGGCCCGCCGTCGCAATCCCGCGCTCGAACGCACGGTCTTCGATTTTCTGCGCGACGTGCTGCTGCCGCCCGATCCGAACCCACATCCGGTCGACGAAGAACTCCGCCGCCTCTTCGTGATCAAGTTCCAGCAATGTACGGGACCAATCATGGCGAAGGGCGTGGAGGACACGGCCTTCTACGTCTATCACCGCCTCATCGCGCTCAATGAAGTCGGCGGCGATCCCGGCGAATTCGGCGAAACGCTGGAAGCCTTTCATCGGCAAAACGCGGCGCGACTCGTCGAGCTCCCGAATTCCATGCTGGCCACTTCGACGCACGATACCAAACGCAGCGAGGACGTGCGCGCCCGGCTGGCCGCCATTTCGGAGATGCCGCGCGACTGGACGCACGCGCTGCGGCGCTGGCACACCGCGAATCGTAAACACCGGCGGGAAATCGACGGCGAATGGGCGCCCGATCACAACGAAGAGGCTCTGCTTTATCAGACGCTTCTTGGTTCCTGGCCGCTGTCGCCGCTCGACGAAACGACCCGGCCCGCTTATGTGCAACGCATTCAGGACTACATGCTCAAGGCGCTGCACGAGGCCAAGGTGAACAGCAGTTGGATCGAGCCCAACGAGAAATGGGATGCCGCCGTGGGCGAATTTGTGGCGAAGATCCTTGAGCCCGGTCGCGCGAATCGTTTCCTCGCGACTTTCGAGACATTCGCCGAACGACTCGCGCCGCTCGGGGCGATCAATTCGCTGACGCAGACCGTGCTCAAACTCACCGTGCCCGGCGTGCCGGATGTGTATCAAGGCACGGAACTGTGGGATTTCAGTCTCGTCGATCCCGACAACCGCCGTCCGGTGGATTACTTGTTGCGTCAGGAATGCTTCGCTTCGTTGGAGGAAAATGCGTCTCCCGCGGAGCTGATGGAGCACTGGTCGGATGGGCGGATCAAGATGTTCGTCATCCGCAAGCTGCTGCAATTTCGCCGGGAGAATTCGGAGTTGTTTGCCAACGGCAGCTACACTCCGGTCCCGGTCACGGGTGAGTTCGCCGATTGCGTTGTGGCCTTTGAACGGCGGCTGGAGGCGAAGACAATTCTCATCGTGGTGCCGCGCTTCATTTCTCGCGTGGCCTTTCCTCCGCTCGGTGAATGTTGGCGGAATACTGTGTTCACACCGACGTCGGTCGAGAAGTGGTCGAATCTTTTTACCGGACGTGAACACCCCTCATCATCTGCTCTACCACTGGCCGAAATCCTCGCGGAATTTCCGGTGGCTGTATTGGTCGACGCCTAGCGCGTCGCCGGCTGGCGAATACGTCCGGCCCGTTTTCGGAGCGCGAATCCATGATGAACCTTTGCCCCATCTTATGCCACGCAGAGACCAGTCCAAATACGCCGACAAACAGAAGAAGGCTGCCCGATGAAGTGGCGTGCGCTGGCGACCGATTACGATGGCACCATTGCCACAGAAGGCTGCGTGGACGCACCGACGGCGGATGCGCTGAAAAGACTGCGTGCCGCGAAAGTCGCGGTGCTGCTCGTGACGGGCCGCGAGCTGAGCGATCTCCTCCGCCTGCCTGTGGATCTCAAACTTTTCGACCTGATCGTGGCGGAAAATGGCGGAGTTCTTTTCACGCCGTTGGATGGTGCCACGCAGTTGCTCGCGGCTGGTCCGCCGAAAGGCTTCGTCGAGGAACTGCACCGGCGCGGCGTCGCCCCAATTTCGGTGGGCCCCTGTATCGTGGCGACCTGGCAACCGCATGACGTGGCGGTGATGGAAACGATCCGGGACATGGGCCTTGAACTGAGCGTCATCTTCAACAAAGGCGCGGTCATGATCCTGCCGACGGGTGTGAACAAAGCGAGCGGCCTGGCCGAGGCGCTGAAGTCGCTGCATCTCGCGGCGGTCGACGTAGTCGCCGTCGGTGATGCGGAAAATGATCACGCCTTCCTGCAAGCCTGTGGCTTCGGCGTGGCGGTCGCGAATGCTTTGCCCGCTTTGAAAGAACGCGCCGATCACGTCACGAAAGCCGATCACGGCGCCGGCGTCGTCGAACTGATCGACGGCCTGTTGAGCGGCGCCTTCGATTCCTTTTCCAGAAAGCAACCTATCCGATGAAAATCCTGATGATCGATGTAGGCGGGACCAATGTGAAACTGATGGCCTCGGGCCATGAAGGCCGACGCAAAGTGCCGAGCGGCGCGAAGCTCACCGCTGCGCAAATGGCGAGCGAAGTGATCAAGGCAACGGAGGATTGGGAGTACGAGGCGATCTCGCTCGGCTATCCCGGCCTCGTCAACGAAGGTCGCCCGGCGCAAGAGCCGCTGAATCTCGGCGGCGGTTGGCTGAACTTCGACTACGAAAAAGCCTTCAAGCGCCCGGTGCGATTCATCAACGACGCCGCCATGCAGGCGCTGGCCAGCTACAAGCATGGTCGCATGCTTTTCCTCGGCTTCGGCACGAGTACGGGCGCGGCGATCATCGTCGATGACATCATCATTCCCTTGGAAATCGGAACGTTGCGCCTCACCCGGCGCGCGCGTTTCATGGATCGCTTGAGCGACGTGGCCCGTGAGCGCGACGGGAGCAAGCGTTGGCTCAAATCGGCCAACGAGGCGATCTCCATGATGCAGGACGTCTTTCGCCCGGAGGACACCGTGCTCGGCGGCGGCAACGCGCAAGACATCGATCCGCTGCCCAAGGGCTGCCGCTGGCGCGACAATCAGGCCGCGTTCACCGGCGCGACCCGTCTCTGGCCGGGCGCGGACATGATCGCCGAGCCCTACGGAAGTTCCTGGCGCATCCGCAAAAATCCGAGCAGCGAGCACCCGCCCGCGCAGCCCGCGGAAGTCAGCCCTCTCAAGAAACGCTGAGCTTTCGCGCCATCGTTGCTGCGCCGGCAGATGAGTTAGTCTCGCTGACAAATTGACGGCACGGCCTGCCATCAGCCAGCGTGTTGGGAATGTCTCATCCATTGACGCCTGAGCACCTCCGCCTCGAAGAAGATGCCCGGCGGGCGAAGAACTGGAAACGCTGGGGCCCGTATCTCGCCGAGCGGCAGTGGGGCACGGTGCGGGAGGATTATTCGGCGAATGGGGACGCCTGGAATTATTTCCCACACGAGCACGCGCGGAGCCGCGCGTATCGCTGGGGCGAGGATGGGCTGCTCGGGATCAGTGACCGCGAGTGCCGGCTGTGCTTCGCCGTCGCGCTTTGGAACGGGCGCGATCCGATTCTGAAGGAGCGGATTTTTGGCCTGACGAATCCGCAGGGCAATCACGGCGAAGACCCGAAGGAAGTTTGGCATTACCTCGATTCGACGCCCACGCATTCCTACCTGCGGGCGCTCTACAAATATCCGCAGGCGGAGTTTCCGTATGCGCGGCTGATCGCGGAAAACGCGCAGCGCTCACGGCAGGATCGGGAATTCGAACTCGAGGACACGGGCATCTTCGAGGAAGGCCGCTACTTCGACGTGATCGCGGAATACGCGAAGGCCGGCGTGGACGACATTCTGATTCGCCTGACGCTCGCCAATCGCGGACCGGAAGCAGCGCGGCTCCACGTGCTGCCGACGGTGTGGTTTCGCAACACCTGGGTCTGGGGCTGCACCCACGAGGGCTGCACGCTGAAGCCGCGCATTTCCAAGCTGGAGGAGAACGTGCTCACGCTGCAGCACGAGACGCTCGGCGTGTTTCGTTTCGCCGCGGACCAGGAAGCGTCGTGGCTCTTCACCGAAAACGAGACGAACAACGCCCTGCTTTTCGGCGCGCCAAATCTCACGCCTTCCGTGAAAGACGCGTTTCACGAAGCAGTGGTGCATGGGCGCGACGACGCGGTGAACCCTCAGCAGATCGGGACGAAAGCGGCGCCACATTACGTGCTCGAGATCCCCGCCGGGGGCGAAGTCGTCCTGCGATTCCGGCTCGCCAGCGCGCATGGTTGGCCGGCACTGCCATTCGTGGATTTCGAGGAAGTCTTTGCGCAGCGCCGACGGGAAGCGGACGAATTTTACGAGACGAAATACGCTCCCGCGCTCACCACCGAGCAGCGCAACGTGATGCGGCAGGCTTACGCCGGATTGCTGTGGTCGAAGCAGTATTACCATTACGTCGTAAAGGACTGGCTGAGCGGCGACCCGAATATGCCGGCGCCTCCGCCGGAGCGCCTGCACGGACGCAACCGCGACTGGGGACATCTCTTCAACGCCGACGTGATCTCGATGCCCGACAAGTGGGAATACCCGTGGTATGCGGCGTGGGATCTCGCCTTTCACATGATCCCGATGGCGCGGATCGATCCCGACTTTGCGAAGCAGCAACTCCTGCTTTTCCTGCGCGAGTGGTACATGCACCCGAGCGGCGCGCTGCCGGCCTACGAGTGGAATCTGCGCGACGTGAATCCGCCGGTGCATGCCTGGGCGTGCTGGCGTGTTTACAAGATCAGCGGCCAGGCCGGGCACCGCGATACGCTTTTCCTCGAGCGCGCATTTCAGAAGCTGCTCATCAACTTCACATGGTGGGTGAATCGCAAGGACGTGCAGGGCAAACACATCTTCGCGGGTGGCTTCCTCGGGCTGGATAACATCGGACTCTTCGATCGCTCGAAGCCGCTGCCGACCGGCCAATCGCTGGCCCAGGCCGACGGCACCGCGTGGATGTCCTTCTACTGCGGCACGATGCTCTCCATCGCGCTCGAACTCGCGCGGACCAATCCCGCCTACGAAGACATCGCGTCGAAATTCCTCGAGCACACCGTGGAGATCGTGGACGCGATGAATGCCGTCGGCCACGGAGGACTCTGGGACGAAACCGACGGCTTTTACTATGACCAGCTTCTGATCGAAGGACGCGACGAAGTGCCGCTGCGCGTGCGTTCGCTGGTCGGGTTGTTGCCACTTTTTGCGGTCGAGATTTTGGAACAGGACGTGATCGACCAACTCCCCGGCTTCAAGAAGCGACTGAAATGGTTTGTGAAGAATCGCTACGATCTCGCGCAGCACATTTCCTACATGGAGAAGCGCACCGCGCATGGCACCTGTGTGCGACGCTTGCTCGCGATTCCGTCGCGGGAGCGGCTCGAGCGCGTGCTCAAGTATCTCCTCGATGAACGCGAATTCCTTTCGCCCTACGGCATCCGCTCGCTGTCCCGCGCTTACGCCGAGAAACCGTATCACCTCCGCCTCGACGGCACGGAATACGGCATCGGCTACGAGCCCGGCGAGTCGCAGACGGGAATGTTTGGCGGCAATTCCAACTGGCGTGGCCCGATCTGGGTGCCGATGAACTACCTGCTCATCGAGGCGCTGGAGCGCTACCACCACTACTGGGGCGACGATCTGCAGGTCGAGTTTCCCACCGGGTCGGGCAACCTGATGAACCTCGCGCAAGTCGCCCACGAGATCGCCCGGCGGCTGTCGCATCTTTTTCTGCCGGATGAAAAGGGCCGGCGACCGTGCTTTGGCGGACATTCCAAATACGCCGACGATCCGCACTGGAAGGACCTCGTGCTTTTCCACGAGCACTTCTGCGGCGAAACCGGGCGCGGCCTCGGCGCGCCGCATCAGACCGGCTGGACCGCGCTCATCACCCGCTGCATGAGCATGGTCGCGCGCGACGAGGAGGACGCCGAGCGGCGCTGCTGATCATCGCGGCTTGCTGGTTGAATGCGTTTCCCAAATGCGACAGAAAGCGGGATGCCCGTTTCCGCCACACGCTGGATTTTTCCCGAGCCCGCCGACGCTGCCGTCGTGCAGTCGCTCACGCGCGAACTCGGCGTGGCCCGATTCGTCGCGGAGTTGCTGGTGCGCCGGGGCCTCGGCGAAGTCGGCAAGGCGGAGGGGTTTCTCCAGCCGCGGCTCAAGTCGCTCGCCGATCCTACGCGCCTCCCAGCCATGGGCGCCGCCGTCGAACGGTTGCTCGCCGCGATCGATCGCCAGGAGCGCATCGCCCTCTACGGCGACTACGATGTGGACGGCGTCACTTCGATCGCTTTGCTCACGCGAGTCCTGCGCGCGTTTGGCTCCGAACCCGCGTGTTTCCTGCCTTCGCGGGTGGATGAAGGCTACGGCCTGAGCCCGGATGGCGTCGCGCGCTGTGTCGCGGAGCATGCGCCGCAGCTCATCGTCGCCGTCGATTGCGGCACGTCCTCGGTCGCGGAAATCGCCGAGCTCGCGCGGCAAGGCGTGGACGTGATCGTGCTCGATCACCACGAATGCAAAGACGAGCTGCCGAAATGCGTGGCGCTCGTGAACCCGAAGCTCGGCGATGATTTCCACTACCTGTGCAGCGTTGGGATTGTCTTCAAAGTCGCGCACGCCCTGCTCAAGCGCCGACCGCTGGAGGGCTTCGACTTGCGCGATTATCTCGATCTGGTCGCGCTCGGCACCGTGGCCGATCTTGTCCCGCTGCGTGCCGAGAATCGCGCGATCGTGAAGCGCGGCCTCGTGCAGCTCGAGAAGACGCGCTGGGTCGGCCTGCGCGAACTCGTCACGGTGAGTGCGCTGCGCGCGCCTTACAGCCCGGCCAATATCGGCTTCGGCCTCGGGCCGCGCCTCAACGCCGCCGGCCGACTCGGCACCGCGCAGGACGCGCTTGAACTTCTGCTCACCGAGGATGCGGGACGCGCCCGCACTCTCGCCGCGAATCTCGACGCGCAAAATCGCGAACGCCGCGCGGTGGAAGACGACGTCCTCCGCCAGGCCGAGGAACAGCTCGCGGGTTGGTTCGATCCCGAGCGGCACGCGGCCATCGTGGTCGGCGCTGCGGGCTGGCATCCGGGCGTGGTCGGCATCGTCGCCTCGCGCCTGCAAAAGCGGTATCACCGCCCGACACTCGTCATCGGCTTCGACGAAAGCGGCCTGGGCAAAGGCAGCGGGCGCAGCATCGAAGGGCTGTCGCTCGTCGAGTCGCTCGCGCGCTGCGGCGACCTGTTGGAAAAACACGGCGGGCACGAGATGGCGGCGGGCCTCACTTTGCGGCAGGAGCACTTCGAGGAATTCCGCGAGCGCTTCTGCGCGTGTGCCGGGGAATTGCTTTCCGCCGAACAACTGCAGCCGCGCCTGCGCCTCGATGTCGAGATCACCCTCGGCGAGATCGACTACGATCTGCTCGATCAGCACGAAGCGTTGCAGCCCTTTGGCATGAGCCATCCGCAGCCGCTCTTCTATGCGCGCGGCGTCACGCTCGCCGCCGAGCCTCGCGTGATGAAGGAGAAGCACCGCTCGCTGCTCCTGCGCCAGCACGGCGATGAGTATCGCGCGGTGTGGTTTGGCTCAGCGTCGGAGGAATTGCCGCGTCTGCCGTGGGACATCGCCTTTCACCTCGAGCGCAACGAGTGGCAGGGCAACGTCTCGCCGCAGATCCAGATCCGCGCCGTGCGGCACTCGGAATTGCGCGGCTAGCCAGGGAGCTTGCCGGTGCGCTCGAGTTCGAGCAGGAGGCGCTTGCGCCAGAGCCCGCCGCCGTAGCCGGTGAGGCTGCCGTCCTTGCCGATCACGCGATGGCACGGGATGAGGATCGCGAAGCGATTCATGCCATTCGCCGCGGCCACGGCCCGCATCGCAGTCGGCTGGTCGATGGCCTCCGCGAGCGCCTCGTAGCTCCAGGTTTCGCCGTACGGAATGCGGCGCAGCGCTGACCAGACGCGCTCTTGAAAAGGCGTGCCGGCGGGTGCGAGCGGCCCGGTGAATTCCCGGCGGGTGCCCGCAAAATATTCGGCGATCTCGGTGCGAACCTTCGCGAGATGCGGATGCTCACCCGGCACCAGCGGGCAGCGGAAGCGGCGGCGCAGCGTTTCGAAATGCTGCTCCATCCTGCGGCGGTCGGTGAACTCGAAGCGCACGAGGCCCTCGTCGTTCGTGGCCGCGAGGAAGCGCCCGACTGGCGTGTCGATCATCGTCGTGAAAAGGCACGCACCTTCGCGGCTGCCGCCTGGTGCTTTGCCGAAAGTGCGCGAGAACGCTTCGCGAAAACCGCTGTGCGACTCGAAGCCGTGACCGAGCGCGACATCATCGAGCGGCTCGCCCTCGCGTAGCTTCGTGAAAGCCGCCGACAGCCGCCGCGCGCGGCACCACGCCACGAAAGTCATCCCGTGATTTTCCAGGAACCAGCGGCGCGCCCGCTCCGGTGAGACGCCCAACGTTTGCAAATCGGCCGCCTGCCAACGCGCCTCGGGCTCAGCCTCCACGCGGGCCATGAGCTGCGCGACCCACGGCGGCGGCGTGCCTGCGAGGTCCGTGGGGCGGCAGAGCTTGCACGGGCGGTAGCCGGCAAACACCGCCTCACCCACGCTGGCGAAGTATTCGCAGTTCTCCGGCTTCGGCTTGCGAGGGGGCGTGCAGGTCGGTAGGCAGAAAATGCCCGTCGTCCGCACCGCGACGAAGAAGACGCCCAGATAACTGGCGTCGCTCTCGCGAAAGGCTCGTTCCATTTCCGCGCGGGGCGGGAGCATCGGGAGGGCAGGTGAAATCATCTGGCTAACTTAACACGCCCGCGCCACCGAAAACGCGATGTTCAATTCGCCCATCTCCAGGGGCAGCAAGTGCGGAGTTGCCAAGTGCTTCGCGCGGGCTAGTCTTCCGGCCCTCATGCGTCACCTGCTGACCAGCCGACTTACGCCGCTCCGCGCACCTGCCGCGCGCGCTTCCCTGCGCGCGGATCGCGGAGCTCTCCTCGCTTAACTCGTCGGCTGGCGCTGCTCCCGGGCGGAAGTGGCGGCCGGTCCTGTGAATCTCTCTTTCCGCCTGCCAATCCACTTCCACAGATGATCTTTCCACCAAGCAGCAAGTATCGCCCTTTCCCACCGATCCAAATCACGGATCGCCAATGGCCCAATCGCACGCTGACCGCCACGCCGATCTGGTGCAGCGTCGATCTCCGCGACGGCAACCAGGCGCTGGCCGTGCCGATGAATGTCTCGCAGAAACTCGAGCTGTTCGACGCGTTGGTGAAGTGCGGGTTCAAGGAGATCGAGGTCGGTTTTCCCGCAGCCTCGAACACCGAGTTTCAATTCAACCGCCGCCTGATCGAAGAAGGCCGCATCCCGGATGACGTGACCATCCAGGTGCTCGTGCAAGCGCGCGAGGACTTGATCGAGAAGACCGTGCAATCGCTCATCGGAGCGAAGCGCGTGATCATTCACCTCTACAACTCGACCTCGCCTGCACAGCGGCGCGTGGTCTTCAGTAAATCGAAGGACGAGATCAAGGCGATCGCCGTGCAAGGCGCGCGCTGGATCAAGGACCGGTTGCCGCTGCTGGATGGCACCGATGTGCGGTTGCAGTATTCGCCCGAGAGCTTCTCCGCGACGGAAGTGGAATTTGCGAAAGAGATCAGCGAGGCGGTGATGGACGTGTGGCAGCCGACGCCCGAGCGGCCGATGATCCTGAACCTGCCGGACACAGTCGAAGTTGCGATGCCCAATGTTTACGCCGACCAGATCGAGTGGATCAGCCGGAACATTAAGAACCGCGACTCGATCATCATCAGCCTGCACACGCACAACGATCGCGGCACCGGCGTGGCCGCGACGGAGCTGGGCCTGCTGGCTGGCGCCCAGCGCGTGGAAGGCACGCTCTTTGGCAATGGCGAGCGGACCGGCAACCTCGACATCGTGATCGTCGCGATGAATTTCTACATGCACGGCATCGACCCGAAGCTCGATTTTCGCGACATGAATTCGCTGATCGAAATCTACGAGCACTGCACCGGTATGACCGTGCCGCCGCGCCAGCCCTACGCGGGAGAACTTGTGTTTACGGCCTTCTCCGGCTCGCACCAGGATGCGATCAAAAAGGGTTTGGCCGAGTGGGCCACGGGCGCGCAGAAGCACTGGGACGTGCCGTATCTCACGATCGACCCGGCGGACATCGGCCGCGAGTATCGCGAGGTCATCCGCGTCAATTCGCAGAGCGGCAAAGGCGGTGTCGCCTACCTGCTGGAGAGCGAATTTGGCATCGAGCTACCGAAGGATCTGCAGCGCGAATTTGGCCCGCTGGCCAATGATGAAGTGGACCGCCTCGGTCGCGAGGTCAGCGCCACGGAACTGAAAGCGATGTTCTTCCGCGAATACATCGAGCGCACGGCGCCGTGGGAGCTCATCCACTTCCACGCCGATGGCGTCGATGGCAACTTCTCCTGCCGCGCCTCCGCGCGGCGCGAGGGCGCGGATGTGAAACTCGTCGGCGCTGGCAACGGACCGATCGCGGCGTTTGTCCGCGCCTTGCACGACAGCGGCTCCGCGCGTTTCGAGATCGCCGATTTCCGCCAGCACACGCTGAGCGCCGGCGCCGAGGCCAGCGCGATTTCCTACGTCCAGATCAAGCTTCCCGGCGGCACAACCAACTGGGGCGCGGGCGTGGATACGAATATCGAGCTGGCATCGATCAAGGCCGTCTTCAGCGCGCTCAATCGCGCGGGCGCCGTCTGAGCGATTGCACCCGACGCGCGAAGCTCCTAGCGTCGCGGCCCGTGAAGAAGCTCCTCCTCGTCTCGTTGTTGCTGGCCGCCTTGCTCGGCGGGTGTACTTCCGATTCCGGTTCCTCGCGCCAGAGCGGCGCGCCGGGCGGGATCAATCTGCAGCAGATGATCGTGCCGAAAGGCCGCTACGGGCGGCGGATCGAGTTCCCGCTCAATGCCCGCTACATCACCATTCACTCCACGGCCAACCGCGGAGCCACGGCGCTGCAGCACGGTCGCGGCATGGCGTCGGGGAATTTCCGCGGTCGGTCGAAATGGAATCGCACCGGCTATCTCACGTGGCACTTCACCGTGGATAACCGCGTGGCCATTCAATCGCTCCCGCTCAACATCCAGGGCGAACACGCCGATCACGATGGCCCCGGCAACAAGAGCAGCATCGCGATTGAGATCTGCGAGTTTCGCAATCCGCGCCAGCAAGCGGCGGCCATCGATCGCGCGGCGCGCCTCACTGCGTGGCTCATGCGCGAGAAAGGCATCCCGCTCGATCATGTGGTGCCGCACCACCACTGGCCGCAGCGACACTTCAAAAACTACCAGAAGGACTGCCCGCGCATCCTCATGGATGGCGGCCGCCCCGGGCCGAAGTGGGATGCCTACCTCCGCAAGGTGCGCAGCTACTACTGAAAAGCCGCGGTCCGGACCAGCGGCAGACGGGAGCGGGCGGCCACGCATCGGAAGATACCCGTTTCCTTCCGCCAGATTCGTGGCTTCTTTGCCACCCGCCAATGACGACCACCGAACATCCCGAGCTCCTCGCCCCCGCGGGTGATTGGGACTGCGTGCGCGCGGCGGTGGCGAATGGCGCGGACGCCGTTTACTTCGGCCTGCCGCGGTTCAATGCCCGGCTGCGCGCGCACAATTTCACCGAAGCCGAGCTGCCCGAGATCGTCGCGTTCTGCCATCGGCATGGGGTGAAGGCTTACGTCGCCTTCAATACGCTCGTCTTCACGGGCGAACTCGATGACGCGGCGGAATATCTGCGGCTCCTCAATCGCGCGGGCGTGGATGCGCTCATTGTGCAGGATGTCGGGCTGGTGCGGCTGGCGCGCGAGATCGTGCCGGAGCTGCCGCTCCACGCCTCGACCCAGATGACCATCACGTCCCCCGAGGGGACAGAATTTGCGCGTGAACTCGGCGTCGAGCGCTCGGTGCTGGCGCGGGAGTTGTCGCTGCGGGAGCTGGAGAAATTCAACGTCGAGATGATGCCACTCGAGGTCTTCGTCCACGGCGCACTCTGCGTCGCCTACAGCGGCCAGTGCCTGACCAGCGAGTCGCTCGGCCAGCGCAGCGCGAACCGCGGCGAATGCGCGCAGGCCTGTCGTATGCCGTATGAACTGATCGTCGATGGCGCGGTGCGCGATCTCGGCGACAAGCGCTACCTGCTCTCGCCGCAGGATCTGGCGGCGGTGAATGAAATTCCCGAGCTGCTCAAACGCGGCGTCACCAGCTTCAAGATCGAAGGCCGGCTCAAGTCGCCGGAATACGTCGCCGCCGTCTGTCAGGTGTATCGTCGGGCGCTCGATGCCGCGCTGGCCGAGCGAGAGTTTCACGCAGGTTCGGAAGATCGCTACCAACTCGAGATGGCATTCTCGCGCGGACTTTTCTCCGGCTGGATGCACGGCGTGAACCATCAGGAACTGGTCTCCGCGCGGTTCGGAAAAAAGCGCGGGCCGTTCGTCGGACGGATCGAGCGCATCGGGCGCGACTTCGTGGAGCTAAGCCCGGAGATTCCGCTCAAGACCGGCGACGGCGTGGTCTTCGACACCGGCGGCGACACCAATGCCGAACAAGGCGGGCGCATCTTCGAGATCAAAGGTGGCCGCCTTTTCTTCCAGCACGGGCATCTCGATTTCACGCGGCTGCACGCCGGAGACCGCGTGTGGAAGACCGACGACCCCTCGCTGAACAAGCGCCTGCAGCAGTCGTTCAGCGGGCGGATCGAACCGCGCCGACGCGTCGTCGTAGATCTGCGGGTGACGGGCGCCGCCGGGAGGCCGCTTAAGGTAGAAGCGAACGGTGCTGTCGCCGTGGAATCGAAAATCGCCCTGGAAACGGCGCGGACGGCGCCGCTCACCGAGGCCAAACTGCGCGAGCATCTCGGGCGATTCGGTGAGAGCGGTTACGAACTAGGCACGCTCCACAACGAACTCGCCGGTGAAGTGATTTTGCCAATCGGCGAACTGAACCGCCTGCGCCGCGAGCTGGTCTTTGCGCTCGATGCGGCGCGCGAAGTTCCGCGACCAGAATCGCCGGCGAGCGTGCGCGAAATTCTCGACCGCACGCGCCAGAGCGATGCCGGGCCGATCCGCGAAAGGGCCGAGATCCGTGTGCTGTGCCGCACGATGGAACAACTCGACGCTGCACTCGCGTGCGGCGTGCGCGAGGTCTGTGTCGATTTCGAAGACATCCGCCGCTACGCCGATGCCGTGGCGCGGGTGCGCGCGAGCGCGGATGGCGCGCAGATTTTTCTCGCGACGCCGCGGATTCAGAAAGCCGGCGAGCAGGGTTTTTTCCGGCTCATCGAGAACGCCGCGCCCGATGGTGTGCTCATCCGCAATCTCGGGGCGATCGCCCACTTCCGCGAAAACACCGCGCTGCGCCAGATCGGCGACTTTTCCCTCAATGTCGCCAACCCGCTCACGGCCCAGCACTTCATGGCGAAGGGGTTGGAGCGCGTGACGATCAGTTACGATCTGAACATTGAGCAAGTGCTCGACCTGCTCGCGGGCGCGCCGCCGTCGTGGTTCGAGCTCACGCTTCATCAGCACATGCCGATGTTTCATATGGAGCACTGCGTGTTTGCCGCGTTCATGTCGAAGGGCAAGACGTTCCTCGACTGCGGGCGCCCGTGTGAAAAGCATCGCGTGCATCTCCGCGATCGCGTGGGCATCCAGCATCCGCTGCGGGCGGATGTGGGCTGCCGCAATACGCTCTTCAATGCCGTCGCTCAGACCGGCGCGCAATTTTTCGATCGACTGCGCGACGCGGGCCTGCGCGATTTCCGCATCGAGCTGCTCGAGGAGGACGCCACGGAAAGCGCGCGGGTCATTCGTGCGTATCAGGCGCTGCTCGCGGGCGAGCAGGCCGGCGAGGCGCTGTGGCAGACGCTGCGCGCGCAGTCGCAGCTCGGCGTCACGCGCGGGACTTATTGAAGATGGCGGCGCGTTGAAGGTTGCGCCACGGCGATCGTGGCGACTCAGAACTCGACTGTCGTGCGCAAGCCGAGCACCAGCGCATTGCCCCACTCCCGCGAGCCACCGGGGTGAATGATCCACTGCACATCGGGCTGCACCGACCAGCCGGGCCGCACCTCGATCCGATACGTGAGCTCCAGAATGGCCTCGTGATCGGGAGCCGCCACCGGGGAGCGATCGGCGCGATTCGCAGCTCGCACGGCCCGCGAGACTTCAGGGCTCGCTTGAAGCCAGGAAAAGCCGACCGCGATCACGTCGTCATCCCGGCCGGGCCAAAGCCCCGTGTAGTGAAAGCCGGCATCGATGGAGTGTGAGAGCGCATTGCGTCCCGGCGGCGAGAGAGTCCCGCGCAGGAACGCGCCCAAGCCCTGCACCTCAGAGCCCGACTCCCGCCAGAGTTCCTGGTCCGCGATGAAATAAAGGACCGAGTTTCCCCGCACCCCGCGAGCCTGCGCCGGGGCGAGGCTCGAGCCGAGTTCGATCAGCGTCGCATCGTAGCTGTCGGAAAAGGTGTCCGTGTGCCAGGCGAAGCCCACCTTGTAGCTGCCCATCAAGCCGCGCGGCGGCGCCGGCGCTTGGGAATCGTGCGCCGCAGTCGTCTCCAGCGGCCGATTGAACTGCACGCCGATCTCCCCGATCAGGAACGCCCCTTCGTCGGGCCGGAGCGACCACTCGGTGCCGTGGTCATTGTTTTCGGAAGAAGGCGCCGCATCCGGCGAAGGATCGGGCAGCAGCCCCGGCGCGGGGTTGCCATCGTAGGCCGCGACTTGCACGTAGAAGCCCTCGCGCGGCTGCACCTTCAGGCGGACACCCGGCGCGGCGATGGCAAAAATCGGCAGCGGGAATCCGGCCGCCTGTGCCGAGGGCACGCCGAACGCACTATTGATCAAAACGGCGGCGTAGTCCGAGCCGGCAAACTCATCGTCCACCGCCAGGATGCCCGCCCGCAACGACACGCGGCTGTTCAAAAATTCCTGATCCATCCACAGCGTGAAGAGCCGCGCGCTGTCGTAGAAATCGATGTTGCTGACCACGCTGCGGTCGCCCACAAACTTCTGCGTGGGGCCGGCGCCATGGGGATCGTAGCCGGTCGCATGCACCGTCGCACCTTTCCAGCCGAAGAGTTTTTCCAGGTCGAGGTCGAGGTTGACCGTGAGCAATCCCTCATACGTCGCGCCGCGTTTCCTGCCGCCGCGCACATTACCAAAGGCTTCACCGACGTAGCTCGCCGACGCGGAAACGCCTCGATCCAGCAAGGGCGCGCGCCATTCATCGCCCCGCACCGAGCCGCACAGGAGTGCAGCGAGGGCACCGGCACTGCTGGTGGAAAGGAAGGAACGTTTCGTCAACACGAAGGTGAAATAGCAGACACAATTAAACTTAGGGAAGGCTAAATTTGCTTTGCTTGCTACTTTTTCTCCTGCGACCGGATCGTGCCACGCCGCGCGATTGACAACTTCCGGCCGGGCGCGTATTCCCCGCACCCAGCCACCCATCACAGGCAATGGCGGATTTCACCATCCGTAGCCTGCGCGAGCGACCACTCCCGTGACGCCTGCATCAAGCCGAACTCCAACCCTTGATCTGATGAAGCCCAACCGAACGATTCCTTCCCTTTGCGCCGTCCTCGTCGGCAGCATCGCCCTCCTTCTGCCCGCCGACGCCCAGCAGCCCGCGACGATGGAAACCGTGACCGTCACCGGCAAAGCCGCGGACTTGCTCGGCACCGCACTCACCGCCACGAAAGGGCAGGCCAGCGCCGCGGAGATCCAGGCCCGGCCTTATCTCCGGCGCGGCGAGATTCTTGAAACCGTGCCCGGCATGGTCATTACTCAGCACGCCGGCGGCGGGAAGGCCAACCAGTATTTCCTGCGCGGCTTTAATCTCGACCACGGCACCGACTTCGCGATTTCCATTGATGGCATGCCAGTGAACATGCGCACGCATTCGCATGGCCAGGGCTACGCCGATCTCAACATCCTCATCCCCGAACTCGTCGAGCGGCTCGACTACGAAAAGGGCACGTATGAAGTGCGCAACGGCGATCTCTCCAGCGCGGGCAGCGCGGATTTCAAGCTCTTCAACGAGCTCCCGCAGGGCATCGCCAGCCTCACCTGGGGCGAGAACAACTACTGGCGCGGGCTGCTCGCGGATACCTTCAGCGTCGGCGAACGCGGCAAGCTGACCCTCGCTCTGGAATACAACACCTACGACGGCCCGTGGGTCCTGCCCGAGGATTTCAACCGCGTGAACGGGTTCGCGCGTTACTTCCACGGCGACGCCGACAACCACGTGGCGCTCACGGCCATGGCCTACCACGGCGAGTGGAAATCCAGCGACCAAATCCCGCAACGCGCCATCGATAGCGGGCGCATCCCGCGCTTCGGCTTCGTCGATTCGCGCGCTGGCGGCGACAGCCAGCGCTACAGCCTGCAGCTCAACTGGCGCCGCACCGAAGGCGCCGAGGCCGCGCCTTCCACTCCGGGCAAAGGCGACGGGAAATCGGCCATCGAAACACCTGCCGTCGCGGCGACCGGCGACGACGTGTGGAAGGGCAGCGTCTATGGCTTCTACTACGACCTCGATCTCTACTCGAACTTCACCTACTTCCTCGACAATCCGCAGCGCGGCGACCAGTTCGAGCAGGCTGAGAAACGCTGGACCTTCGGCGGCGAGCTAACACGCGAATGGAACAACCGGCAGATTTTCCAAGCGCAGACTTCCTTCGCGATGGGCGTGCAGACGAGGCACGACTTCATCGACCCGATCGGCCTCTACAAAACGGAGCGCCGCTCGCGCTTCGACACCGTGCGGCAGGACAAAGTTTATGAAGGCAGCATCGGCATCTTCGCCGAGGCGACCACGCGCTGGACGCCGTGGTTGCGCACTACCGCTGGGGTGCGCGGCGACGCGTTTTGGTTCGATGTGGAGAGCGACAATCGCCGCAACACCGGCGAGGAACTCGCCGGCATCGTCAGCCCGAAATTCACCGCCGTGCTCGGCCCGTGGAAGGCGACGGAGTTTTACCTCAACTTCGGCACCGGCTTTCACTCGAACGACGCGCGCGGCGTGAATACCAGCGTCGATCCCACGAGCGGCGACGCCGTTTCGCCCGTCGATCCGCTCGTGCGCACGATCGGCGCAGAGTTTGGCATTCGCACGCAGATCATCCCGAAGCTCACGCTCACTGCCGCCGTGTGGTGGCTCGATAGCGACAGCGAACTCGTCTATGTCGGCGACGCCGGCACCAATGAACCCGGCCCTTCCTCGCGCCGCTACGGCGTGGAGGTCGCCGCGTATTGGCGTCCCTTGGAGTGGTTCACCTTCGACGCGGAGTTCGCCGCGACGCACGCGCGCTTCGAGGACGTGCCCGATCGTTACATTCCAGACAGCGTGCCGTGGATGTTTAGCGGCGGCGTGACGCTCGGCAAAGAGGAAGGTCCGTTCGCCAGCCTGCGCGCCCGCGCCTTCGCGAAGCGCCCGCTCACCGAGGACAACTCCGTGAAGGGCAAGGATTCCTTCCTCGTGAATGGCCAGGTCGGCTGGCGCGCGAAGCAGTGGGAGGTCGCCGTCGAGTGCCTCAACCTCTTCGACCGCGAGGACAACGACATCGAATACTCCTACACCTCGCGACTCTCCGGCGAACCGCTCGAAGGCATCGACGACATCCACCTTCACCCGACCGAGCCGCGCACCTTCCGCGTCCGCGCGACGTATCGCTTTTGAGCGAAACACGGGCCGGGCAATTGCTGTAAAAGACTCCCCAAAATACGGTGAGTGGTCGGCCGGGTGCGGTAGGTACCGTCCTCGGAGTATGAACAACGCCAACCTCCTGCTCTTTAGCGCAGACGACGTGGTCGTCCGCGCCGCCTGTGGGGCAGTGCTTCGCACCCGCCATGCGCTGCGGGTCATCGACACCTGGGCCGACGCCCTCAACGAAATCGAAACCGGTTGCCTCGGGGCCACCCTCGCCATCATCGACCTCGACCCGCGCCTCCACGCCGTCGACCTGCTCAGCCTACTGCACCGCCGCATGCCCGTGCTCATGCTCGGCTACCAGCACGACGGTATCATCGACCGGATTCTGCGCCGCCGTGGCGCCGCGGGTTATCTGCTCAAGCCCATCGACTCCGTCGCGCTCGTCGAGGCCATCGACTCCGTCGAGCACACCGGGCTCGCCTGGGTGTGAGCTGGAAAATTCCGGCGGCCTAACAAAAACTTGCCACGCGCCGGAAGCGTCGCGACACTCCCGCCGCTTTGTTCCATCGTCTCGCCAAGTTCTTCATCCTCGTTGCCGCCGTGCAAATCCTCGGCGGCCATTGGGCTGTCCTGCAGACGGTGGCTTGGACGACGATGCTCGTGGACTACGCGCAACAGGATTCGCTCACGGTGGCCGTGGCCAAGACTTTCGACGGCGCGCATCCCTGCCAACTCTGCCACACGGTGAAAGAAGGCCGGCAGGAGGAGCAGAAGAAGCAGGCACCGACGACCATCGCCAAGCTGGATGCGGTGCTCGCCTCGGCCATCCAGCTTCCCCTGCGGTCGGAAGCGCCGCGTGTTTTCTTCTCGGTCGCGCTGCAGCCGCGCGAAGTGGTTCTCTCTCCGCTGACTCCCCCGCCTCGACGGGCCTGAGGCATCCGCCCTCCGGCGCTTCGTCCAGCGCGCCTTCGCGCGCACTTCGCAGAGTCTCGTAGTCTTGCTGCGCCTATTTCTAGCGCACACTAGTCGCCCCATTCTCGGGAGCCAGCTCGAGCATCTGCCCCTTCGCATCCCGGGCAGTCCGGTAACTCCTGCCCGGGGGCGCACCTCTTCCAAACCACCCGAGTTACCAAGCTCCAAGCATCTCTCCACTCATAAGTATCGTTATGAAATTCAGTCAGTCTCTCCTCCTCGCAATCACCGCCAGTCTCGCCGCTGGTTTCTCCACCGCCTCCGCGCACATCGGCGTGAGCGGCCGTATCTTCAACTACTCCGGCATCGGCCAAATAGGTAACCCCATCGACGGAGGGTCGTTCAACAACCACACCCAGACCATCTCCAGCGGCTTCGGCTGGGCCGACGCCACCGACGCCAACTGGGGCGACTCGCACCGCACCCGCGTGTTCAAGTTCACCCTGGGCAGCACGCAGACGGTCGCCATCACCGTCGCGCGAAACCTGAGCGGCTCCGGCCCAAACGGGACGTTCCTGCCGGCGTTCTCGCTCTTCCAGACGTCGTCGTTCCAAAACAGCACCCACGACAGCGGGAGTCCGACCGTGAGCTACTTGACCGGCCTGTTCGGAACCGGGGCGACCGGGGAGTCCTTTGTGAATACCAACGGCTCCGCTGGCTGGGAAGCGGGCGACCCATTCGTGGACTCCAATAGCAATCTCGCGTGGGATCTGGGCGAGCAATACACGGACCTCAACGGCTCCGGCGTCTGGGAATTCGGCGACCCCTTTACCGACACCAACGGCAACGGCGTCTTCGATGGCGCGGGCCTCGGCGGGTCGGGCAAGGAGGGTGCGTTTCGCGCGCTCGCCCCGTGGAAAATCTACCAGGACATCTCGCCTTTTGCGGAGATGTTCTTCGACACGCTCATCGGCCACGCCGCCGACGGCACCACGGCCAACTACGGCACTGCTCCGGGGATCAACGGGGATGGCATTGCGGATGGCACCGTCACCGAAACCTTCGCCGAACTGCCCGTGGGGGACTACTACTTCCTCGTCGGTGGAGCGGACTATGCGGCGCAAAACTCGGCCGATGTCCTCGCAGGTGGCACCACCTTCCGGACCTACGGCGTCGATGTGAACGTGACCGCCGTTCCCGAACCCACCTCCGCCGCGCTCCTCGGCGCGAGCGCCTTCGGACTGGCTCTGGTGCGCCGCCCACGCCGCCGCTCTGCCTGACACACCCATAACCTTCCCAAAGCCCCGGCCTCCACACAGGGGCCGGAGCGGCGGGAAACTCCCATGATCTCGAAGCCCGAATCAGCCCCCGGAACCGCCGCATTCACCCTGATTGAATTGCTCGTCGTCGTAGCGATCATCGCCGTGCTCGCCGCTCTGGGCCTGGCGGTCTCGAGCGCCGTCATGCAGAAAGCCCATGCGACCAAGTGCCTGAACACGGTTCGCCAAGTCGGGATCGCCACTCGTGCTTACACCGCAGACAACGACGGGCGCCTCCCGGATACCGGGCATGTCCGGGCCGCGGATGGCACCTCACGTTCCTGGCTGAATACCCTCGCGACCTATCTCGGTCCCAAGTTCATCGGGCGCTGCCCGGCTAACAACAAGTCACCAGTCGACGTCACCTACGGGTGGAACGATTTGCTCACCGAGACAACTGGCGAAGGGATCCCCGTCGCCCGTTGCCGCACTCCATCCGCGACCCTCGTCATCGGGGAAGCGGCGGATGCCTACACCTCGGAACACTTCCATTTCGCGGCTGCGCGCAACCGCGTGACCTACAATCAATTCAAAGCCTCGGTCGGCGTGGAACGCCATGGCAGGACGGCGAACTACCTCTTTGTGGATGGCCACGTGGAAACCCTCACCGCGACCGAAATCAAAGACCGCCTCAACGCCACCGACAGCGCTTTCCTCAAACCATGATAAAACTTCTCCTTACTCTTTTCCTAGTCAGTGTTTGTCAGTTCTCACGTGCGGCTCACGACCACATCGAAGTGCGGGAGGTTCCGGGCAACACCAGCAAGCTAGGCATCATTGTGACCACGACAAACCTCAATCCCTTGGTCACCTATTTTCCTTTTGGCGAGGCGCCCAGCTTCGATCTTTACGCATTTCCCGGGGGAACCTACGCCACCGAGCTGACCTTCAGCGCGTTCAATTCGACATCAACGACCCAAGACGAAGCCTATGTCCGAGTAGATATCCTCGCCGTGTCGGGGGCGACCGGCGGGACGATCTCGTTCTGGGAAGACGGCGCGTCCTCGCCCACTCACACCCGCCCAGTCGGTTGGAGCTCGGGCGGGGCGGACAATCCTTCGTTCATCGTCAGCGAAGACAATACCGGTTACGGCCACCGCCACGGTCGCGCCTTCACCGCCAGCAAGGCCGGCGTCTATCACATCACTTTCCGGATGGTGGACACCCTCGGCAACTACACATCCAGCGACCCGTTCGTTGTGCACTTCACGGTCATTGACCCTCCGCAACTCGCGATCAGCAAAATCGGCAGCGACATCAAGCTCACCTTCACCGGGCGCGACGGCCTGAGTTACGACGTGCAGAGCAGCACCACGCTGCAACATGACGCTTGGACCACCATCGGCGATCCACTGGACGGCAACGGCGGAACGCTCGAGTTTTTCGACCCGATCGTCGGTCGCCCACGCGTTTTTTATCGCCTCGTCGAGTATTGAATAGACACGAGCGCGATGTGCGGCGGTCGATCCTAACCACCGCGCCATTCGTATCGAATTCACCATGAGCAATCTCCGCATTCTCGTCATCATCACGCTGGCCGTTGTCGCCGGCGGTCTCGCTTGGTCGCATTTCGTGAAGACGATGTTCCATCGGCACACGCCACCGGCCGTGGAGTATCTGCCGGCCGACCCGGTGCCAGACTTCGCGCTCACGGAAAGCCGCGGCCAACCGCTGACGCGGGCCGATCTGCTGGGCAAGGTCTGGGTCGCCAATCTCATGTTCACCTCCTGCGGCGAAGCCTGCCCGAAGCTCAGCGCGACCATGAGCCAGCTCGATCGCGCGCTCGGGCCGCGGAGCGATGTGCGCCTCGTTTCCATCACGATCACGCCGGAATTCGACCAGCCCGCCGTGCTGCGGGAATACGCCGAGCGGTTTCACGCCTCGGAAAAATGGCTTTTCCTCACCGGCGCACGGGAGACGATCACGAAACTCGCCAATGACGGATTCTGGATCTCGGCCGGCTCCCCGGGCACCGTCACGCACAGCGAAAAACTCGTGCTCGTGGATCGCGAGGGCAAGGTGCGCGGCTTCTTCGACGGGAACAGACCGGAAAGCGTGCCGCGGTTGGTCGAAGCGATCGACGGGCTGACCCAGTCGAAGTGAAGCGTCGGCACCCGGCCTGATCTTCAGCGGCCGGATGAAGACAGGGCCGCGACGGGAAGCGGGGCCGATACTTGCCATGTCACGGTGAGCCAACCCCATCGTTTCCACCGCACCTCATGAAGAAACTACTGCTTTGCAGCTCCATCGCCCTGATCACCGCCGCCACCGGCCTCGCCAAGGACAAGGACGATAAGAAGAAGGACAAAGATAAAGACAAGGACAAGGACCGCGTTGTCTATGTCGAGCGCGACGGCCAGCGCTACACGGTGGACCGCGACGGCAAACGCCACCGGATCGACGATGGCGACCGCCACTACGAAAACCGCGACGCGCGCGATGACCGTCGGGATGATCGCGATTACCGGGATTACCGCGGAGACAGCCGCGACCGCACCCGCACCATCTACGTGATCCAAGGCAACCGCCCCGTAGAGCAGACCGTCTATATCGGCACCGATGGCCGCTACTACCGCTCGGTCGATGGCCGCCGCTCGTACATCAGCGAACGTTACTACGAGTCCTACCCGTCCAAATATTACTACCCGGACGGCCGCCGCCGCTTGACGATCACGCTGCCTTTTTGAATCGGGCTATTCGCCCCGCTCAGTCGCTGCCCGGTAAGCGCGCCATCCGCCAAACTGGCTGATTTCGCGCTGTCCGGCGCAGAGGATCGGCTCGGCCAGGACCCCGAGCGTTTCCTCGCCGCTGGCGAGCTGCACTTTGCCGATGCTCAGGCCCGCCGGTTCTTTGATCAAGATGGACGCCAGCCCTTCAGCGGGCACGTCCCACATTTCCACGGCTACGGCGATGCCGCCTTCGGCCACGCGGTACATGCCGGGGTGGCGGTCGCCGATGGAAAACAGGCGGTAGGCCGGGACGGTCTGGTCTTCCCGGAGGAAAGTGGCCCCGACCGAGAGGAGATTGGGATTCAGTTCGAGGCCCCGCATGAGGGTGCCATTGACGGCGAGTGACACGGTATTTGAGGTCGGCATGCGCGAACGCCTAGCTCGTCCAAGGCGGCTTGGGAAGCCCTGAGCCGTGGCTGGCATGACTCAAGCTAGAAGTCTTGCTGCTTGTGCTATAGTGCCCAAGCAGCAATGCGAATGAAACTCCTCCACTCCCCGTTCGCCGGCCTCGGCCTCGCGGCCCTGACTTGGATGGGCATCCTCTCCCTCCAAGCCGCTCCCCCGGCAGACTGGCGCCTCGTCTTCAGCGATGAATTCGACGGTGGCCAGCTCGATACGACCAAATGGAACACGACGATGGAATTCGCCGGCACCCATGGCCCCCGCTACCACAATGAGCACTACCTGAGCTACACGCTCGACGACGACGTCATCGTCGGCGACGGGCAGCTCCGTCTGCGGACGGATCGCAAGGTCGTGTCCGGGGAAGAACCGATCGGGCTCTTCGACTACTCGCAGGGCCTCGTCTCGACGCACGACAAGTTCTCGTTCACCCACGGCTACATCGAGATCCGCGCGAAGTATCCGGGCGGCAAGGGGCTGTGGCCGTGCTTTTGGCTCATGCCGGAGCATCAGAGCTGGCCGCCGGAGTTCGACATCGCCGAATATTACGGTGGCCAGAAGAAGATGCACTACGGCCTGGCTTACGGAAATATGCTCACGCCGCAGTGGGACAGCACGGGCGACACGGAGACGGATTTCGTGAACGAATGGCACACCATCGCCCTCGAGTGGACGCCGGGACGCGCGGTCTGGTACGTGGATGGAGTCGCTCGAAAAACCGTGACGGCCAACTACGTGCCCGCGATCCCGATGTATGTGATCCTGAGCAACAGCGTGAGCTCGCGCATCGGGCCATCGGGCGAACCGGATGAAGCGACGGTGTTCCCAAATTTTTTCCAGATCGACTACGTGCGCATCTACCAGGCACCGCCAGTCATCATCGCGGAAACGCCCGCCAAACCGAAGCCGACGGAAATCCCAACGATCATCGCCGTGCTACCGGGCGCGACACTGCCGTAGCTCGTCAACGAGCGCCTACTTTTTGTCTTCGTCGAGCTTGGCCAGAACGGCGGCTTCGAGTTCGGCGTAGAGTTCGGCGTTGGTCTTGAGGATTTCCTTCGCAGCGTCGCGGCCTTGGGCGAGTTGGTTGCCCTTGTAGCTGAGCCACGAACCGCGCTTCTCGACGATCCCCTTTTCCAGCGCGAGATCGAGCAGCGAGCCGGTGAGGCTGATGCCTTCGTTGTACATGATGTCGAACTCGGCCTCCGTGAACGGCGGCGCGACCTTGTTCTTCACGATCTTCACTTTTGTGCGGTTGCCGGTGACGACGCCGTCTCCAGTCTTGATCGCGCCGATGCGGCGGATATCCACGCGCACGCTCGAGTAAAATTTGAGCGCCTTGCCGCCGGGCGTCGTCTCGGGATTGCCAAACATCACGCCGATCTTTTCGCGGATCTGGTTGGTGAAGACGCAGATCGTCCGCGCCTTGGAAATGAGCGCGGTCAACTTGCGCATCGCGGCGCTCATGAGGCGGGCCTGCGCGCCGACCGTGGAATCGCCGATCTCGCCTTCGAGTTCCTGTTTGGTCACGAGCGCGGCCACGGAATCGAGGACGATGACGTCGAGCGCATTGGAGCGGACGAGCGTTTCGACAATGCGCAGCGCTTCCTCCCCGGAGCTGGGCTGCGAGACGAGCAGGTCGTCGAGATTTACGCCGAGCTTCTTGGCGTACTGAGGATCGAGCGCGTGCTCCACGTCGATGAAGGCCGCCAGTCCGCCACGCCGCTGCGCCTGCGCGATGAGCGTGAGCGTGAGCGTCGTTTTGCCCGAAGATTCCGGCCCGAAAACTTCCACGATGCGGCCTCGCGGAAAACCGCCCACGCCGAGCGCGCGGTCGATGAGGATGTTACCCGTGGGAATTGATTCCACGTCCATCTGCGTCGAATCCCCGAGCCGCATGATCGCGCCATCGCCGAAATCCTTGGCGATCTGCTGAATCGCAAGGTCGAGGTTCTTGTTTCGCGCGACGGTGACTTTGCTCTCTTTGTTATCTTCTAGGGGTTCCGTTTTAGTGGCCATAAGTCCGCGCAGCCTATAACCGCCGCCGCGGGCAACAAAAGAAAAACCTCAGGAAAAGTGTTATTTTGAGTACAGGTCGCCTTTTCACGAAAAGACGAAATCCGGGCAGCAAAAAGGCCCGGCTTTGTGAACCGGGCCTTTCTGAAACTGAAGTCTGCGGAGACTAGCTGCCAGCAGCGACGCTCTGGGCTTTGCCGTGCTCGGCAACGACCTTCACGCTCTTGCCGACGAGGGTCGCGACGGTTTCAGCGCCGGTGGTGCTCGGGGTCAGGGTGATGGAGGTGGCCTTGCCGTCCTTGGCTTCGACGACGACCGTCTTGGTCGCGGCGTCGTAGGACTTGAGGGTGCCTTCACTGGTGGTGGTCTTGCCGCAGCCAGCGAATGCGCTGCCGGCGGAAAGGGTGACGAGGGCGATCAGGGTGAGGAACTTTTTCATGATTTATGTGTCTTTTGGTTTGTGCGGCAACGTATCCGCTGCCAGCACTTGAAACGTTTCTCCCGAAACTAAAGTTGCGGCAAGTCCAAAAATTTCTGCCGCTCCCCCGATCGCCCATGAACTTCCCCGGATTTTTTCGCCCGCTCCTCGCCATCCTCCTCCTCGCGCTCAGCGCCGGGTCCACCCTTGCACATCCGATTCCGGACATTCCTGTGCGCGGGGTTTTCGAGACCGGCGGCGCGGGCACCATCTTCGTGGAGATGAACCCGCGGTGCTTCGACGCCGATCCGAACACCGCCCCGACGCTCACCTACGACCTCTACCAGACGCTGCCGCCGGAGCGGAAAGCCGAGCTCGTGCGGCAGGCGACCGAACTGACGAAACGCAACGTCGAGTTTTATTTCGAGCCGGTCGGGCGGATTCAGCCGGAGTTCCAATTCGAGTTCACCGGCGAAGGCCACAAGCCGCTTTCCGCCAAGGAAGACATCGTCGTGCTCATGGGCTCGTGGAAAACGACGATCGCCTCCGGCCTCACGGGCTGGAAGATCAAGGCCACGCCGGAAGGAAAACTCGCCGTCGTCTTCCAGAACTTCATCGACGGCGCCGCGCATCCCCGGCTGGCCGTGCTTTTCCCGGGAGAGACCAGCTTCACCCTTGATCTCACGCAGCTCAGCGGCGCCGTGCCGAAGACCGCCACCAGCGGCGCGGTCTCGAGCACGGGCAGTTCGCAGGATAGCTGGAAGACGTTCGTGAATTTCCTCCGCCAGGGCTTCATCCACGTGCTCCCGCTCGGGCTCGATCACATCCTGTTCGTACTCGGGCTTTTTCTGCTGAGCCGCACTTGGAAACCG
>JBBQYR010000036.1:0-33694 GCA_038208565.1 Chthoniobacterales bacterium
TTTCATCCCGACAAAATCGGCACCGTCGGCGAGCGGGGGCTCATGCAGGTCGGCGAGGCCGCGGCTGAGGATTGGGCGCGCGCGCAGAAGATCGAGACCTTCATGCCGACCGATCTTTTCGACGCGAAGACGAACCTCGAAGTCGGTATCTGGTATTTCAAAAAGGCGCTCGATCGCTGGAAAGAAAAGCGGAATCCGATCCCCTTTGCCCTCGCGGAATACAACGCCGGACGGACGCGCGTGGATCGCTGGGTCACGGAAACGGGACGCGGCGAGCAGGCGACGGCGCGCGACCTGATGCTGACCATCGATTTCCCGACGACCCGCCGCTACATCGAGGACATCACCTCCCGCTACCGCTACTATCAGGCCCAGGCGCGCACCCGCTAGGCGGGCGGACTACTTCGCGCCGAGCGATTCGGTGATCGCCCGGATCAGCATTTCGCCGGTGTAGGGGCTTGGTCAGGAACGCCTGCACACCCGCCTCACGCGCTCGCGCCCGGTTTTCGGCGGCCGCTAGTCCCGTGACGGCGATCACCGGCAGATCGGCGGATTGCCGGCGCAGTTCCACGACCATCGCCGGGCCATCCATGATCGGCATCATCAGGTCGGTGATCACGAGGACGATCTCGGCGCGATGCTCCGCAAAAGCGGCCAGCCCCTCGGCGCCGTTTTTCGCCGTGAGCGCCCGATAGCCGAAGGCCTCCAGCGTGCGCCGGGTCACTTCGCCAACCCCGACCTCGTCATCCTCCTCGCGAGCGGAGAGGGCCCCGCGGAGCAATTCCATCGCAGTCAGGGTCGGCGCGAGCACGTTGTTCAGGTCGTGCGCGATCCCGCCGGCGAGCGTGCCGATGCTTTCCATCCGCTGGGCGCGGAAGACCTGCGCCTCCAGTTTGTTGCGCTCGATCACGTCGGTGTTGATGAGCAGGATGGACTGCGGCTGCTGGCGGTCGTCGCGCATCAAAGTCCAGCGCGACTCCAGCGTCCGGGCGGTGCCATCGCGAGCGAGCGCTGTCAATTCCCCGATCAAATCACCGGATGCGAGAAAACCGGTCGACCGAGGCGGCAAGCTTGTTGCCGGAATCGTGCTCTGCCGCACACGGCTTGCCGTGTGGGGAAAATACGGGGGAACCCTCGGAAGGAATGGTGGGCAGGACAGGATTCGAACCTGTGAAGGCGTAAGCCAGCGGATTTACAGTCCGCCCCGTTTGGCCACTTCGGTACCTACCCATTTATCGCGAGGGGAGCGCTTTATACGGGTGCCCCCCGAGGCCCGCAAGCGTCTCCTTAAAAAAACTGCCACCAGCGCTTCGTCGGCGCCGGACCGGGCTTCGGCGCCACGGGAGCGCTTGGCAATTGCTCCCGCGGGAGGATTTTCAGCGACTTGATTTCCACGCGCTGCGTCGGGTAGTCGTTGCTGTCCACGGGCAGGTTGCTGATTTCCTCCAGCGCCTCCAGGCCCCAGATCACATCTCCGAAAACGGTGTACTGGCCATCGAACGATGGAATCGGCGCGAGGCAGACGTAAAACTGGCTGCCGTTTGAGACGCGCGTCGGATTGATCTTGTCGGGCAGCCGCGCCGCGGCGATCGCGCCCTTGGAGTGCTTGCGACGGATCTCCGCCGGGATCGTGTAACCCGGACCGCCGGTGCCGACGCGGGCGCGGTCCTTGCCATCGGTCAGCGGATCACCCATCTGCACGAGCGTGCCGGGGAAGGCGCGGTGAATGGCGAGGCCGTTGTAGAAACGTTTGCGCGCCAGCTTCTTGAAGTTCTCCACGGTCTGCGGGGCGTCGCCTTCGTAAAGTTCGAAGGCGACCTGCCGGAGATTCTTGTCCTTGCCGACGCGCAGGGTGAGGAGGGCGACATCCTCCGCGCGCGCGGCGAGGAGACCGGCAGCGAAGAAAGCGAGAGTGAGGAGGATTTTTTTCATGAGTGGAAGGGCAGCTCGCAGACGGTGACGACGACCCCCATCGCACCCGCCGGGCGGGCCAGAAGTGCGCCGGTGGGCGAGCCGCGCTTGAGATAGCCGAGCGCGATTGGCTTTTCCAAGGCAAAACTATGCGCCGCGCTCGTGAGCACGCCGAGCAAGCGGGCATCGCCGTCTGCCGCGACGATTTCCCAGCCAGTCGCCAGTGGCACGCCGCTCGGGGAGAGAAAGCCGACGAGCTGGCGGTTCACATGGCCGACGCTCTTGAGGCGTGAGATGACTTCCTGCCCGACGTAGCAGCCCTTGTGGTAATCGATGTGGGTGCGGTCGAGACCTGCTTCAGGTGGGAGCGTGGTTTCGTCCAGTTCGCGGCCCCAGCGCGGCACGCCGGCTTCGATGCGCAGGACTTCGGCAAGCGCTTCGCCGATCACCTCGACGCGCTGGCTGATCTCAGGCCAGAGCTTTTCGACCGTGGCGGCGTCCGGCCACCAGTCCCAGCCGGGCCGGCCAAAACGCGTCGCGGCATGGACCGGCGAGTCGCCCAGCCAGTCGGGTTTCGTGCCGAGGAAATGGAGCAGGCGCTTTTCTGGATCGAGCTCCGTCACTGCGACATCGTCGGCGATGATGTAACGCTCCAGCCGTGGCGGCAACGTTTCGCGGAGCGACTCCTCGGCATCGATGAGCAGCGCCTCGGCTGCCGCTGTGATCATCACCTCGGCGCAGAGCCGGCCTTTCGCCGTCGTCACGCACGCAGGCTGGGTCGCGCTGGGCGCGAGTTTTTGCACGTTGCTCGTCACCTGGCCTTGCAGATAGCGGACGCGGTCCGCGCCAGTCAGCGCCAGCTTCACACGACGGGAAAGATCGATCACTCCACCGCGCGCTCGCACCGCGTGATAGGCAGCCGCCAAGCTGCTCATGGCTGCATCACTCACTGGCCGCTGCGCGAGACAAACCAGCGCTTCACAAAATTTGGCGGTCGCACTTCCGCTTCGCCTTCCGGTGGTTTCCCGCCATCGGCCTCGGCTTTGCTCTCCGGCTCGGCGTTTTCCGAAACCACCTGCGCTTCGTCCCCGCCTCCGTTCTCCACCACGCCCTCCTCGGCGGGCGATTCCTCGCGGTTTTCCGCTCCGGGACCGTCGATGCCGCCTTGGGAAACAATCGCCTCGATCATCCTTGCGGATTCTTCGGTCGGGACACGCTCCTCGACCGGCGAATCATCGTTCTCAGCCGGGGCAGGTTCGACTGGGGCCGCCGCCAACTCCGGCGCGAGCGCGTTGATCTCCGCAAGACCTTCCGTCACAGCTTCACCGTTGCTTTCACCCGAACCCTGAATCAGGCCGGCGGGCAGCGCGGGCAATTCATCGACCGATTCCGGCGGGGTGTAGTTCTTGTAGAGCGCCGAGAAATCGAGGTCGGCCCATCCTTGGTTGAGCGCGCCGTACATCACTCCCGCGGTTACGGTCGTGACCGGGATCTCGATGTCGAGCGCGTTGGCCATGTGGATGCCGAGCTGCACGTCCTTGAACATGTGCTTCAGCGAAAAATGCGGGTCGTAGTCGCCACTGACCATCTTGGGCAACTTGAGGTCGATGACTCCCGAGCGACAGGCATTCTGCTCGATCGCCGCACCCAAAACCTCGGGTTCAAGGCCAGCCTTCTGCACGATGGAAAGCGCCTCGGCCAGCACCTGGGCGGTCACGGCCGAAATCATGTTCGTGACTACCTTCACCGTCGAAGCGTGGCCGACATCGCCGATGCGCACGATCGCCTTGCTCGTCACTTCCAGTACCGGCTTCACCCGTAGATACGTGGCCTCCGCACCGCCGATGTAATAGACGAGTTGCCGCCGTTCCGCCGCGAGTTTGCTGCCGGTGAAAGGCGCGTCGAGAAACTGGGCGCCGCGCGACTGCACGGCCTGCGCGGCTTCGAGCGCCGCCTCCGGGCCGACCGTCGAACAGCACACGATGACGTGCTTGGGCGTGAGCGAATCGCCCATCGCTTCGATCACATCGAAAAGCGCCGCGGAATCCGCGACGAAAATCTGGATGATCTCGGCCGACTCGGCGACCTCGGCGGGCGAGCCGAGGAAATTGGGCGCGGGTTTGGCCGAGCGGTTCCAGACGTAAACCTGATAGCCACCGGCGCGCAGCCCGGCGGCGACGCGCGTCCCAATAATGCCGAGGCCGATAACCCCGACGTTTTTCCGTGATTTGCGTGACATGAAGGTGGCTGGTGTGCGCTGCGGGCAGCGCAATCAGGAGGGCATCTGAACTGGAAAGCCGGCGGGCATCAATTCATTAAAATTCTCGCGCCGATCTGGGCGCGCCGTTATCCGGGCGGGACGCCCGACGCGTTTCAGGCTACTTGGCAGGAGCCGGTGCAGGAACGGAAGCCGGGGCCGGAGCCTCGGGCAGGTTCACTTTCACATCCGCCTTGGCGCGCATATCGAGCACGACCTTCTGCACTTCGGCCTGCTTCTTCTGGCGCTTGAGGTAGGCGAGGAGCTGGGGTTTGGACTTTTCGAGCGTCACAACTTCCGGATCCTTCCGGTCGGTCACCTTGATCACGTGGAACCCAAACTGGCTGCGCACGGGATCGCTGATCTCGTCCTTTTTCATGCTGAAAGCCTTGTTCGCAAACTCCGGCACCATCGCTTCCTTGGTGAAGAAATCGAGGTCGCCGCTGTTCTGATTGGCGCTCGGGTCTTCGGAGAGCTCCTTGGCCAGCTTGTCGAAAGCCTCGCCCTTTTTCACGCGCGCCGCGATGGCCTCGGCAGCTTTCTGTTTCTCGGTCACGACCTCGGGCTTCGCGTCCTGCGCCACGGAGATGAGGATGTGGCTCGCGCGCACCTGCTCGGGCGCTTTGAACTGGTCGGGGTTCTTTTTGTAAAAGTCCTCCACCTCCGCATCGGTCACCTCGTCCTTGCCCTTCACCTGCTCATCGATCCAGCGCTCCTGGCGGAGGCGCTCGCGCAGACCCGTCTTCACCTTGTCCACCGTCTGACCGGCGGCTGCGAGTTGCTTCTGGAGTTCTTCCTCCGTGCCGAAGTTCGCCTTGATGCGCTCAAACTGCGCCGCGACTTCTTCGTCGGTCACCTTCGTCTCCGCCGAACGCTTGAGCAGGAGCTTATCGATGATCATCTCGTCGAGGATCATGCGGTAGCCCGACTCGCGCTGCTCCGCGGGAAGGCTGGCGATCGGAATCTTCTGCGCCGCGAGCACGTTTTCGAAAGCCTGTTCGAGCTCCGCCTTCTTGATCGGCTGGCCTTCCACGATCGCCACGGGATCGGGCAGGCTCGAAGCGGGGGCCGCGGCGGGCGTTGCCGCCGGAGCCTTGGTCGGAGCCGCGGGCGCCGCTGCCGGTTTCTTTTTGGGAGAGTCCGCCGCGATGGCCGCGGAGACGAGAATCAGGGAAAGGGCGAGCGTGAGGGGACCGTAGGATTTCATGAAAGTCGGCGAAGCTGGCACGGTGCCCGGCGCTTGACCAGTGGTATTTCTGGCGGAAGCCACGGCTACCGATCCTTGTCCTTGTCCCGGCCCCGGCGCTCTTTCTCCGGCTCCTGCGGGACGGTGGGCGCCGTCGGAGCGGGAGGTGGGGGGCGCTGCATTTCGCGCTGCGGCGGCGGCACTTCACGGGGCGGCTGCGGGGCTTCGCGCTGAGGACGCGGCTCCGGCTGCCTTTCACGCATCTCGCGCTGGCGCTGTTCGCCGACCGCGCGCTCGGCCTGCTGGCGGGCGCCTTCCTGCGCGGCGCGTTGCTGCTCCATGACCTGCCGACGCTGCTGTTGTTCGGCAGCCTGTTGCTCGGCTTGCTGGCGACGGCGCCCTTCCATCTCCTGCGCCCGGGCCTGCTCGGCCGCCCGCGCCCGACCGGCTTCCTCCGCCGCTCGCTGCTGCATCTCGGCCTGCTGGCGTTGCGCCGCGGCAGCTTCCGTCTGCTGACGGGCGGCCCGCTCAAACTCGGCCTGCTTTTTCTGCTGCATGGCGTTCTGTTCTTCCTGCTGCTGACGCATCGCCGCCGCCTTGCGCTGCGCCTCGGCCTGCTGGGCAACTCCCTCGGCTGGCTCCCGTGCTGGCGGCTCCTGATTGCCGCGCATCTTCTGCCGGTCAGCCTCGGGCGCTTGCGGGCGTTTTGGCTGTTCGGCAACTTCCCGCTCGCGAGCCTTCGGTTCGGGCTGGTCGGTGGTCCGGTCCGGACGTTGCCGCCGGTCGGGCATGGCCACGGGCGCTTCGTTCGCGGGTTTCGCTCCTTCCGGAATCACGACCGGCACCGGGGCCACCGCCGCCGGCTCGCGCTTCGGCTTCGGCTCGGTTTCGGCGACAGGATTAAAGGGTTTCAACACGGGCGCCACGGCCACGGGCTTCGGCGATTCCTGGGAAGCCGGGCCGCGCCCACGCTCGCGGGCGGGCTTGTCCTTCGGCACTTCTACAGTCGTTGGCGGCATCGGTTGAGTCACCGGCGACGGGCTGACCGGCTCGGGAGTGCGGTCTTTCTTTTCGGGCCGATCGCGCCGCTCGGGAATCGCCGCCACTGGCGACGCCGCCTTTGGGTCGGCCTTGGCGGGCACGGCTTGCACATCGGTTTTCGCCATCGGGCGCGCCGGGGTGGTTTCGGGCGTCCGGCCTTTGGTCTGCTTCTGCATCTCCTGCCGGATGTCGCGCCGCACTTCTTCGCTACGCACCCCGCTCCAGCCACGCGTGACTTTGTCC
The DNA here is from genome assembly GCA_038208565.1 of Chthoniobacterales bacterium. Taxonomy (GTDB): domain Bacteria; phylum Verrucomicrobiota; class Verrucomicrobiia; order Chthoniobacterales; family Chthoniobacteraceae; genus Chthoniobacter. The sequence goes on from JBBQYR010000036.1 coordinate 6,639, forward strand.
GCCGCGACGACTTTCTTCGTGCGCCCTTTCATCCAATCGGGAGTCGGCGGCGGCCTCACCGTCGGCGCTGCGACCACGAGTTGATTGCCGACGGCCCGCGCATTGAAGTCGTGCCCCCGCTCGCGGCGATTGTCTTCCCCGTGCCGCTCAAAGCGGAAGTCCGCATCACGCACCAGCTTCAGCGCGGGGATACGCCGGGTCGAACGCTGGTTCGCCACCGCGTAGGTCGGGCCGCCGTTATAAATCACCGGGCCGCCGACGTAGGTCGTATTGTAGGTGATGTTCGTGATGTTCACCGTGCGCCGGATGATCGTCACGTTTTCGGTGCGGTTCACGATCACCGGGCGCAGCACCGGCGCGCCGAAATCACGCACGCGACAGAAGCTGTAGTAGCCCGGCCCGATGTCGTACTGGCGATCGACCCAGACGCTGATGCCGATCGACGGGCGCCAGCGCGCTTCCGGCGGGAGCGGCGCCCAGCCGACGTAATCATCGTTTTGCCGCCACGAAACCCATGCCGGCGCCCACTCGTAATCCGGCACCCAGCACCAGCCTTCGTCTTCCACCCGCATCCAGCGGCCGTAGTGATACACGATGCCGCCAAATTCCTCGTAGCTCACCCAAGTCCAGCCCGCGTCGGTGAAAGCCCAGTAGCCATCGGTGTACGGCGCCCAGTCTTCATCCACGGCCGTCGGCCGCCACGCACTGCCGTAGTCGGCGACCTCGATCCATTCGCCGTGCGGCGCGAGCGAGTCGTAGAAAAAATCGAAGGACACCTCCGCCTGAGCCTGCGCCGGTCGCGGCGTGAGCAGGGCAAGAAAGGCGACGAGCAGGAGGACGAAGTAGCGTGGAGTATTCATGGAAATGATCGCGGGGTGTGACTCGGCGTGGCGCGTGTTCATTCACGCGATTGCGCCCGCAGATGGAGATCGTCCGCCGGGCCTCGGCTGGTTCCTTCTCGCGCCTTGGCAGTTTCCGCGGCGCGCCTACATTGCCGCCTCGTGAACTCGCTCCTCCGCTCCCTCACCCTCCTGCTGCTCACCGCTTTCACCCCGCTGCAAGCAGCGGAGAAGAAGCTCATCGTCGGCATGGACCTCGGCTATCCGCCATTCGAGATGCGTGATGAAAAAGGCGCACCCGCGGGCGTGAGCGTGGATCTCGCCAAAGCCCTCGGCGCGCACCTTGGTCGCGAAGTCGTGATCGAAAACACGCCTTTCGCCGGCCTCATCCCTGCGCTCAAAACCGGGCGCATCGACCTCATCCTCTCCTCGATGACCGCCACGCCCGAGCGCGCGCAGTCGATCGATTTCTCCGAGCCTTACTTGAAGACCGGCCTCTGCCTGCTCGTCGGCGCGAAGACCGATATCCAATCAATCACCGACGCCGATCGCGCGGGCCGCAGCGTGGCCGTGGTCAAAGGCACCACCGGCCACATCTACGCCACGCAGCAGCTCAAAAAGGCGCGCGTGCTCGTGCTCGATCAGCCGTCCTCGTGCGTCCTCGAAGTCGTGCAGGGCAAGGCGGAGGCGTTCCTTTTCGACCAGATGTCCACGCTGCAAAACTGGCGCAAAAACGCCGACACCACGCGCGCGCTGCTCACGCCTTTCCAGACCGAGGCGTGGGCCATCGGACTGAAAAAGGGCAACGACGAGCTGCGCGCGAAAGTGAACGCGTTCCTCGCCGACTACCGCGCCAAAGGCGGCTTCGACAAACTCGGCGACCAATGGCTCGCGGAGCAGAAAGCCGAGTTCAAGAAACTCGGTGTGCCATTCGTGTTTTGAGCAGGCGCGCGGTTGGAACACACGCCGCTCGCCATCAGGCCAGCGCGGTCACTTCTTCTTGCCCGCGTTCGCGTCGCACTTGCAGATCCACTCCGGCTCTTTGCAGGCGCTGCAAATCGTCGTGTCGTACTGCATCCGGGCGGTGACGGCCTTGGCCTTGGCGTTGTCCTTGAATTGCAGGATCAGCCACTCGCCGGACTTCACGGCGGGGACGACGAATTGATTGCCGGATTTTTCGACGGCGAGTTTTTCGGCTTTGTTGGTCGGGCCGCCGCTCGCGCTGACCGTCTGGTCGGCGAGCGCGACGGGTTTCATGTCTTTGTCGAGGAGGGCGACGTGGAATTTGCCGTCCTTCAAGGTCACTTCGCCGTGCATGGTTTCGTTCTTGGAAAACTCGAGGATGCGGCCGCCATTCGGGCCGACTTCGATTTCGCCGTGCGCGAGGGCGGCAGCGGTGAGGGCGAGGCTGCTGAGCAGCGTGAGGAGTTGTTTTTTCATGTGGGTTTTTGGGTGTCTGTTGTTTTGCGGTTTGGGTGATGGTGAGCGCGCTATGGTGTCCAAACCGCCACCACGGCGCGAAGATTTTTCATTGGGCGGCGGCGGCTCCGTTTTCCAGAGCGCGTTGCGCGGCCCTTCGTCCGAAGAGCCAGAACACGGCGGGCGTGACGGCGAAATCGAGGAGTGTACTAGTGATGAGGCCGCCGACGATGACGACGGCGACAGGGTGCAGGATTTCCTTTCCCGGCTGATCGCCCGCGAAGACAAGCGGCAGCAGGCCGATGCCGGCGGCGAGCGCGGTCATGAGCACGGGCACCATGCGCTCTTTCGTGCCGCGCACGATCATCCGCTGCGTGAAAGTTTCGCCCTCGTGCTTCATCAGGTGCAGGTAGTGGGAAAGCATCATGATGCCATTGCGCGCGGCGATGCCGCCGACGGCGATGAAGCCGACGAGCGTGGCGATGCTGATGTTATCCAGCACTCGCCAGGTGAGGAAGAGCCCGCCGACGAGCGCGAGCGGGATGTTCAGCAGAACCTGCGCGGCGAGCGCGGCGCTCTGGAAATAGCCGTAGAGCAAAAACGTGATGATGACGAAGATGACGGCGCTGAGCAGGGCGATGCGCTGGGACGCTTCGCGCTGGGCGACGAACTCGCCCTCGAAGGTGACGAAGTAGCCTTCGGGCAGTTTCACGCGTTCCGCGACGCGCTTTTGCAGTTCGACGACGAGCGTGCTCACGTCGCGCACCGTGGGCTTGATGGCGATGGCGAAACGGCGCTGGGCATTCTCGCGGAAGATGACGTTCGGCCCTTTCGCCTCGCGCACGTCGGCGATGAGCGAAAGCGGGATGCGCTGCACGTTGCCTTCGCTGTCCTGCACCTCGATGGGCAACTGCGCGAGTTTGTCGGGCGTCTCGCGCCACTCCAGCGGGAGCCGGATGGCGAGGTCCACTTCGCGCTGGCCTTCGCGGAGTGCGGCGACGTTTTCGCCGCCGAGCAGCGTGGCGAGCGTGGCGTTGAGTTTGCCGGGGGTGATGCCGTAGGCCGCGGCGCGGTCGCGATCGATCTCGATGCGGAGCTGGGCAATGACGCTCTGCTGGTCGAGCTTCACATCCGCGAAGCCGGGGATGGTTTTCGCCACGCTTTGAATCTCGACGCCGAGCTGGCGGAGTTTGTCGAGGTCCGGGCCGAAGACCTTGACGGCGACAGGCGCACTCACGCCGCTGAGCATGTGGCCGATGCGGTCGGCGAGCGGCCCCATGACCACGCTGAAGGTGCCGGGTACGCCCTGGACCTTCTTGCGGATTTCGGTGAGGATTTGGTCGCGGGTGCGCTTGCTCTTTTCATCGCGAAAATCCACATCGAACTCCGCGGTACTCACCGGCACGACGTGATCACCGCGCTCGGCGCGGCCGAGGCGGCGCCCGACTTTTTTCACCTCGGGAATGGTCAGCAATTCCTGCTCGATCACGTCGGCGATGTTGTTCGTCTCCTCCAGCGAAGTGCCCGGCGCGGCCGTCATGGCGATGAGCGCGGTCTGCTCGCGGAAGGTCGGCAGGAAATCCTTGCCCATCTGCGGATACAAAAGGAACGCGCCGACGACCATCATGCCGACGAGTGCGAGCAGCGGAAAAGGTTGCGCCAGCCCGAAGCGCAGGAGCGTGTTTCCGAGCAGCCATTTCATCGCTCGCGTGATCGGGCCGTCCTTGTGCGCGCGCCCTTCTTTGGGTTTCAAAACCAGAGAGCAGAGCACGGGGATCACGGTGAGCGAGACAATGAACGACGCGATCATCGAGATGATGGTGGCGATGGCGATGGGCGAAAAGAGCCGGCCTTCGACGCCGCTCAAACCGAGCAGCGGAAGGAAGACGAGGATGATGAGCAGCGTGGCGTAGAGGATGGAGTTGCGCACTTCACCGGAGGCGCGGGCGATGACTTCCAGTCGCGGCTTCGGCGCGGGCAGCGCGGCATTTTCCTGCAAGCGCCGGAAGACGTTTTCCACATCGACGATGGCGTCGTCCACGACCATGCCGATGGCGACAGCGAGCCCGCCGAGGGTCATGGAATTCACCGACACGCCGAACCATTTGAAGGTCAGCATGGTGATGGCGAAAGAGAGCGGGATCGCGGTGAGCGTGATGAACGTGGTGCGGAAATTCAGCAGGAAGAGGAAGATGACGATCGTGACCATGACCGCGCCTTCGACGATGGCGCTCTTGAGATTGCCGATGGCGGTTTCGATGAAATCGGCCTGGCGGAAAAGCAACCGGGCTTCCACGCCTTCCGGCAGCGTTTTTTGCAATTCAGCGAGGGCGGTTTCGGCCTTCGTCGTCAGCGCGAGCGTGTCGAAGCCGGGCGACTTCGTGACGCTCATGATCACGCCGCGTTTGCCGTTCACGCTGCCATCGCCGCGCATCGGCTCGATGCCCCATTCCACCTTCGCCACGTCGCCGATGAGGATCGGCCGGTCGTTCACCTTCTTGATCACGGTGCGCGCGATGTCGTCGAGCTGCACGGTCATGGCGAGATTGCGCACCATGATTTCCGTGGTGCTGCTGTTGATGAAACCGCCGGTCGTATTGCCCGAGGCTTCCCGCGCCGCGGTGGCGAGTTCTGCAAGCGTGACCTCATGCGCGGCCATGCGCTGCGGCTCGGGCATGACCTGCACTTGCTTGATGCCGCCGCCCATGTTCAGGACTTCGGCAATGCCGGGAATGCTTTGCAGGCGCGGGCGGATCGTCCAGTCGGCCAGCGTCCGCACGTCGCGCGGCAGCACTTTGCCATCGCGGCTACTCACGCCGATGAGGACGATTTCGCCCATGAGCGAAGCCGCCGGGGTGAGCAACGGCTCGACGCCGCGGGGCAGCGCGCCGCGCACGCCGGTGAGCCGCTCCTGCACGAACTGCCGCGCTTTGTAAATGTCCGTGCCCCAGTCGAACTCCGCATAGACGAGCGAAAGCGACACGTCGGAATTCGAGCGCAGGCGCGTGAGTCCTGCGACGCCGAGCAGCGCGCGTTCGATGGGTTGCGTGATGTTCACCTCGACCTCTTCCGGCGCGAGACCTGGAGATTCGGTGAGCACGATGACCGTCGGCTTCGTCAGATCGGGCAGCACCTCGACGGGCAACTGCCTCGCCGTCTGGACGCCGAGCACGAGCAGCAGCAGCGCCAGCACGAGGACCACCGCCCGATTGTGGAGGGCGAAGCGGATGAGTTTATTGAGCATGGCTCAGTGCGCGGATGCCCCGGTTTTGCGCCGTATGGCTGCGACCAGCAGCACAAGCAGCAGGCCATTGGAGACGAGGGAGAAAAGCGTGAGCGTGGAGAGGCCGCCTACACCGTGAGCGTGGCCTCCGTCCGCCTTGGCCCCGGTCTTTTGACCGGCGGACAGTTCGCTGCCGTCCTCGTTGTGCTCGTGGCCGTGCGCGGCATCGAGCGCGGCTTTGAGAGAGACGCTGCCTTTCCCGGCGAAGCCGAGCGAGTAAGCGCCGGTGGTCACGACTTCATCGCCGGCCACGAGGCCTGCGGTGACTTCCACGAAGCGGTCATTCATCGCGCCGATCTGCACCGGCACGCGCACGAAGGTGTTCTTCAGCAAGTTGTCGTAATGCTTGCGATAAACGGTGCGGTTGGTCGCGTCGCCTTGCAGGGCCGCGCGGGGAATGCTCATCACGCCCTCGCGCTTGCTCAGCACAATGGAAAATTCAGCCCGCATGTCCGGGCGGAGCAGGCCGTCTGGGTTTTCAATGTGGAAGGCGGCTTCGAGCGTGCCGCTTTTCGCGTCCGCCTCCGCACCGAGGTGAGCGAGTCGTGCTTCGAAGACCTGCCCCGGCACGGCCAGCACGCGGATATGCGCGGCCTGCCCGACCTGGAGTTTGCCGACGAGATGCTCGGGCACGGCGGCGACCGCGTGGACTTCGCTGAGGTCGATGATCTCGACGAGCGAATCGTCCGGTGTCACCGGCTGACCGGGCGCGATCTTCACTGCGGAAACCAAGCCGCTCAGCGGCGCGGTGAGCCGGACGGATGGCGGCGGATCGCCGGGCTGGCGGCTCTCGATCACCGAGACCTCGGCACCTATCTCGATCCTCGTGTCGATGTGCGCGGCCACACTCAGCACCCGCCCCGGCACGCGGCTACTGACCACGGCGCGATGTCCGGGCGCGACCTTGATTCGTCCGAGTGCGAAGACGGTTTCCTCAAACTCGGTTTCTTCCGCCTCGACGGTTTCGATGCGGAGATTTTTCACGCCGGTCTCGTCGAGAATAACGGTGGCGGCGGCTTCTTCAGCCGTGACCGCGGCGTAGGAGGGAACTGCCGCAAGCAGCAGCACGCGCAGCAGATAAGTGGTGAGTGTTTTCAACATGGGATCGGGAGTCTTTTCACAGCGTGATGCCAGCGGTTTTGAGCAGCCGGGCGGTGAGAAAATAGAGGGCGATGGTGAGGACCACGCCGATGGCCAGCGCGGGCCAGAAGGCCAGGCCGCGACGGAACAACCACGGCAGCACGAGAAAGAGCGGCAGCGTGGGGAGCACAAACCAGAACGTCCCTTGTGCGTGGCGCGCGATCAGCGCGGTGTCGCGCGTTTCGACGAACATCCACACGAAGGCGAGCAGTGAAAGCAGCGGCAGCGAGTGGATGATGCTGGCGGCGAAATTGTCTTTTTTGGCGAGCGTCGAAACGAGGGCGACGAAGACGCCGCTCACGACGACTTTGGTCACATTGAAGGCGAGATCATTCATTTCGCCGAGCCTCCGGTCATGGGCATCCTGGCCGCGGTGGCCGCCGTGTGGCGGATGCGGGCGAGGTGATAGTCGCGCAGCGCGTCGAGGCGCTGGCGCTGGAGTTCGAGGCGCCGCGTGCGAGCGCGCAGCACGTCGGTGAGCGCGGTCTGGCCGGTGGAGTAACTGTTGCGCAACTGGTCCTCGATCCGCGTAGCGGCGGGGAGCACTTGCTCATCGAGTTCACCGATCAGCCGGGCGTAAGCGCGCATCGCGTCCAGCGCGGCGGTGACTTCCGCGTTCGCACCGAGCTTCGTCGCCTTCACTTCCAACTCGGCTCGTGTCGCCGCCGCTTCAGCCTCTCGAATGCGCCCGGAGTTGTTGTTCCAAAGCGGCAGTGGGAAGCTGAAACGGAAGCCGATGATGTGTTCGGTTGCGACGGGCTCCGGATCGTCCAGCACCCGCTCGCGGGTGTAGGAAGCCCCGAGCCCGAAGTCCTCCCAGCGCCGGGCGCGCTGCTCCAGCACGACCGAGCGAGCGGCCTCGGCACGCGATTGCGCGGCGAGAATATCGGGCCGTCCGGTCGGTTCCGAAGCCGCGGGGATGCTCTTCGGTGCCGGCAATTCACCAGTGATGGTGATGCGCTCAGCACCCGCGATGCCGAGAAGCGGACGCAGCTCGCCGAGTAGCACGGCTTCATCCGCGGCGAGCATCAGATTCTCGACTTCGATCTGCCGTGATTCGAGCTCCACCTGCGAAGCGTCCACCGCCGAGGCTTCGCCCGCCTCCACGCGCTTGAGGAGGAACCCGGAGAGTTCCCGACTGTTGCCGAGTTGTATGCCACGAAGTTCGCGCTGGCCGCCGAGAGCGAGCAGCTTCACTGCAGCGGTGCGGACTTCGGCGGCGAGCTTGCGCTCGGAATCGCGCACTTCTGCCTCGGCGGCGGCGAGTTGGGCGCGGGACACGGCCTTTTCGTGCCGGAGCCGCGCGGTGAGCGGAAAGCGCTGGATCAGTGCGATCCCGGCGGAACTTTCGGGCCCGGTCGTGTTGCGGGTGAAATCCAGTTCCAGCTCGGGATTGCTGAGCCGGCCGCTTTGTTGGAACCGCCCACGCGCCTCCTTGATCCGCAGCCGAGCGGCGGCCAGCGTGGGGTTGTGCTTCAGCGCGTAGTCGGCGGTGGCGTCGATACTGAGGGCGACGCCGCCAGCTTGCACCGAAACGGCGCATGCGAGGAGGAAAAAAATAATGTATCGGAGCATGAGAGCATGGGGTTGGAGGTCAATGCGAGCGCGAGGAGAGCGAGCGCCTGCGGAGCCCGCGGGCAGGCGCGATCAACGGCGAGCGGCGAATGCCGCTTCAGCCCATGCTCAGATCAAAAAGACCACCGACCGCGCCACGACCACGCTCGGAGGGGAACCCCGGCTCGATTTCGCCGCACCGTCATTCCGCGCGGCCAACACCGGCAGCGCGACCGCAAAGTGATGCTCCAACACCGCGACGAGGTGCGGCACGAGCGCGGGCGCTTCGAGCGTCGAGGCCAGTCGCGACTGCACTTCCTCCCGCACTTCCTGATGATCCCGCCGATCGCCGAGTCCGTCGCTTTCTTCGTGGCCGGGCTGCGACGTGGCTTCGTCGTGGCAGGAGGCGTCATGCGACCCGTGACAATGATCCGCCGCCGTCCACTCGACCGGCCCGGCGCAATCGCACCAATAACCCCGCGATATTCCGAAGGCCTGCGCGCAGAGCATTGCCGCGCAGCAAAGCACGGTAAGCAGCCGAAAGTATGGCAGGGAGCGGTTCACGCGCGGTTATCTCGCTGGAAATCCACGGCAGCGCAAGACCGTTTGCCTACCCCCCACCGGGCGCGCCTTGACCCAAGGTCCGCCGCCCGACCTGGCTTTCTCGCGGCGCGCCGGAGCGGTCGCGCCGTCAGCGCGTGGCGAGCGGAGGCGGCGGCGGAGCGGTTTCCTCGGCCGTCTGCCATGGCGCAAACGGGTCGGTGAACTCGGCCCAGCCCGCTTCTCCGCGCGCCATCTCGGTGTCGGTCAGCAGGCAGGCATCGAGCATGCGGCGGAGCGCAGCTTCGTCCATGCCGCAGCCGATGAGCACGAGTTCCTGGCGGCGATCACCCCACGGCTTTTGCCAATCGCCCCAGATGCGGCTGAGTGTTTCCCGGTCATCGGGCCAGCGCTCCTGCGGCACGGCCGCCCACCAGAGCGCCGCCGGGCGGTAGTTGCAGGCGCCGCCGGCCTGCGACCATTCGCCGACGAAGCGCATCCGCGTGGCCAGCCAGAACCAGCCTTTGGAGCGGACGACGCCCAGCCAGTCGCGCCCGATGGCTTTCCAGAAACGCTGTGGGTGAAAGGGACGGCGCGCGCGATAGACAAAGCTGGAGACGCTGTATTCATCGGCCTCGGACGTCTCCTCGCCCCGCAGCACGCGCAGCCAGCCGGGGTTCCTGGCCGCCTGTTCGAAATCGAAGCGCCCGGTGTCGAGCACCGCGTCGAGCGGCACGCGGCTTTTCGTGGCTTGGACCAGGCGGGCGCGCGGGTTCAGCTTGCGGAGCACGCCCTCGAGCCGCTGCACTTCCTCGGCGCCGGCGAGGTCGCATTTGTTGAGCACGAGCACGTCGGCGAATTCCACCTGATCGATGAGTAGATCGACCACGGTGCGCTCGTCGGCCTCGCTCAGCGCGAGGTCGCGATCCTTCAGGAAGGCGCTCTCCTCGTAGTCGCGAAAGAAGTTCAGCGCATCGACCACCGTGACCATCGTGTCGAGCCGGGCCACGCTGCTCAGCGAGGCTCCGCTTTCATCCGCAAAGGTGAACGTCTCCGCGACAGGCAGCGGTTCCGAGATGCCGGTGCTCTCGATGACGAGGTAATCGAAGCGGCCTTCCTCCGCGAGGGTGCGCACTTCTTTCAGCAAGTCCTCGCGCAGCGTGCAGCAGATGCAGCCGTTGCTCATTTCCACGAGCTTTTCCTCGGTGTGCCGCAGCGCGGCGCCGCCGTCGCGGACGAGCGCGGCGTCGATGTTCACTTCACTCATGTCGTTGACGATCACGGCGACGCGCTTGCCCTCGCGGTTGTGCAGGATGTGATTGAGCAGCGTCGTCTTCCCCGCTCCGAGGAAGCCGCTCAAGACCGTGACAGGGAGTCTGGCCATGGGCGCAAAATCAAGCGGCGACGGCGCGGCGCGGGCGGCGCAGACTGAGCGCGGCGAGGCCGAGACCGAGGAGCATCGCCGAGCCGGGTTCGGGCACGGTTTCGACGCCGAAGTGGTAGGTGGCGGAGTCGCTCGTCGGGTTCGTCGCGCCTGGTCCGAAGAAGGCGCTCGCCGTGACATCCACCTCGTAAATGCCCGGCGCGGTGAAGGCCCAGAAGAAGTGGTTGTGCCCGCCGGCGACCGCGTAAGCGGCGTCTCCGGCGCTGACCCCACCCTGCGAGGAGGACCACCAGACCACGGGGTTGAACCCATCAAAAGTGTAGAGCGTGAGATGCCCCGGGCCATTAACCGCGTTTAAGGTGAGCTTCACCCATTCGCCTGTGCGATCGAGCGGGGTGGCACCGAGCCGCGTGTCGCTCTCGGTGTAGGTGGCGAAAGTGCCAGGGGCGGTCTCCTCCGCGCCGATGCCGAGATAGAGTGCGTTCGGATTCTGCGTGAAAGGCAGCACCCACAGGTCTTCGCCCGCGTTGTTGCCAAAGAAATCCCACTGGCTGCCCGCCGGACGCGTCGTTTTCGTGATCGCACCGACGTAGAGCAGGGCATCGCCGGGGGCATACTCAGCGAGGTTGGTTTCGTCGTGGACATGCAGATCCCACGCGCCGCCGACATAGGCGAGGCCGAGATCGACGTGTTCGGTGGTGAGGATCGCATCGTAGGCGCGGGCCGAAACGGCGAGGGTGGGCAGGAGCAGGAGGGTGAGGAGTCGGGTGTTGGTTTTCATGGGATGTGGTGTGGAAAAGGGAGGGCGTCAGCGTTTGGCGGGGAGTGAGCCTTGGGGGTTGTTCAGCGCCGCTTCATTCGCGGCCTGCGGTGTCAGGGCGAAGTTCACCCCGCGTGCGACCAGCGCCTTCACGGCCTGCGCGTCGTGACTTTCCACATGCCCGTCGGCAAAGAGGTAATTAGCCGCGCCCCGGTCCTTGTCCTTGGCCCGGCCACCGGTGCGAAAGCGATCCGGCGCGATGTCGGAGGTCACCGTCTTCCAACTCTTCCAGTTCCGGCTGTGCGTGTGGTCGGCGCTCGCCGTCACCCTGCCATCGGCAGTGAGAAACGCGGCCACCGTCCGCGTGGGCAACGGGATCTGGCGATAGTTCGCCGCCGGCTCGATCGGGTCGCCGAACGGTCCGAGCGCCGGCACCACGAGGTATTCGTTCATCGTGTAGCTCGTCGTGCGAAGTTGGCGGCGCCGCTCGATATCCGGGTCGCCGGGGCTCAGCCGCACCTCCTCGACGTTCGCGAGGTAGGGGAGGAGCGTGAAGATCCACGACTCCGAGACGGTCGCGGAATGGGTGGACTTGGGAAATAGACCGTCGTTTTCCTGGCAAAAGAGGATCATCGCTGTCCCAACTTGTCGCAGATTGGATGCACAAGCGGCTTGGTTCGCCCGAGCCCTCATCCCGCCGAACACCGGTAGGGCGAGACCGATCAATACAGCTATTATGGCGATGACGACCAGTAACTCCAGGAGTGTAAACGCTCGATCTTTCATGCAGTAGGATGGCATTAGTGCGCACTCTTGCACCGCTGGTCAACACTTAATACCGAAAAATGACAATAAGGACGCCGCGCATGGCGTTACGGCCGGGGCGTCCGCTTGAACCCGTCGTCACCCAAGCACGCACAGCCCGTCCCTCGACGGAACGATATTTCAACCTGCCCGGCCCTCTCCTTCCCTTGGAGTCCCGGCTTCACTACCGATCCGAAAACGTTGCGGCCGAAGGTCAACGGGGCGATGCGCACACCGCGCCGCTAGCGGCAGCGTCAGGGTTTGCGGGCGGCAGGCGCGCGGCCTTCGAGGACGACATCCATCTGCTGGCCGACGTAGATCGGGACGGGCGGAACGAGGTCCTTCGTTTCAAATTGGTAAATGATTTGGAGCACCCGCGTATCGACGCGCTCGCTGCTTTCGCCGGTCAGCGATTTCTTCGGCACGATGTAGGGCTCGATACGGATGAACTTGAGCGGGATCTTCGGCTCGGGGCGGCCCTTGATCTGCGCAAAGGCGCGCGAATCGGCGATGACTTCGGCGGCGTTGTCCTCATCGACATCGGCGCGGAGCTGGAAGCGATCGAGCCGGCCAAGGAGCAGCGCGGGCTCCTGCGGATTGACCACGGCGTATTCGCCCTCGCGGATATTCACCTGCAGGATGGTGCCGTCGCGCGGCGCTTTGACGGTGAGGAGTTCGAGTTGCACGCGGCTGCGGGTGAGCAGGGCCTCGGCGGCGCGGAGTTCGGCGCGGGTGCGCGCCAGATTGGCGACGGAACCTTCGGCGGCGAAGCGCGCGCGCTGGCGTTCGTCGGTGCTGGAGACTTTGTTTTCCCCAAGCTTCTCCATGCGATCCCACTGGTCCTTGCGGTCGGCGACGGTGATCTGCGCCTGGTCGATCTGCGTCTGCAGCGTGGCGATCTGCGCCTCCTGCGCGGCGGCCACGGCGCGGGCATCGCGGTCGTCCTGCTGGAAAAGCACGTCGCCCTTTTTCACCTCGTGGCCGACTTTCACCTTCACCTCGGTGACGAGCCCCGCGACCGCCGGGGCGATGCGGACATTTTCATCCACGCCCTCGATGATCCCACGCGCACCAATGGCATACTCGAAGGGTGAAGACGTGGGCTGCTTGAGCGGTGGCGGCGCGGGCGTGACGGCGTTCGATTTCTTGATGAGCGCGATCGCGGCGATGATGCCGGCGATGGCGAGGAGGGCAGTGATCAACCTAAACATATTGAGCGTGGTACTGGCCGCGTTCGTGGACGGCCTTCATCTGCCCATCTTCCATCTCGGCGATGCGATCGGCGAAGGAGAAGATGCGCGAATCGTGCGTGACGACGATGACGCAGCGATCGGGGCGGCAGGCGGATTCCTTGAGCAATTCGAGGACGCGATGGCCGCTGGCGGCGTCGAGTGCGGCGGTCGGTTCGTCGCAAATGATGAGGCGCGGCTCGTGGACCAGCGCCCGAGCGATGGCCACACGCTGCTGCTGGCCGCCGGAAAGTTCGCGCGGATAGGCGCGGCGCTTTTCGCCGATGCCCATGGCGTCGAGCATGCGGCCCGCGGCGCCCTCCGCGGAACCGCGCGCGGCGCCGTTGAGCAGCAGCGGGACGGAGACGTTCTCCGCGGCGTTCCACATCGGCACGAGATTGAACTGCTGGAAGATGAAACCCACGTTCTTCCCGCGGAACGCCGTGACCTCCGCCGGCTTCATTTTCCGCAGGTCGTGGCCGAAGACTTCCACCTCGCCCGAGTCGAAGCCGAGCGTGCCGCAGAGCACGCTGAGAAAGGTCGTCTTCCCGCAACCGGACGGGCCGACGATCATGAGCAACTCGCCGAAGCGCACTTCGAGAGTCACGCCTTTCAGCGCCGGCACGCGCGTATCGCCTTTGCCGAAAGTCTTCACGACTTCGCGGGCTCGAATGGCGATCTCGCCTGCTGCGTGGGGTGTTTCAGCCATGCGTTATTTGAAAACGACGGCCGGCTCCGCGCGGATGATTTTCACCAGACCAATCAGCGCCGAGAGACAGCAGATGAAAACGATCACGCCGCCCGTGAAGACGAGCACCTGCCACGGCAGAAAGAACGGCGGCTGGCCCGCTTTGATCGTGCTGAAACCGAAGAGCGCCGCGAGGCCGACGCCGATCCCGTAGCCGGTGAAGCCGACCGCGAAGGCTTGCAGGAAGACCATCTTCGCCAGCAGCCCGGTGCGCGCGCCCATCGCCTTGAGCGCCGCCATGAAGCGCAGATTTTCGTGCACGAAGAGGTAAAACGTCTGCCCGGCGATGGCCACGCCGACGACGATTCCGAGGATGACGACCGTCCCGAAGGAAATCGGGATGCCGGTATTCTTGATATACCAGTCGATGGTGCGCGCATTAAAGTCATCGCTGGCAAACGCGTTCAGCCCCGGGACCTCGCGGATGCGGTCGATCACCTCCTGCACCGGCACGCCGGGCTTGGGTTGCACGAGGATAAAGCTGAGCAATTTGCGCTGCGGCGGAGCGTATTCGAGCGCGCGATCGTATGTCGTGAAGACGTAGGGCTGCCCGAGGAAGCTCTGGTCGGAATAGCAGATGCCGACGACGCGCGCCTCCTTGTCGTTGATCTCGAAGACGCTGCCCACGCGGACATCGATCCCCTTCTTCTTGAACTTCTTCACTGCCACCTGATCGACGACCACGGCATTCGGCAGCCGCAGGTCTTCGATCCGCCCCGCGGTCATCTGCGCCGGACGCCCGACGAGCGTCGCCGTGTCGAGCCCGGTGAGTTGGATCGCCTGAAAAGACCCATCATTCAGCCTCGCCTGCTGGATGCCCCAGTAGAGCGGCACCGCCCATTCCACACCCGGCACACTGCGCACGCGATCCACCTCGATGTCGCGGAGCGCGACGACTTCATTCACCTGCTCGACCTTGACGTCGCAGACCCAGATGGGCACCTGGATGTTGCGCAATGTCGCCGTCGTCCAGCGCATCAGGCCGAGGAAGACGGAAGTCTGCTGTGTCATGAGCAGCGCGCAAAAGGTGAGCCCGCCGAGGAGCATCACGAATTTCGCGCGGTCACCGTAAAGCATCTTGAGCGCGAGGCGGAGCATGGCGGGCGCAAATGAACAGCGGACCCGCGTGCGGTCAAGTGGGGCGGCAGCGCGACGGCCCATTTATGGCCGGTGGCCGCGGCGGGCGCGAAGCGCGTGGATCCTCGCCTGGCGTCTTTTATCCCGCCAGCGAGCGGCCGAAGAGGGCGAGGATGCGGTTGAGTTGGCGCTGGGAGGCGGCACCGAGGTTGCGCAGATACATCAGGTCCTCTTCGCGCAACGCGGTCAATTGGCCGACGGTCCGAACGCCCATCCGCCGCATCACCTTGGCCACGCGCGTGGGCAGTGGGAGACGGTCGATCGGGTCGCTGTCCTCCACCCGGCTGATCGGGTCGCAGTTCTCCCGTTGCGCGAGTTCATCGATGACTCGCTGCACGATGGTTTCGACCAACGTTTCAGTCAGCGTTTCAGTTTGCCGGGCCACGGCCTCGGCTACGAGTTTCTCGAGGCGCTGCTGCCGGGCCGGCACACTCGCCGGACGGTTCGCCCCCGGTGGCTGCGGGCTCGCCACCTTGGGAGACACGGCTGGGTCGGTCCCTCGGGGCACGACGAGCTCAGGATTGTTCGGTTGTTCCATCTGCGGCTTTCTCATTTCTTTGGACTGGCCTCCAAGCCGGGGGTGCCCTCAGGCCAGTCAATGGTGGGGCGGAGACTCCCACGAGGCGAACTAAAGCGGACTCCCCCCGGGGGCGTTCCCGGCGCTCTATGTACTAGGCGCCGGACGACCCCCGAATTTCCGCGGTTTAGGCGGAAAGAGATGCGCGCGGGCGGCGGCGGCGGAATTCGCGGAAGCCGATCAGGCCCGCCAGTCCGGCTACCCCGAGCAGCCCGGTCGTGGAGGGCTCGGGAATCGCCGAAAGTTCGCCGCCGACATCGTAAGCGGCCAGGCCGACGAAGCCGGTCCCGTTGGCGCCCGAGTAGAAGCTGATCTGCCCGAGTTGGCCAGCCGTGACGCCGCCGCCAAAGGTGCTGCCGAAGTAGAGGTGATCCACCCCAGCCGTCCAGTTCCAGATGCTCAGCGTCTGCCCGGAGGTCCAAGTCACGCTGGTGCTATCGGCAAAGCGGAAGGTGTTCCCAGCGGCCAGCGTCCCAAAGTCGAGCACCGAGCTGATGCTCAAGGTCAGCGCGCCAACCTGCTGGTCGAGGCTGCTGCTGGTGATCCCACCGAGGTCGAGTTTACCTCCCCCGAACGTCGCCGTGGCGCTGGTGTTGAGCTTGTTGTTCGTCCCGCCCGCCCCGCTCAGGAGCAGCGTGCCGCCGGTGTTGACCGCCACATTCGTCGTCCCGGAGATCGAACCGCTCACGGCCAAAGTTCCCGCATTCAAGACCGTCGCCCCAGTGTAGGTGTTGGCACCGCTGAGCGTCCAGGTCCCAGTGCCCTGCTTGGTGACGGCGGTGAGCCTGCCGGTGGCCGTGTCCTGGTTGGCAACAACACCCTCAAACTCGCCGCTGCCGGCCGTGGAACCTTGCAGGACCAGGGTGCGGGTGGTGCTGGCGTTGCTGTTGGCAGTCCCCAACGCGCTGGTGAACTTGAGCAATCCCGTGCCGGATTGGTCGAGGGTGCCATTGCCGCTTTGCGAGTTGAGAAAGACCTGCCGGTCGGTGGCGGCGGCGGCCCCGGTGTAGATCAGCGTCCCGTTGAAGGCCCCCGTGCTGCTCCCCAGATTGACACGCCCGTTTGCAGCGCTGGATGCGGTCCCGAGGGCGCTGGCACCTTGGCCGGAGCCGACATTGTTGATCGAGTTGATGCTGACCACGCCATTGTTGATGTCGGCAGAGCCATTGAAGGTGTTGGGGCCGGAGAGCGTCAGCGTGCCGGCGCCGATATTGCTCCGGGTAACGCCAAAGTTGCCGCTGATGATGCCCGAGGCCTCGATGTTACCGTCGCCCTGCCAGAGCATGTTGAAGTTCTGGGTGATGTTGCCGCTCAGCTTGAGGATACTGCCGAGATCTGAGGCGATGCGGCTGCTGGCAGCGTCGATGGTGATGTTGCCCGTCCATTCGTTGGTGCCGCTGAGATTGCGGAGCGCGCCGGTTTGGCTTGGGCCCTCGCTGGCGAGGGAAAGCGTTTCGCCCGTGACCTTGATGTAACCCTGCAGATTCAGCCCCCCCCCGGTAAGGACCGAAGTGCCGGAGGCACTGCTGCCGAGGGCGTTGTTGGCGCCGATAGTGAGCGCGCCGGCGCTGACGGTGGTGCTGCCGGTGTAGTCGCTGCCCCCGGTGAGAATGAGGGTGCCTGCACCGGTCTTGTTGAGCGCACCGCTGGTGGCCGGTGCGCCGCCGCCGAGCGTGAGGGAATTGGCGGTGTTGGTTATTTCGATCGTGGCGGTTTTGGCGTCGTTGATCGTGAAGAATCGGTCCGTAATGGCGGTCGCGCCGGTGTATTGCAGGGTGCCGCCGTCGAAGATGAGGTTGCTGTTGGCGGCATTGGCTGCGCCGAGGTTTCCAGCCACGCCACCGTTGCCGATGGTGGCGACGCTGAGGATACCACCGCTGAGGGTCGTGGGGCCGGTGTAGGTGTTGGTGGCGGCAAGGGTGAGCTGGCCGGTGCCGGTCTTGGTCAGGCCGCCGGTGCCGGTGATGACATTGGTGGAGGCCACGGTGAGCGTGCCGGCGCTGACCTCGAAGGTGCCGCCCGCCGCGCCCAGGGTGATGCCGCGGTTGGTGTCGTCGATGCTGAAGGTGGCGGTGGAAAGCAGCGTGCCGCCATTCAGGGTGAGCTGGTCGGGGGTCGCGCCGGTCGGATTGCTGCCCAGGCCGGTTTCAGCGGCGATGCTGAGCTTGCCGCCGTTGATGACGGTCTTGCCGGTGTAGGTGTTCGTGCCCGCGAGCACGGTGGTGCCGGTGCCAGACTGGGTGAGGCCGGAGGCGGTGGTGTTGTTGGCGATGACCGAGTTGATCGTCAGGGTGTTGCCGCTGTAGTTTTGCAGGATCAGTTCCCCGCCGGACGTGGCGGCGGTGAGCGTGCCGTCGTTTGCGGCGGTGCCGATGGTCAGGGCACTGGAGCCGCTCCCCGCGAGGATGCCGGCCACCCGCAGCGTCTGCCCGGCCGCGTCAAGGGTGGCCGTGCCGCCCGTCGAGCTTTGGTTCAAGGTATTGATCGTGGTCGTGGCTGCGCCCAAGGTAATGTTGGCAAGTGACCCGGTGCCTTCGATGATGCGCACATTGGTCGTGGAGCCATCGGCGATGGCCTTGGTCCCGGAACTGAGACGGGTCACATCAGTGTAGGCGGTGTAGGCGGTGATCGGGCCGTCGGCCGCGTTGGTGGAGTTTATGGCGAAGTCCGTGCCGCCAATGGTGGCCCATGCGCCGAGGATGCCGTTGGTGTTCGTCGTGTCCGTGCTGGCGATGCTGGCCGCGCCGAAGTTCACGCTGGCCCCGGGATTGCGGGTGATGGCGTTCATTTGCAGCGTGGCCGTCGAACCAGTGCCACGAGTGATGCTGGCGGCGCCATTGAGCGTGGTGGAAAGCACGGCCTCGGTGTGAGTGCCGCTGGCGGAAGCCGAGCGGTCGATTTGGAGAGTGGCGCTGCCGAGTGTGAGAACCCCGGTGACGGCGGTGTCGGAGAGCTTGCTGGTGTCGCTCGCCGTGTAGTCGAGCACGAGGGTGCCAGAATTGACCGAAGTCGCGCCGGTGAAGGTGTTGGTGCCGCCGAGGGTGAGGCTGCCGGTGCCGACTTTGGTGAGACCACCCGCGCCGCCGGTGATGGCTCCGGTGAAGCCGGTGCTCTGGTTGTTGGCTCCGATGCTGAGAGAATTGGCTCCGATCGCGAGCTCGTCCGCGCCTTTCAGCCCGCCGAGGTTGTAGGTTCCCGCGACGGTGAAGGTGACGGCTTGGGTGCCACTGGTGCCGGTGTCGAGGGTGCTGGCTTGCAGCGCATTGAGGTTGCCCAGGGCCAGGGTGCCAACGTTGACCCGCGTGTCACCGGTGTGGGTGCTGGCACCGGACAGCGTTTGGATGTTCGAGCCGTTCTTGATGAGGCCCAGCGCGCCCTGGAAGGTGCCGTCGAAACTGCGGTCGTTGCTGCTGCTGAGCGTGAGAGTGGCGGCATTGGCGCTTCTGACGATGCGGATGCCCGCGGTGGCCGTTCCGTTTTCCAGCCCGTTGACCGTCTGGCTGTTGCCGTTGAGATCGAGCAGGCCTGTCGTGGCATAGCTGAGTCCGATTCTGAGGAGCGAAGTGCTCGGGAGCGCGTTGGCCACGTCGAGCCGGACGCTGCCCGTGTTGGCCACGGTCGTCGTGCCCCAAGTGTTACCCGCAACGCCGATAACGGCCAGGCCGCCGCCGGAGTCATGGTAATAAGTGCCGCCACTGCCGAGATTCAGCGGGGTGGTGGTGAAGATGAGCGCACCGTTCGCGCTGGCGTTGTCCACGAAGAAAATGTTCGTGCCGGTCACGCCGCCGGTGACAGTCAGCGATCCATTCGTGATGTTCCAGCGCTGCTGGCCGGTCGCGGTGATCGCTCCCGTAAGCCGTTGCTGGCCGCCATCGACAAGAAGGGTCGCGCCGAAACTGGGATTCTGGCCGATGAGGCTGAGCGGCTCAGCCACGGTGAGCTGGTTGCCGCTGTTGCCGATGTAAAGCCGACCACCGGCGTCGCCGTGCACCACCGTATTGCCCGTGGTGGAGCCGAGGGCATTGTTGTGAAGGACACGGAGATTACCGTTGGTGACGTAGGTGGTGGCGTCGTAGCTGCTGTTGCCCGCGAGGTGGACGAAGCCAGTGCCTCCCTTGGTCAGCACACCAGCGGCGCCGCCGGTGACGTTGATCGGGGCGCTGATGGTGAACACGTTGCTGCCAGTGGCAGTGAGCACCCCTTCATTCCAGATGCCGTTGCCGAGAGTGATGCCACTGAAGCCGCTGCCGATAGCCACGGTGTTCACCACGGCGGCGATGGCTCCGCTCTCCACGGTGAGGGTGCCGCTGCCGTTGAGAGTCTGGCTGGCGGTGCTGAAGAGTAGGGAGTTCACCGTGGGGTTGGCGGTGGTGAGGGTGCCGTTGAAAGCCCGGACGTTTTCGGCATTCACGGGCGCGGTGTAACCGGCACTGAGCGTGGTGTATTCGGTCGCGGCCAGAGGACGCAGACCGCCGGTGGTGTCGTAGGTGACAAAGCTGCTCCCGTTGCCCGTGGCGCTGGTATCACCCAGCAGGTAAGGGACGATGCGCACGTCCTTGGCCGTGCCGGGCGTGGCTCCGTTGGCCGTGGTGGTTCCGACAAAGCTGAGGCCGCTGATGGAAGTCAGCGTGAAGCGGGTGGCGTTGGTCGACTGCTGGCCGAGGCTGGTGCCTCGGATGAGGCCCGTGGTGTTGCCCACTCGCGTGAAGCTGGCGGCAGTGAGCGTGGTGAGCAGTCCTCCCGCAGTGCCCGAGAGGGTGATGGTCCCGCTGGAGCCAAGAGCGCTGGAGCCGAAGGTCAGCGCTCCGATCGTCTCAGTGGTGCTGGCGGTGGTGTTGCCGATCAGGGCGAGTTCGCCCCGGTTAAAGAGCGTGATTGGCCGTGCATCCCCAATGCGGTCCACATTGCCTAAGGTGTTGTCGAGTCGCAGGAGGGCGGCGGTGGGGCCGTTGCCGGTGTTGATGCCGATGCTAATGCTGGTGGAGGCATTGATGGTGCCCGCCGCGCCGCTGACGATGAGCGTGCCGCTGCCGACGGTCGTAGTGCCGCTGTAGGTGTTCGCGCCGGTGAGGGTGAGCGTGCGAGCGGTGGACGTGGATTGAGCCAGCGTGAAACCTCCGCTGCCGCTGAGGATGCCGCCAACCGCAAGATCCCCCGAGGTCACCGTGAACGTCCGCGTGGCCCCCATGATCATGTCCAGATTGAGAGTCTGGAGGCTGTCATCGTTGTTGGTGACATTACCGGTCAGAGTGATGCGGCTGCCTGTGAGAACAAAGGCACCCGCGCCGGTGTTGAACGTAATTCCCGCGAAGGAAGTGTCTGCGGCGAAGAGGTCGTTGTTGGAATTGAGCTGTAGCGTTCCTCCAAAGGTGAGCAACGTGGGTGAGACCGGCGTGGTGTTTAAGCCCCAGTTGCTGAAGTCGCTCCAGTTGCCGCTCGCGCCACCCCCATCCCACGTGTTGTCGGCCAACAGACCTGCAGGGAACATGGCGCACCCCCACCACGTAGCGGCGGCGAGCGCACTGAGAACCCCTGGGAGGCGGAGGAAGCAGGCGGGGAGGCGCTTCAGAGCGACGGTGCCGGCGGCAGCGAGGGCACGGCGGAGGCGAGACGGACTTGATGTCTTCATACCCCCCCATTCTGCCCGGACGCCCCCCCCCCCGATACGCCCCGAACGGGGTGTTTTTTCCAAGAGGGTGTCCAAAGAAGGTGGGGCTGTCCTGAAATCTTCCTCCGCATTTTCATCTTCCTCTTCCCCATCATCCTCCTCGTCACGAGGGGAATTGATGGAGATAAAGAGGCGGAGGAAGAGGAAGACGATCAGAGCGGCGGCAGCTACTTTTCAGGCGCCCTCTCAGCAACGGGTGCCTTGACCGGGAATTAATCACCGCCCGTTCACATCACCAGCCCCAGTTCGTAGGCGCGGCTCACGGCTTCGGTCCGGGTGGCGGCGGAGAGTTTGGGAAAGAGGTGTTTGAGGTGGCCCTTCACGGTCTGGCCGGAGACGCCGAGGGCGCGGCCGATCTCGTCGTTGGTCAGGCCGCGGGCGAGGTGGCGCAGCACCTCCAGTTCGCGCGGGCTGAGCTGGCAACCCGCAGCGGCCTCACTTTCCCCGGCCTCGGGAAAATAGGTGCCGCCGGCGGCGACGGTCTCGATGACCTGCAGGACGGTCGCCGGATCGGCCGATTTGCTGAGAAAGGCGGCCGCCCCCGCCCGTCGGGCCAGTTTCACATCGGCGCCGAGTTCACTCCCGCTGATGACGACGACGCGGAGCTCCGGCCAGCGCTGGCGGAGCGCCTCCAGCGTTCGGTGGCCATCCATCACGGGCATGCGCAGGTCGAGGAGCACGAGGTCCGGCAGCTCGCTGGCGCAGAGTCGCAGCGCCTCTGCGCCATCCGCCGCGGTGGCGATGGGGCCGATGCCGGGCGCGGCGGAGAGCATGGCCTCGAGGCCGGCGGAGACCACGCTGTGGTCATCGACGATGAGCAGGCGGAGGCTGTGGGCGGCGGGGAGCATCGCGTTATCTGCAGGATGAGCGGCGGCGCGGCTAGGCCCCGTTTGAGGTGTTTTCCACGGGCGCGGTTTCATGGTCTGGCGGAGCCTCCCGGGGCGCCGGCGGATTCCTCCCCGACCTGTGCCTTCAGCCGGGAGAGCCGGGCGACGATGCGCGTGCCCTCCCCCAGCTGGCTGCTGAGTTCAGCGCAGCCGCCCAGCCAGCGCAGCCGGTGGCGCATGGTCTCCAGGCCCAGGCCCGTAGGGCGCCGCTGCGCGGCGGCCAGGTCGAAGCCGCAGCCGTCGTCGGTCACGGTGAGCGTCAGCGCGTTCGGCTCGTAGTCGATCTGAACGCCCACGCGACTGGGCGTGCCGTGTTTGAAGGCATTGCCCACCGCTTCATGGAGAAAGAGCAGCAAACTGCCCATGACGTGGCGGGAGAGCGGGTAGGCTTCCCCCGTGGTGATCAACTCGACGGCGTTGCGCGGCCACTGCTCCACTTTTCCCAGCGAATGCTGCACCAGCGCGGGGAACTCCTCCGGCCCCTCCTCGACTTCGCGCAGGCTGACCATGCAGGCGCGCAGCCCGGAGCGGGTGCGCTCCAGCGCGGCGCGGGCGGCGGTGAACTGCTCGCGCACGATCTCCGGCACCTCGCCCATGCGCATGAGGCCGGCTTCGATGCGGTAAGAGGCGCCCGTGAGATGCTGCTGGAGGCTATCGTGCAGATCGGCGGCGAGGCGGAAGCGCTCGCCGCGGGCGGCCGTCAGCTCCAGCTCGGAATCCCGGTGGGTGCGCATGGCTTCGGCGATGGTGACCGCCTGCGCCCGGACCCGCCGCCGGAGTTGCCCCACCCACGCGATGGCGCCGAAAAGCGCCAGCACCACACCACCCAAGGAGATCATCACCCGGCCCTGAGTCCACCACGAGGGCTGCCGGAGGATCACGAGGTCCGCGCCCGTACGCAGCAGCACCTCCATGCGCTCCGGGATCTGGGCCGACATGAGGGAACTGGCAAAGAAGACCTGCGCGATCCCGGTGACAGCCAGTTCGCTCCCCGGCCGCAGCGCCGCCAGCGCACGGGGGTTCGCATCGTGCAGGGTGGCGGTGACGCTGGAGGCCTCGCCCTTCAAGGTAAGCCGCCACTCTCCAGAGTCGCTCCTTTTCACATCGACGAGCGAGGCGGTGAACGTGATCAGCCGTCCATCGTAATCACCGGGGTTCGCGATCAGCCCGCTGGCGACTGAGTCCGTGTTGATAGCCATGATTTGGTCGGGGTGGATCGGCTCCGGCGCAGCGACGGGCCCGGTGCCGATCTTGCGCACCACGGCCTCGCACAGCCCGCGGACCGTCCGAGTACGATCGACGAATCCCGCGACCTCCACCCGATCTCCCGGCTGGAACACCAGCGGGGAGCGGGTCTCCACGCGCAGTCCCGTGCGGCCATCCTGAAGATAAATGACGCGGCCGGGCTCGGCATGGCTGACGACGCCTTCCACGCGCTGACGGTGCGCCTTCAGCGGCTCCACCCGGAAGCGGTCGATGTCCCGCAGCGCAACCTTGGGCGCATCGAAGGGGAGCGAAGGCGGGGGCTTCTCGACCTGCAAATCTTCGGCGCGATTCAGATACATCACCGGCATGATGAATTCGCCCCGCGTATTAAAGCGCGACATGGCCACGCCCTCCAGGCGCACCTCGGCATCCACCCACGCCACCGCAGGGTCCAGCGCTGGCTTTGGCAAGCGCGCCAGAAACCGCCCGGGGACCGCATCGATGACCAGAATCACGACCGCCCCGTCCACCCAGAAGCCCTGCACCACGCCACGCACCGCGACCCGCTGGCTATCCTCCACACCCCGGAAAAAACGCCCCGGAATCGTCGGGCGAGCCGGAGGCAGTGGAGCCTCGCCCACGATCCGCACCTGCCGCAGGAGCACGGGCGGCGAGAAGCCGCCGACATCCAGCACGCCCTCCACTTCCACCACCGAACCCGCCCGCAACGCGGCGAAGACGGTCTCGTCGCCGATCCAGATCTTCCGTTGCCTGGCCAATCCCTGGTTAACGTAGATGCCGGCGGAGTCGTCCTGCATGACGAACGTATGCATGTCCCGGAAGGTGACGACCCCACGCAACCGGACCGGCGGCGCCTTCGCGAAGTCCTCCCGCGACAGCGCCCGGATGGTGGCGATATCCGTAACGGGCTCGACCGAAAGCCCCTGCGCCGACCCAGGAGCCACGGGGAGGAGCAGCGCGCAAAAGGTAACGCCGAGGAGCATCGCGAATTTCGTGCGATCACCGGAAAGCATCTTGAGCACGATGCGGAGCATGGAGGACGCAAGTGAGCAGTGGACTGGGGCAGGGGTCAAGCGGGCGGCGTTGTCTTTTTAAATTGTCGGTCGCGATCAGCCTGCGGATGTCTCCCGAAGATCCGGCGATCGTCCGCCGCAACAGCCTACTCAGCCTGCTCAGCCTGCTCAGCGAAAGGTATTCCCCGCGGCCAGCGTCCCAAAGTCGAGCACCGAGCTGCTGCTCAAGGTCAGCGCGCCGACCTGCTGATCAAGGCTGCTTGTCATCCCGCCGAGGTCTAGTTTACCTCCCCCGAACGTCGCCGTGGGGGTGGTGTTGAGCTTGTTATTCGTCGCGCCCGCCCCGCTCAGGAGCAGCGTGCCGCCGGTGGTGACCGCCACATTCGTCGTGCCAGAGATCGAACCGCTCACGACCAGCGCCCCGGCGCTGCCCCTGGTCGGCCCGGTATAGCCGCTGTCGTGGCTCAGGATCACCGTGCCCGCGCCGGTTTTTGTGACGCCGAAAGTGCTGCCGCTGATCGCTCCACTGAGACACCGTTGATGTTCCCGCCGGCCCAGTTCGCGCCGGTATTGTGGTCGTCGCTGCCGGCGGCGGTCTCGATCCACTGGGCCTTGGCGCCTGGAACACAGGCCACGACGGCGGCCACGCTCAGCGCAGTGGAGTGGAGGGACAATGGGGTCGTTTCATGCGGCTGGATTTCGAGTGGGTCATATCTATTTTTTGCTTAGTCGGTTCTTTAATGACGAAAGCGTGATGCCGTTCGTCGTTTCTAAAGTGCGGCGCGCCGGTGCACCGTTATCTACCCAGCCAGCGCTGTTCTTTCCCATCGGCGAGCGTCCATTGGCGGACTTGGCCGGTCCAGTCGCTGGTGAGGGCGGAGGTGTCGTCTTGGGTGAAGGTGACGCGGAAGGTGCTGGCCTTGTAGCCCTGGCTTAGCGTGAGCGGGGTGCCGTCGGGTTTCCAGGCGCGGGCGGTGGCGTCGTGGCCTCCGGTGAGGATGCGGCCGTCTTTGGCAAAGGCAAAGGTGAGACAGCCGCGCTCGTGGGCGGTCCATTTGGCGGCGATGGTTTTTTGCGCGGCATCGACGAGTAGGGCGCTGCCATCGCCAGTGGCGAGGCCGAGGATTTTGCCATCGGCGCGCCAGGCGATGTCGTTGATGCCATCGACGGCTCCTTCGATGGAAACGGGCGCGGTGCCGGTGGCGGCGGGGTAAAGGTAAAGGCCGGAGGCACGGTCGGCACTGGCGAGAGTTTTGCCGTCGGGCGAGAACTGGATGCTGGTGATGAAGTCGCTGTGCTTCTTCATGGTGTAGGCGAGTGAGCCGTCGGCGACGCGATAGACGCGGACGAGTTTCTCGGGGCCGCCGAGAGCGATGAGGCTTTGATCGGGACTGAGGTCGGCGGCGAGCACGATGTCGAAATCTTCGCCGAGCGTGGCGAGCGTTTTGCCGGTGGTGATGTCGATGAGGACGGCTTTGCCGGATTCGGTCGGTTTGCCGCCGGCCATGAGGAGGAGTCGGCCATTGCGGCTGAAGCGCAGCACGCGGAGGTCGCCATGTTCAAAGGGAATGCTGCCGATGCGCTGACCGGTGGCGAGGTCATAGAGCGTCGCTTCGCGATGACCGCCGATGGCGGCGAGCGGTGCCCAGGGATTGGCGGCGAGGGCGCTGACGGGCAGCGCGCGGACGAGCTTGGCCGGGGTGGCGACGAGCGGCAGGGTCTTAATGAAGGCGATGGGTTCCTGCGGTGCGCCGAGCGTGGCGGGGTCGATGGCGATGTCGAGCGACGAGGTGGCTTTCTTGGCGATTCCCGTGGCGCTGGCTTTGAGTCCGCCTTCGATCCATTGCTTGATGACGGCGAGCGTGGCGGCGGACAGCTTGTCCTTCTCCGGCGGCATGGGTTCTTCATCGCCGATGTGCGCCATGGCGCGGTAGAGGATGCTATTCTCCGCGATGCCGGGCTGCACGGAGGCCCCGGACGAGCCGCCTTTTTCGATCATCTCCACGGTGGTGAGGTCGAGGCCGGCGCGGGTCTTGCCGGGGCGGTGGCAGTTCACGCAATGCGTGCGCAAGATGGGCAGGACGTCGTCGGCAAAGTTCGGGCCATCGGCGGCAAACACGGGCGAGGCCAGACAAAGGGCGGTGAGTAGCGAAAGGAGGAGTGCAAAGTAAAGCTTCATGGTTTCCGAAATGGAACGGCGGCTTCCTGCAAACGTCTTTGCAGCTCAGCGACATTGACACTCTGCACGGGTGTTTTGTCTTTCTGCGTCATCGCGGCGGCGATGCCGGCGGCCTCGCCGAGCATCATCCAGGTGGGCTCGACGCGGAGGGAGTTGAAGGCCACGCGGGAGCTGCCGAGGGCGCTGGTGACGAGGAGGTTGTCACACTCGACCGCCTTCGGCGTGAGGGCGCGATACGGGATCTCATAAAGAGGCGGGATGACGAGATAACCGCCTTCATTGATGACTTCCTTGCCATCCGGGGTGGCGAGGCGGCGCACGACATGCGAGTCCACCGGGAAGCAGCCGAGGGCAATGGCGTCGGGCTTGCTGATGTCGTCAAAGAGGTCGCGCTGCGTCATCACGAAGTCGCCGAGCATACGGCGGCCTTCACGGGCGTAGAGGTCGTAGGGCCAATGACCGTTGTCGGTGAACTCGTCCTTCGGCAGGCCCCATTGCTGGAGATTTTGCCGGATGGACTCCGGCACGGAGGCATCGGTGCGCAGGAACCAGAGGAGTCGATGCGTGTAAGCGCGGTGCGTTTCCCAAATCTGCCGGCGCTCCTTCGGTGTGGCGGCGGGATAGGCATCCGCACCACCCGCGAGGCCCCAGTGGAGCAGGTAGTTCAC